>JBBSJE010000249.1:0-9120 GCA_038257535.1 Polyangia bacterium
CCTCGCTGCCCATCCCTCCTCGCGCCATCAGAATAATGCGCCCCCGCTGGACCACCCCGTGTGGGGCGCGTGCCCGGCGAACCAAAATCCTTAGCTCGCGCTGACCCCCACGGGGTATTTCGATGCTTCTGGGTGCGGGTCCGCGCGTCACGATAGTAAGATCGACGTCGCATCCCATTTATTCCCAAAACCCGGAACGAACTTCCGGCCTCGTGTACTAGTATGGGTAGGCGGCGTTGTGGCCCGGGCGTGAGGACACCGGGGTGGTGTTCCAAAACGCTGCGTAGTCGCGTCCGATGTTGCTAGTCCAAGCGGCCCAACTTCCAAAGATATGGGTGTGCACCCCCTGTTCGCGGGCGTAGTCGAAGAGCCCTTTGAAACCGTCGGATTGCCGAAGGTTTGCCATCTCGGTGTGCGCCAGGTTGATTACCTGATTTTTGAAGTGCCGCGAAATGCCAAGCGGATATTTCGGCGGCGCGGGTTCATCGAAGCGCGTGTCACGACGGCTGCGCACTTGGCCATTAACAACCTCGCCAATGAGATCGGGAGTGGCAACAGCTTGCTTGTGCTTGATGGCGGCGCGAAACACCTCGGCCATATCATCGTAGTTAAGCCCGTAGTTGAGGTTGGCGACGATCAAGGACTGGCTGATGTTTCGTCGCGGGCGTTGCTTCTGCCTCTCGTTGTGCGGCGCCGAGGTTCAGCGCCAACGCAGCGAAACTTTGTTCGAGCGCTTCGTGCATTTCGGCGGCGATGCGATTGCGTTCGGCCATGACGATGGCGAAGCGTTGACGCTGGCGGCGGGCGCGCCAGGAAGCGAACGTGATGGCGAATGCAGCTGCCGCTAGCAGTGCGAGCGCGATACGCACGGGCCACCGCTGCCAAAGTGTTGGTGGAATCTTGAAGCCCATCTCTGCTGCCTGAACGCTCCAGTAGCCATGCTCATTTGCAGCCCTAACGCGAAAACGATAGGTCCCAGGTCCAAGGTTGGTATAGACCGCATGACGGTCGCTTCCGTCGTGCCAATCGGCTCCGTCGAGCCCATCAAGACGATAACGCAAAAGTCTGTGCATTGGGATTGCCAAGGGCCAGCCCCGTAAACTCAAGGTCGACTCGTTTGGGTCGTGTTTGCAATGTTAAATCGCTCTCGGGCCCCAGCGGCAACGGTCGACCGTTTACTGAGATGGATTGAACAGAAACGGGTGGAGCCAATTCGTTAATTCGGACCTGGCTCGGATCAACGATGAGCACATCGTGGTTGGACGCAAACCACAGACGTCCATCGGGAGCCACCAGCGATCGCGTGCCAGGAAAAGAGAAATCAGCCGGGGTGAGGCCTTCTTCGGGACCAAATCGCAGCACAGCCCCCGGTGAATGAAGGTTGATCTCGCCGGAGAGGGCGTCGAGCCTAACACGGTAGAGTCCGTGTTCTCCGCCAAGCCAAAGGCTCATTGAGCCGGCAGGGCATCAGCACTCCTGCGCGCTCGGCGCAACTGGGCAGCTGTGGTGCTGGGGCGCGCCCTCCAACGGGCGACTTGGCGGCGAGGGCAACGTTGGCAAAAGTCCTGTCCTAGTTCCCTTGCGCGACATCATCGCGGTTACGGCGGGTGCTCGTCATAGCTGCGCCCAGCGTTCGGACGGGAACATTTTTTGCTGGGGCTATAATGACGTTGGCCAGCTGGGCAACGGCTCGACGATGGAGAGCGCCCGTCCGGTTGTGGTGCCGCCCCTATGCCCTTGATGGGTGTTCGCGGCAGCCGCTTGCCGGCGGATTCGCGTCGCAAATGCAGCAATAGGATGGCGTTCTATGACAAGGGCGTGGCTACCCCAGGGGCCCCTCGTCCGATGCGCCGCCACCGCGCTTCGCCCGCACCCTTTGCAACTCCGCCAGCTGCTCTTCCAGCAGCCAATTGGGCTTGGCAAAAACGGTTTCAATCAAAGACCGCAACGGCGGTTTGGCGGCCGCTTCTTCTGCGGCAATGGCCTCACGAATCTCTCGCTCGACGTGTGCCGCCAGCTCGGCCTCTTGCTCGCTTGGTAGCAAACCCTCAGCATCAAGCCACTTGCGGTAACGCACCAATGGATCCTTGGTGCGCCAAGGCTCAGGCTCGTGTGGATCGCGGTAGCGCGTGGGATCGTCAGATGAGCTGTGGGGCCCCACTCGGTACGTCAGATTTTCAATGAAGCTTGGGCCGTCACCGGCACGCGCGCGATCCACAGCCGCCTTGATCGTGCTGTAAACGGCAAAGATGTCGTTGCCGTCAACTCGGTAAGAGGGAATGCCATAAGCCAAGCCCTTCACCGCAATGGTTTGTGAGGCGGTTTGTTGCGACAGCGGCGTTGAAATGGCCCACTGGTTGTTTTGGCAAACAAACACCACGGGCAGCTTGAACACCGCGGCGAAGTTCATGGCCACATGAAAGTCTTCTTCGCTGGTGCCGCCATCGCCCATATAGCCCAGCACCACGGTGTCAGTCTTGTCGAGCTTCGCCGCCCACGCGACGCCAACGGCTTGCGGAAGCTGTGACGACACACAAGAAGACATGATCAAATGATTGGACGCGCGTGTGCCTGAATGGCAGGGCAGTTGGTGCCCCAACGTGACGTCGTTTGCGTTGCCAAACATCTGCGCCATGTGCGTGCGCAAAGGCACCCCGCGATAGATGCCAGCGGCGGTCTCGCGCAAACCGGAGATGAAATAGTCGCGGGGCTCGATGGCATGCGCGCCGCCGATCATGCCGGCCTCTTGCCCGCGCGCCTCGATATAAAACCCAATGCGGCCCTGCCGTTGCAGTGGCATCAAGCGGTCGTCCAACAACCGGCTTTGCAGCATGCCTCGGTAAAGCTGGCGGTGTGCTTCGGGGGAAATCTGAGGCACACGCTGCGGATCGGCATGGCCGTTTTCATCAAGGATCTGAATTACGCCCGTGGCCAGCGCAAACGCCTCGTCCGTCCAGGCTTCAATGATGCGCCCGTCTTCGGGTTGGCCTGATAGGGCTTTTGAAACCTTGTCGGCGGCTGAGCGTTTTGCTTGTTTGGTAACGGCCACAGAACCTCCGGCGTGACGGTGCCTATACAGAATCCAAGAACAGAAGCCCTGGGGTTTCCAAGGATTCCTTGATCATGTTCACAAACGCCGCCGCCTCGTGCCCATCCACCAAACGGTGATCCACGGAAATCGACAAATTCATCATCTCCCGGATTTCAATCTTGTCACTTACAACCACCGCGCGCTTGGCAATTTTGTGCACGCCCAAGATCGCCACCTCGGGGAAATTGATCACCGGCGTGGCCAGAAGGCCTCCCTGCGCGCCCAAGCTTGTGATCGTAAACGTGCTGCCGGTGAGATCGTCACGCGTGGCGCGCCCGGCTTTTGTAACGGCCGCAAGCCGGTCAATCTCGCGCGCCAGATCCAGAAGCGAACGTTGATCGGCGTTATGAATGACGGGCACCACGAGCCCCTCCGCGGTGGCCGCCGCCATGCCAATGTGGTAGCTGCGCCTTTGGATGATCTCCGACGCCGCCTCGTCCAAGGTGGCGTTCAGCTGCGGGAAGCATTTTAGCGCTTCAACAGTTGCCTTCACGATGAACGGCAGGTACGAAAGCTTCAAACCCTGCGCCGAAAGGCGATCGTTCGCGCGCGCGCGCAGGGTGACCAAGGCGTGTGCGTCAACCTCTTCCACGTAGGTGAAATGCGCGGCCTTCTGTTTGGCCAGCGTCATGCGTTCAGCGATCTTGCGCCGCAGACCCCGGAAGGGCACCCGCACGTCCCCCGCAGCGGACACGGCACGCAAAGGGGCGCGGCTCACAGGCGCCGGTGCGCCGCTGGCCGCTTGCACGTCGTCATGGGTGATCCGCCCCGCAGGCCCGCTGCCGTTGACGTGTCCAAGATCAACGCCCAGCGTGCGCGCCAACTTGCGCGTGGCGGGGGTAGCCAAAACCGAAACGGCAGGCACAGCGGGAGGCACAGGCGGTGCCTGCTCGGCCGGCGGCGCAGGGACCACCTCAGCGGCCGCCTCGCTGCCATGCGCGCTGTTGCGGCGCTTGCGTGGGGCTGGCGCTTGCGTGCTTGCCGAAACGCCGCCGTCGTCAATGGTGATAAGCACCTTGCCCACCGGGCACAGCTGGCCCTCGGCGTAATGCCGGCTAAGCACTTTCCCCGGGCGCGGGGCAGGGATTTCAACCGTGGCTTTGTCGGTCATCACCTCGACCATGGGCTGGTCTTGTGTGATCACATCGCCTTCGTTTACCAACCAACGAACGATTTCCCCCTCAACCACGCCCTCGCCGATGTCGGGCAACTTGAACTCGTAGGCCATAACGCTCCAGTGCGGGCTGAGCTAGAATTGAATGGTGCGTTCAACCGCATCCAAAATGCGATTGGCGTCGGGAAGGTATTCGTTTTCTAGCGTGTAGGGAAACGGTGTATCGAAACCAGTGACGCGCAAGATCGGTGCCTCAAGATGAAGCATCGCTTTTTCCTGAATCGTGGCGGCCAACTCGGCCCCAAAGCCGCACGTGCGCGGCGCCTCGTGCACCACGACCACGCGGCCGGTTTTGCGCACGGAGTTAAGAATGGTTTCAATGTCGAAAGGCAGCAGCGTGCGAAGATCGATCACTTCAAGATCGAATCCTTCTTCCACGCCATGCTCGGCGGCTTCAAGCGCTGTGTGAACCATCGCGCCCCAGGCCAGCACGGTCACCGACGTGGCTGAACGTTGGGGCACCTCACGCACCACTTTGGCCTTGCCAATAGGAATGGTGTACTCGCCCTCGGGAACATCGGCGCGGGCGGCGCGGTAAACACGTTTTGGCTCGAAGAAGATCACTGGATCTTCACCGCGAATCGCCGAAGCCAGCAAGCCTTTGGCGTCGATGGGGTTTGAGGGATAAACCACCTGCAAACCCGCCACGTGAATGAACAGCGCTTCGGGTGACTGGCTGTGATAGTGCCCGCCGCGAATGCCGCCGCCCGCAGGTGTTCGAATGATTACCGGAGACGGATACTCACCCCCGCTACGATAACGCATCTTGGCAAGTTCGTTCACGATCTGATCAAACGCTGGATAAATGAAATCCGCGAATTGAATTTCCGCAACGGGGCGCATCCCGTAAAGCGCCATGCCGATGGCGCTGCCGATGATCCCAGCTTCGGCCAATGGTGTGTCCATGCAGCGGTCGGGGCCAAACTCATCAAAAAGCCCAGTTGTTGCGCGAAAAACGCCTCCGAAGCGACCCACATCCTCGCCCAGCACCACCACCTTGGGATCGCGACGCATCTCCAATCGCAGGCAATCGTTTACGGCTTGGATAATGTTCATTTCTGGCATGGGGAGGCTGGTCCGGTGGAGCTCAGGGGGGCGTGGGTGAGCGTACAATAAGGGACAGCGGGCGTGGGCGGAAGCCCCGGGGGTGGCGTTTGCGGCGCATGCCGGGATCACGCTTCATGGTAGCAAAATCACCAGCGCTGGTGTTTTTTGATCGCCAGATGACTCACCGCGCCGTGCAAGGGCTGCCTGGGATTGTAGCGGGATTCGCACCAGAGCTGTAAACGTGAAATCCGCCGCGCGGGTTCTCGCGCAGCTAAGGGTAGGTCACAAGGTTCAATAAGTGCTAGCATGCCCCCTGCGACGAAATTCGCAGGCACGGATGGGGGAGATATGACGACCGAACAACAGATGGAATCGAAGAATGTCCTTGAATCGGAAGTGCTCCCAAGGTTGGACGAAGCCAAGCACAAGCTCGACGAACTAAACCAACGCGTTCGAGGCTTTGTGGTTGAATACCCTGTGGTGGCCCTGGGTGGCGCGGTGCTGCTGGGATACCTGGTGGCGCGGGCGGCTCAGCGGCGCTGAATCACATCGTCAAACGGTAAGGAAAGGCGAAAATCATGAAAATTAGCGACATTACGCAATTGAACAAAGACGACATTTTGGGTGCTTTGGGGCTTGAATCCAAGCGAACAACCAGCGCAACCGTTGTGGAATCACTGGCCGTGTTTAGTGTGGGCGTTCTGGTTGGCGCCAGCGTGGCTTTGATGATGGCGCCAAAGTCCGGTCGGGAATTGCGGGAAGACTTGTCGTCCCGCATTCGTCGTGTTGGCCACGAGGCCGAAGACACCCTCGCGCGGCAGAGCTAATTTTTACGCTTCGGCGGGTGGCCCGAGCAACACGATGCGGCCTGAACAAAACAACCCCGACGATCTGCGGGTCATTCTGGCCAACGCGCGCGATGGTGCGCTTGAGCTTGTTGACTCTGTCGTGAAACTGGCCCAGATCGAGGTGCGCCGCGATGCCAAGCAGGTGTTTCGGCTGGCGGCGCACGCCATCGTTGCCCTGGCGCTTGCCCTTGCTGGGTATTGTTTTGTGGTTGTGGGCACCGTGTGGGCGCTATCAGCTTGGTTGCCCGCTTGGGTTGCCTTGCTGAGTCTTGGCGTGGTTCATGTGGTGGCTGGCCTCTGGGTGGCAAGGCGCCTAAAGCAACGCGGGCAGAATTTTCAGCCCATGCAGTTGACGGCGATAGAACTCACCAAGGCGGTGGCGTCGCTGAAGGGCAGTTTTCCCGAGTCGTCGTCATCATTGGTGGCGTTGAGTTCTCCCAGCGGCGATCAACGTTTGCCGAGGGCGTAATGGGTAGGGCGGAGGATACAGAGATCCTGCAGCTGCAAAAGGCGTTGAAAGACGCCCGCGCTAAACTGGTGGACTCCAGCTTGGCGTTGCAAGAAAAATCACGTTCCGTCACGCAGTGGCGTGCTTGGTACAGGCGGCATCCCGGCTACTGTTTGTTGGGCGCCTTCGCAGTAGGCGTGCTTTTGGCCCGGCGGTAATGGCATCAAATAAGGTCGCGAATCATGAACACCAAAGACCACGCAAATCTGATTGAGATCCCCATGCCCCGCGTGGCGGGCTTCGACTTGGCCAAAGAAATGTCGGAGCGCCCCTACGCAGTCTTGGGCTTAGGTGTGCTTGCTGGCTATGTGCTAGGTGGTGGCCTTTTTTCGAGGCTCACCGGCCGCTTTTTGGCCACAGGTCTTAGAGTTGTTGCCCTGCCGCTCGCCACCAGAGCGGCCGTGACACTGGTGCAAAGCGCGTGGCAGCCGCCGTCGTCTGGCGCGGCTGAGGATGCGATGGCAAAAGGCGGCCCGCGGCTGTAGCTGAAGCGCCGTCAGTCCTCGGGTCGTAGGAAACGTGCGTTAGTCTTCTGCACCCATGCCGTTAGACGAATATCGCAAGAAGCGAAAATTCAACGTCACGAGCGAGCCCAAAGGCAAACCGGTTAGGGCGCCTGCGCGGCCCAAGAAGACGCTGGCGTTTGTGGTGCAAAAACATCGCGCCTCGATGTTGCATTACGATCTTCGGCTTGAGTGGAAGGGTGTGATGTTGTCCTGGGCTGTGCCTAAGGGCCCTTCGTATGACCCCAAAACCAAGCGCATGGCCATGCACGTGGAAGATCACCCGATCGAATACAACAAGTTCGAGGGCATCATCCCGCAGGGTGAGTATGGCGGCGGCACGGTGATGCTTTGGGATCGCGGTGCTTGGATACCTGAGTCTGAAGACGTTGATGCGGCTTTGGCCAGAGGGGATCTGAAATTCAGCTTCCTGGGCCAGAAACTTCGTGGGTCATGGGTGTTGGTGCGCACGGGACGCAAATCAGATCCGGCTGGGAAAGCTTGGCTGCTGATCAAGCACAAAGACGAATGGTCCAGTGAGCAGGATGTGACGGTGTTGTTTCCGCGCTCGGTGGTTTCCAATCGCTTGCTGATTGAGATCGCGCGCGACGAAGGCGGCGATCTACGCAAGGCTGCCGATGGCGATCCACCTGAGGCGTTGCAGGAAATTTTGGCCAACCCTGATCTGCTGGCGCCCCCCAAAACCAAGCGCAAAAAGTCGGTGTGGCATTCAAACCGGGGCGCTTCTTAGCCGAGAGTCGGCCTATTCAGACTTGCCGCAGCCAGCTCTTGGTTTTGGTTTGAGGCTCAGCGCAGGCTTTTCAATGAAACGCCAAGAGGCAGCGGCTAGGGCCACGATGAATGGCGTGGCCGTTGCCGCCAGCACCATCACCGACCGAGGGTTCAATAGCGCCACCACGGCTTGTTGCACAGGAAACGCATAGATGTAGATGCCGTACGAGACGTCGCCCCACTGATTGTAGGCGCGGATCCGCCCCTTGGGCACATAGGCCAGGTACAACAAAGCATAGGCAAAACCTGCCATGTAAACCGGATAAAACGACGCTGGCCACCACGTGCTAACGCCCATAAAGAAGATCGCGGCCCCGAACACCCCCGTTCGCAGTTGAACCTTGTCCTGCCATACAGCGTAGGCCGACCCTTGGGTAAACAAACACAAAAGCCGTGCCTCCAGCACCCAGGGCCCAGCCTGCGGGCGCGCCCATAAAAAGTACACCCCAGACATGACCGCAATGAACGGCAGAACCATTCGGTGGGCGTTGTGGCTTGCACCGAAGGTGCTGAGCACCATCCATGTCAAAAGCAAACCCACGTACATGCGCACTTCAATGGGCAACGACCACAATGAGCCGTTAACCGCAAAGGGGTACGGAAGCTGAGCGAAGGCGGCCAATTCGTATTCAGCGCCAAAAAATAGGGTTGTGTTCTTGAACACATAAGCTTGCGTATGGTGGCTGCGCAAAAAAGCTTCAAACGGCAGGTCGGAAAACATTAGGCCCACCACCACAACGCTTAAGAGCACCATCACCCATAGCGCGGGGAAAATGCGAAGCGCGCGCCCTACCACAAACCGACCCGGCTGCCCTGCACGAATGATGCTTTGGGTGTTCAGGAAGCCACTCATGAGGAAGAAGGCGTCAACCGCCACGCTGCCCATGGTCATGCCCACCAAGCGATACAGCGGTTCACGACCATTGTGCCCGTAGGTAAGCGGATAGCTATGGCTGACAATCACAACAAGCGCAGCCAGCAACCGCATCAAATTGAAGTTGTTGTCTCGGCTTTGTGCGACTGACGCAAGGTGCATAGGTGCTATGGCCAACGGCCAAAGCTAACATGTTCCCCTGGTTTTGCCGCGGCTTGTGCTTTTGACCGCCTACGCGGAAAACGCTTGCACCTGCGTGGCGCTGTCGGCAGCCGCAGGTTGC
>JBBSJE010000250.1:0-9119 GCA_038257535.1 Polyangia bacterium
AGCGATCACGGATCGCATGGCACGCAAGTTGACCTATGCGCAGGAAGAAGTGCGTGTGCTCAAGGAGCTGCTTGAGGCGGCCACTGGCAAGAAGCGCATCAGCTTCACAGCAAGCCAGCGCCGCCGGTTGGCCATGAAAGGCAAGGAACTAACCGCGAAAGAGCGAGCCGCCTGCTGTCAGCTTGTACGCCCCGAAACGATCCTTGCGTGGTATCGGCAATTGGGTGCGCGCAAATACGATGGCTCGAAGGCGCGCGGTTGTGGGCGCCCACGCAAAGCCGATGAGATTCGCAAGATGGTGTTACGCATGGCCAATGACAACTTGGGTTGGGGCTACACGAAGATTCGGGATGCGCTGCGTGGTCTTAAGCTTAAAATTGCCGGAATTCGCGTTGATCCTGACGGCGCCGCTACGACGACGACCGCACCCGCAAGCCAAGCTCTGCGCATGGTCAGGGCAGGGCCGCCAAAAGTTCGGTGTTTTCTTCGTGCGTGCCAACGGTGATGCGCACCCGATCGGCAAGGCCAGGTTTGTCAAAGTGACGCACAAGAATGCCCCGCTGCTTCAGATGGGCGTAAAGCTGCGCCCCATCGCCGCTTGACGGTCGCGCAAACAAGAAATTTGTTTGGCTGGGGATCACATCGAACCCACGCCCCACCAACTCGGCCGTCATGCGGCTGCGCTCGGTTTTCACTTTTGCCCAACAGCTGCGGGCGTAGGGTTGATCTTGCAACGCCGCCACGGCAGCGGCGATGGAGATTGCGTCGCAATTGTAGCTGTCTTTCACTTTGGCCAATTCAGCAATAACCTGCGCGGCGCCCATCGCGTAGCCGAACCGCAAACCCGCAAGGCTATATGACTTGCTTAGCGTGCGCGAAAGCACAACGTTGGGACAATCGGCCAGCAGTGCCAAGCCGCTTTCGTCGGCAAATTCTACATACGCTTCGTCAATCAGAACCAGGCCCGCAAACGCCTTGGCCAAGTCCCGAAGCGTGTTCGTGGGCACCAAAGTGCCGCTGGGAGCGTTGGGATTGGTGACAAACAACACGCGCGCGCCGCTGCTGGCCAAAGCGTTGATCGGCAGCGCCCAGTTGGCCACCCAAGGCACAGGCGCCAAGCGCACGCCGTGAATTTGTGCCAGCACTGGGTACAGCGAGTAGCTGGGATCCGGGTACGCCAAGACATCGCCTGGATCGAGGTAAGCGCGTAGCACAATGTTCAAGATGTCATCGCTGCCATTGCCCGCGAGCACCTGCGCGGGGCTTAGCCCATAAAGCTGCGCCGCCACCTCACGAAATTGATCGGCCATGGGCGAGGGATAGCGTCGCAAACTTTCCACCGGGAAATCTGCCAGCGCTTCGGCCACCCGGGGGCTGGGCGGGTAAGGGTTTTCGTTGGTGTTCAGCTTGATGATGCGATCGCCGGCCCGCGGTTGCTCGCCTGGTGTGTAGCCCGATGATTGCGCCACATGATCGCGCGGCGGCGGAAACGGAATGGCGGTTCGATTGCGAGATTCTGACATGCTGAGCTCACGCTGAAAGATAGGGAATGGTCATGGGCCCTTCGGGCAGCACCGCGATGGGCGTATCAACGCCCCGTTGCGCCAGCTCTTGGCCTAACCGGTGTTCGATGTTGGACACCGCTTCCATATGTGCGGCGGCGATGTGTTCTGCGGGCATCTCGCTGTAAACGCCCACGCGCGCTTTGCACGCGATCAGCGCAAACACTTGCGCTTGCCATTGGTCAAACATTGAGAAGCCAGGCGCGTTGATGGCGTCAAGGATCGCTTGCGGCGATGGGTGTTGAGTTAAGAATGCGCGGAAGTTGCCATGCTCAGGAAACCCATCATTGCAGCGGGCCGCCGCCAAAATGAAGCCGCCAGGTTCCACAATTTGCGCCGCGGCCGACATGCCTTTAACGGTTTGATAAAGGTTTTGGTCCAGCGGAAACCCTGCGTTGCTGGTGAGCACGATGGGGTAGGACTGCTTGCACGCCACCATGGCCGTCTGCTTGGCAAAGGCGCAGCCAGCTTCGTGGGCGGCGACGGGATCGCCACAGAAAAACTGCGTGATTTCACGTTTGCGGTTCAGCGTCACGTTCAGAAGAAAATCCAGTGGCAGCAAGCTGCCGTAACGCCGCACTTGATCTTGCGTGGGGTTGTTCTGCAGCCGTCCCCACGTGCTGCGCGGATCGCCTATCACCTGGGCGCGGTGGTAGTGCATGATGCTGTCAATGTCCGCCACGGCTGGAAACGCACCTTTGTAGCCGCCGGAAAAACCAGCCATGAAGTGCGGCTCGATGAAGCCCAAAACGATGCGGCGATCAGCGTTCACATACTCGCGGTTCATCATCACCGTTCGGCCATTGGCGGCGGTACCGGCAGTCGCCAACGTGGAAGCGTCGTGTGCGTTGTGGTTCACCACGCGGTAGCGCTTCACCACCGGCTCGCCCAGCATGCCGATAAGTTCATCGTGCGTGTTGGCACGATGAGAGCCTGTGCCATTAACAATCACGATGTTGTCATCCGGCACATGCGAAAGTTCCGCGAACAGCCAGGGCAGCAAGCGGTCGCTGGGCAACGGCCGCGTGCCGTCGGGGATCACCACCGCCACGCGTTCACCGGGCTTGACGATCTCGCGCAGCGGGGGGCTGCCCATGGGCGCCCGTACGGCGGCCACAAACGCGGCCGCTTCGTCGGGCAGCCCGGCAACGTAGGTGGGCTCAATGACACGAATGTTGGTACCCGGCACGTTGACCGAAAGCCCGGTGGTGCCGTATTGCAGATGAATTTTCATGGGAACGAGGGGATAGAAAAACCTACCACACAACCTGCGTCGACTCGCGGCGTTGTTGCGCCATCGGGCGGCGTTTGTCTAATCGTTTCAAGCCGCTATGGGCCCGGTGCGGCGGCCTAGATCTGCGCTATAACCGCAAGCCCCATGAAACCCACAGCCGACCAGATTTTCGCGGAGCAGAAGCAATTGTCCGGCAGGTCCGCCCAGGACGTGCTGGCGTGGGCCCTGACCACCTTTGGGTCAGATCTTGCGATTGCCTCCAGCTTTTCCATTGAAGATTGCGTTGTGATTGACATCGCGGCCAAGCTTGACCCCAAGGTGCGCGTGTTTGCTTTGGACACCGGCCGGTTGCCCGAAGAGACCTACCAAACCGCCGATCGGGTCCGCGAAAAGTACCGGCTTGAAATCGAGTGGATGTTCCCCGCACGTGAATCGGTAGAATTGCTGGAGCGGCGCAAAGGGCTTTTCAGCTTTATGGAATCGCTGGACAACCGGCACGAGTGCTGTGGCATTCGCAAGGTTGAGCCCTTGGGTCGTGCGCTCAGTGGACTGCACGCCTGGGTTACGGGGCTGCGGCGTGAGCAGTCGGTCACACGGGGTGACGCTGCCGAAGTGGAATGGGACGAAGGGCATGGAGGGATCGCCAAATGCAATCCCATCATCGGGTGGACCGAAGCGCAAACCTACGAGTACGCCAAAGCCAACCGGGTGCCCATTCATCCGCTGCACACCCGCGGGTATCCTTCGATCGGTTGCGCGCCTTGCACGCGGGCTGTTTCACCCGGTGAGCACCCGCGCGCCGGCCGATGGTGGTGGGAAAATCCCGAGAGCAAGGAATGCGGCCTGCATCCTGTAAAAACCTAAGCGGGTTGGGGCCCACAGGGGGCCCGCGCGGAGGTATCATCCTACAACCGCCATGGGCCATCCCCGCTTTGGTTTGCTGTCGCACGATTGGGCCCGCTGGGCCCTGGTGGCGGCGCCCGTGTTGCTGGGTGTAGCTGTCTTGGTGTCGGGCTGGACCATGTACCATGGCGTGCAACAGGCTTCGGCCAGCTTGCTGCGCGGTCAAGCCGACGCCTTGTTTGAGCGGGTTGTGTTGCAATTGATGGAGCTGCCACGTCCCGTGCCCGAGGCAGATTTGCTTGGCGTGCTGGCGGATCTGCAAGACGAGGGTCTTACATCATTGCGGTTGATCAGCCCCGATGGTCGTGCCGTGGCCGAGGCAGGGGAACCGCTGGGAACGCGCGTTGAACCCTTGCTGGCCCTGCCGCCGGGGCAGCCCCTGATTGAAAATGGACGCGCTTTGGTCGTCTTCCGCGGCCCCCCCGGGCGTGCAGGCCGGCGCCGGTTCCGCGGCCGTCCGATGCCAATGCTGGTGTTGGCGTTCGAGCCGCGTATGGCAATGCAGCTGAAGGCCGCTGCGGCCCGAACCTTGGGGGTGGGGGCCTTGGCGGCGTTGGTGTTTGTGGCGCTGGCGCTGGCCGGCGCACGCTGGTCATACAGGCGTCAACAGCGCGCTTTGGAAGCGGAACATGCTGAACGGCTGGGGGCCCTGGGACAAATGTCGGCGGTGTTGGCGCATGAAATTCGCAACCCACTGGCCTCGCTCAAAGGCAACGCACAACTGTTGGCGCGTGCGCTGCCTGAAGGCGCGCGGGAGCGCAGCAAAGCCGATCGGGTGGTGAGCGAAGCGGTTCGCCTCGAAGCCCTCACCAACGATCTGCTCGATTTTGTGCGCCGGGGCGATCTGCAATGTGTGGATGTGGACCCCACGCGGCTGCTGCAAACGGCGGCCGAGACCTTGGACGTAAACCTCAGCATTGACGACACGCAAGCACCGACGGTTTGGCGCTTGGATCCACAACGCCTCAACCTTGTGTTAACCAACCTTTTGCGCAACGCCCACGAGGCCAACCCGCAGGGCGTATGCGCGCGTGTGGCACAAGCCAACGACCGACTGCTGATCGAAATTCGGGATCGGGGCCCCGGCGTGGCGCCCAGCGATTTGTCGCGCATTTTTGAGCCCTTTTTCACCCGCCGCACCCAAGGCACGGGCTTGGGATTGGCGGTGGCCAAACGCATGGTTGATCTGCATGAAGGGCAGATTGAAGTGCGCAACGCTTCCGAGGGTGGGGCTGTGTTTCGGATCTGGTTGCCGCGCGGCCAGCGCCAGGAGGCAAGTTGATGGCACGCATTCTGGTGGTGGACGACGAGCCTGGCCTGCGGGAGTTTCTGGCTGACACGCTTGAACAAGACGGCCACGAGGTTCAGCAAGCCGAAGACGGCGTGGACGCTATAGGCAAGCTCGATAGGTTTGCGTTTGATCTGGTGATCACAGACCTGAAAATGCCGCGTTCTGATGGCATGGAGGTTGTGCGCAAGGTGCGAACGCAAACCCCCGAGGTTCAGGTGATCGTGTTGACCGCGCATGGCAGCGTGCAAAGCGCGGTTGAGGCCATGAAGCTGGGCGTGTTTGACTATATGCAGAAGCCTTTGCCCAACCCTGAAGCGGTGTCGCAGCTGGCCGCGCGGGCGTTGGAGCGGCGGCATATGCTGACAACGCGGGCGCAATCCAAGGACGCTGCCCTGGCCACCCCGCTGACGTACGGGGCGCCCGCGATGGTCCCTGTAGTCAATGCCATTGAGAAAGTGGCCAGAACCAACGCCACTGTGCTTTTGCTTGGCGAAAGTGGCACCGGCAAAGAAGTGGCGGCCCGCACCATTGCGCAACTTAGCGACAGAGCGCACGGGCCTTTCATGGCGATCAATTGCGCGGCGCTGTCGGAAACGCTGCTGGAAAGCGAATTGTTTGGCCATGAAAAAGGTGCCTTCACGGGCGCCACGGAAAAACGCCGCGGCCGCATTGAACTGGCAGCGGGCGGCACATTTTTTCTTGATGAGGTGGGGGAATTGAAACCCGAACTTCAGGCGAAGCTATTGCGGGTGCTGCAGGAGCGCTTGTTCGAGCGCGTGGGCGGCTCACAAACGCTGCAGGCGCAGGTGCGTTGGGTGGCGGCCACCAATCGAGATCTGCGCGCCATGATCGACGCGGGCCAATTTCGCGAAGACCTTTATCATCGGCTTGCGGTGTTCCCCATCAAATTGCCGCCGTTGCGTGAACGCCCTCAAGACATTTTGCCAATTGCCAACGCCCTCTTGGGTAAGATCGCGTCCGAATTGGGGCGTCCGGGCTTGTCTATCTCTGCGGCAGCGCAACAACGACTTGCCATCTACGAATGGCCTGGAAACGTGCGTGAACTTAGCAATGCCTTGGAGCGTGCGGCGATACTCGCAGATGCGGGGTCTTTGTTGCCGGAGCACTTTTGGTTTGAAACGCCCGCTTTAGCGGCAGCAGGCAACGCCGGCGGGAAGTTGGAAGACATGGAAAAGCACGCCATCATTCAGGCGCTGCAGGCGGTGCAGGGCAATCGCCGGCAAGCGGCGCAACAACTGGGCATCGGCGAGCGCACGCTTTACGAAAAGCTCAAGCGCTACGGATTGGGCTGAGCTGGCTGCGGTTTGTGCAGCCTTGGTCTGCGAAATCCGCAGATCCGGCAACTTAGGATTTTTGTAACCTGTTGAAAAGACGATGTTTTCTTTAGTGGCACAGGTGTTGCTGAATACCTTGTCAGACCCTGAAAGGAACTGACAATGAACAACATCTTCAAAGCAACTTTGGTTTTTTCCACCGTGTTGGGTGCGTCGTCTTTGGCCTTTGCTGATGGCAAAGCTGGTTTCGGGCCGCGGGGTGAAAAATGCAAGCCCCCAGCGGAGGTGATGCAGAAGTTTGATGCCAACAGTGATGGCAAGCTAGATCACGACGAACGCACGCAAATGCATGAGGCCCGCAAAGCCGAGATGCTGGCGAAACACGACGCCAACAAAGACGGACAACTTGGCGACGAGGAACGGCAGGCGCTGTGGACCGATAAGAAGCAAGAGCACTTCTTACGCATGGACGCAGACGGCAATGGCAGCATCACCGCTCAGGAAGCCGAAGCGGGGTGTGGACCGCTCAAGCGATTCTTCTCCAAAGTTGACGCCAACAATGACGGCATGATCACCCAACAAGAGTTTGATGAGGCAAAGCCGCCCCATGGTCATGCGGACCGCCAGGGCCGTCGGGGCTTCAAACACCGCTAAACGGGCTGGGTCCCATCGCACCGCCGCCTTCGCCATACAGGACGGCGGTGTTTGCGTTTAAGGGGCCGGCGGAACCTCGCCAGGCTCTGCGCCCGAAGTCCATTGCGAGGCTTCGCGAAGATCGGCCTCCAGATCACGCAATTGAATGCTGAGCGCCACGGTGGAGATCTGAATTTCTCGCACTGAAATGCCCAACGAGATCATCATCGTAATCAGGCTCACGCCAAACAACGCGTGCGCCACCTTCGTATAGCCCGCGAACAAAGCAAACATGCACATGACGCACACAAGCAAGCTCAACACACCGGCGGCTTGCATGCTTCGGATCAGTGCCAGCCTTTGGCGCAGGTTATGGATTTGCCCTAAAAGAGCGCGTTCGCCGCTTTGCTTGTAGCGAGCGTGAAGGCCACGCACCACCGAAGCCAACGCCAAAAACCGATTGGTGTACGCCAGCAACAGAAGTGAGACCGCCGGGAACAACAAAGCGGGGGTGCCCAAGGACATCTCGGCTGTCATGGCGACGAGCATGACATGGCTACCACGCCCCCGCGTTGCGCTTACGCCAACGTTTCAGGGAATGGGCTTGACGCGGCCACGTCAGGGGCCCGGTCGTGGCGGTGGTCGCGTTGGCGCCTGACGTGCTCTTGCAACAGGCGCTTGGCGGCTCTGAACGCATCCCGGGTGGCCACGTAGGGGTTCTCGTGACCTCGGTCGTCCTCTGGATCGCGGGCCGCTACCAACTCGGCTCCAGGAACATGCAGGTCAACCCTGATGTGGTAGTGCCCGCCCTTGTGGTGATGGGCCGGAGGTTTTTGCACTGTGATTCGGCAGGCGGTGATGTTGCTATGCAAACGAAACAGGCGTTCAGCCTTCCGTTGGATGTTGGCCTCCAGCGTGGCTGAAGGGGGTAGGTCTCGAAAAACAATCTGGATGCCCTCGGTCATTGGTTCCTCCACCCCTGACAAGTAGCGACATTCGTGCCAGCAATAGGAGGCACCAACGGCGGCCCCATGCGCATCTTTGGTGCCATCTAGCTGCAGAAATTGCGCCGAAATCAAAAAACAACTGCAGCAACTGCACAAGCAGCATTTCTTGGCGCTGCACCATTTACCCTTAGGTAACGCTCCAGCGCAGGGTTTGCGCACTCTGCAGGCGAAAGCGGCGAAGACGCGTGGCGTTTAGGTGGCACGCGAAATGCTGCACCAGGGTGCATGAACATCCTGGTTGCCACAGACTTCTCGAAGCCAGCTCAGCACGCTGTCGAACTGGCCGCTGCGTTGGCCCAACGCCTAGGCGACAAATTGGTTGTCGGGTTTGCGCTGGAGCCACCCGTGGTGACATCGCCCGATTTTGCGGTGGACGTTCACGCCTTGGAGAACGCGGTTTCAGAAAAAGCAGACGCGCGTTTGCGCGAAATCGTGAATGCGCTTGGGGCCCAAGGTATCAACGCCGAGTCGAAGATCGTCCAGGGCATGGCTGTGGAGGCCTTGTGTCGGCTGGGGCACGATCTGGATGCCCGCTTCATCGTGGCAGGCACCCATGGGCGTGGATCGCTCACGAGATTCTTTGTAGGCAGTGTGGCCGAACGCTTGGTGTTGCATGCCGACCGCCCGGTGCTGGTGACGCGCAACGATGGTGATGAGGGGCTCAAAGCCTGGGCCACGGGCGCGCGGCCGCTGCACGTGGCGGTGGCTCTGGACATGAGCTCCGCTTCGGGTTTGGGCCTGGCATGGGTGAAGGAGCTCCGCAAAGTCACGCCTTGTGATGTGACGTTCATTCACTTCTATTGGCCGCCCGAGCAACTTTCGCGTTTGGGCATCACCACGGAGGACGCGCTTGACGACGCAGACCCCAAAACGGTTGCCGTGCTGATGCGTGACCTCAAATCCTTTGTAGGCGATCTTCCGGGCCAGGGAACTGTAAACTACAAAATAGAGTCCAACTGGGGCGAGCTGGGAAGCCATTTGGCGTTCGCGGCCAGCGACGTCGATGCTGATCTTTTGATCTTGGGCACTCACCAACGTCGAGGCCTCAAGCGGTTGTGGTTGGGGGCCACGGTGCAGCCCACGTTGCACGCCGCTACGGTTCCGGTGTTGTGTGTGCCCGGCACCAGCGAGCTGGCGGTAGCGACCTCCGTTCCAAAGTTGCGCCACGTTTTGGTGGCCACCGATTTTTCATCG
>JBBSJE010000251.1:0-9101 GCA_038257535.1 Polyangia bacterium
CGCTGGACCCCGCAGCGGCAGGAATTCACTACGCCCAAGCTTTGTTTGACGGCATCAAGGCCTACCGCGGTGATGACGGCAAAGTGCGCATCTTCCGGCTGGATCGCCACTGCGCGCGTTTGGCCGAGGGGGCCAAACGACTGTGCATGCCCGAGGTAGATCCCAAGCTGGTGGCCGAGGCCGTGGTGGCCTTGGTGAAAACCGACAGCGACTGGATCCCATCGTCGCCCGGAACCGCTTTGTACATTCGGCCCACGATCTTTGCCACCGAACCCTTTCTGGGCGTTCGGCCCGCAAAGGCGTATCAGTTCTTCATCATCACCTCGCCGGTGGGTGCGTACTACGCCGAGGGCTTTGGCCCCGTGAGCATTCGCATTGAAGATCGCTACGTGCGCGCCGCGCCCGGCGGTTTGGGCGCGGTGAAAGCGGCGGCGAATTATGTGGCTAGTTTGATGGCGGCCGAAGAAGCCAAGGCCGCAGGATTTTCCCAGGTGCTGTGGACAGACGCCGTCGAACACTCCGCCTTGGAAGAGGTGGGCACAATGAATTTGTTTGTGCGCATCGGCGACGAAGTGGCCACACCCGCCCTCACCGGCACCATCTTGTCAGGCGTCACCCGCGCCAGCGTTTTGGATCTGCTGCGGCGATGGGGCGTCACAGTGAATGAGCGCACCATCACCGTTGAAGAGCTGCTCACGGCTCAGCGTAGAGGCCAGCTGGTGGAAGTGTTTGGCTGCGGCACGGGCGCGGTCATTTCGCCTGTGGGTGAGCTCGGTTGGAAAGATCAAAAATTCCAGGTGGGCAACGGACAACCAGGCGAGTTGTCGCAACGGCTGTTCTCGGCCATCACCGACATTCAATACGGCCGCACCGACGACCCCGACAATTGGCTAACTGAGGTGTAAACGGGCCTACGCGCAGGTGGGGGCTTTGCAAGGTGCACAGCCTTGGCGAATCTCCACCTGCTGCACCTGCAGGCGTTCAAGCTTTTGGCAGAATTTGCCCACCAGCTGCAGCACCTGACCCTCTTTGCCCTCAACCCATAGCCAACCATCCTTGCCACTTTGATCGAATGGCACCTGTTGGTCATCGAAGAAGACCGACACGCTCGGCGCGTGCGGGGCCGGTTCGCTCATGGCCACAACACAACTTGGCTGGATCACAGCGCCGAAGATTCTCTGCAGCGCCCGCTCCAATTCCTTGGGATTCGTGGCCGAAAAAAAACCTGGTCCCCCCGTGCCCTCACGCGCCACCCCGCCCGCGCGTGCCATATCTTCAAGACAGCTGGGAGCGCCCTGCTCGCTTAATACCAAGTCGTTGCCGATGCCCAGCACGATGACCTTAACGCCCGCCATCCGCAACGCCGCAACCTCCTTCAAAGCGTCCACACATGGCCCCTCAAGGCGTTGCCCTGAACGAACCAAGTCTTTTCCCAGGCTGCCGTCTGCCAAGCAACTGGGCTCGCCGTCCGTTGACAAGAGCACGTAGCGTTCGCTGATCCCGTCGTTTACGGTGGCAAAGTAGGCGGCCGCAAAACGCAGCGCTTCCGAGGTGGGAGTGTTTCCTTCAACGGGGCCTGCGGCCACCATCGCCTCGCCGAGCATGGCAGCCGCAAAGGGCCCCATAGGCACCGACGGGGGCTGCGCACAACAACTTGAACTAGCCGTGCCTTCCCCGCAGCCACCAGATTTTGGGAACTGCTGAAAGCCGAAGCGAATTCGGTCTTGGTAAGCCCAAGCCACTTCGCCCAACAAAGTTTTTGCAGCCTCAAACCGAGTGGTGGTTCCAAAACCCCGCGACATGGACCCCGAACGATCGAAGAGCACCAGCACATTCGCAGGCTTGGGCAAAAACGACAGCGGCTGCTTGGCGGCGGCACAATACGGGGCGCCGCCATCGGGCCACTGTGGCGGCACAAGCGCAATGGCGTCCGGGCCCGTGGCGCCCTGATCTTCGCTTTTCGCCCCGCAGCCCAGCAGGCTCACGACCATGGTTATGCACAGGGCCCAGGGGGTAAAGCCAAAGCCCGGCTTCAGCTTCGCCAACCGCCCGAACGGGCGCGCTCGGGAATACATCCCAGCGAAAGAAGGTTGGTAAAACCGCATCGGCGCAACAGAAGTATAGAATGCAAAGCCCGTTTCGGGGTATATGTTGACGGCTTTCCCATGATTCAAGTACGCGGATTGACAAAGTATTACGGAGAGCATGCCGCGATTCGCGACCTCGATTTCGACATCGAAAGCGGCGAGGTTGTGGGTTTTTTGGGGCTCAACGGTGCCGGCAAAAGCACCACGTTGAAGATCCTGAGCTGTGTGCTGTTGCCAACGTCCGGAAGCGTCATCGTCGATGGACGAAACGCCGTGGACCAAGCCCACGAGGTGCGCGCGCGCATCGGCTTTCTGCCGGACACGCCGCCGCTTTACAACGAAATGACCGTGGGCCGGTACCTTTCCTTTGCCGCGCAGTTGCGGGGGGTGCCCGCGTCCGAAGCGGCCAAACGGGTGACGGAGGCCGAAGACAAAACCGCGTTGCGGGATGTGCACGAAGAGCTCATCAGCAGCTTGTCGCACGGCTACCGCCAGCGCGTGGGCTTGGCGCAGGCTTTGGTGCATCGGCCTTCGCTCTTGATCCTGGATGAACCCACGAGCGGCCTTGACCCCGTTCAGATCGTGGAAATGCGCAACCTGATCAAAGCCCTGCGGGGCGAGCACACGCTGCTCATCTCCAGCCACTTCCTGTCTGAAATCAGCCAAACTTGCGATCGCTTGTTGGTGATTCAATCGGGCGAGATTGTGGCGCAAGGTACGGAAGCCGAATTGGCCGCATTAATGGAGCGGGCGGGTGAATCGGACGTGACCATTCGAGGCGACGCTTCCTTGGCCCGGGCGGCGTTGGCCAAAGTGCCGGGCGTTACGAAGGTGGAAACCCTGCAAACGGCTGGCGACGAAATCACCCTCCGCGTGGCGGCCACACAGGACCTGCGGCCCGAGTTGGCGCGCGCCCTGGTGGCGTCGGGCGTGGATCTGCTTTCAATGGGACGTGCGTCGTCGCGGCTCGAGTCAGTGTTCCTCAAGCTCACGGCTTCGCAACAGGATGCGACCGGCGGCAACGACGCAGGAGCGGCATCATGAAAAACATTCGTTTGATCGCGCTGCGCGAACTTGGCTCGTACTTCCGCTCCATGGGCGGTTATGTGATTGCAGGCATCTTCCTGCTTACCGTGGGTCTGCTGTTTCACGCCTTGGCCATGGGCGATGCCGAACGCCGATCGTCCGAGGTGCTCTACAGCTTCTTCTTTTACTGCAGCGGGCCCACCATGATCTGCAGCGTGCTGTTGTCGATGCGGCTGTTGGCTGAAGAGAAACAAACCGGCACGCTGGTGTTGCTGGCCTCGTCGCCCATTCGCGACCGGGAAATCATCCTGGGCAAATACCTTGGCGCTTTGATCTTTTTGAAATTGATGGTGCTGGGAACGCTTTACCTACCGCTGATGATCTTGGTGAACGGCAAGATCTCGTTGGGGCATTTGTTCGCGGGCTACTTAGGGTTGGTCCTGCTAGGCGCCGCCACCTTGGCCATTGGCACCTTTGGTTCGGCCGTGGGCAAAAACCAGGTCCTCGCGGTGATCATCTCGGCCGTGCTGGTCACCACTTTGTTGGTGGCGTGGATGCTGGCCCGCGTGACCGAGCGGCCATTCAACGAATTTTTCGTGTCCATTGCTCTGTTCCACAAACACTTCACGCCGTTTGGCCGCGGTGTGATTCACCTACGTGACGTCGTGTACTACTTGGCGCTCATCTACTTTTCTTTGTTTGCGGCCACCCGCGTTCTGGAGGCCCGACGATGGCGATAAACACAAGCGGATCAAGCTCCGCCCAAGGGGTCTCCTCGGCCCTGCCCTCCGTCGTTTACGGCATCGGCCTGCTTTCGGTCTTTGTAGGGCAGCGTCTCATTGGCACCGGTGGCATGTCATGGGCTTTCAGCGGTTTGGGCGTGGCCTTTGTGGCCGCTGCGGCCGCTTGGCAGGCCAGCCGTATGAGCAAGTTGCCGCCGCAGGCCCGAGGCCCCGAGAAGGCCTTGTTGGCGCTTTATGGATTGGGCGCTCTGGCGCTGCTGGGGCATTTCCTTACGGGTGATCTTTATTTTCACCTGACCGGGCACGCGCTAGGCAAAACTTCACCGCGGTTCGCCGCTGTGCTGGAAACGCTGTGGCCGGCGTGCATGGTGTTGGGCACGCTGCCGGTGATTTTTGTTGAGCTCTCCTTGGCCAGCATGTCGCGCGCCCCGGTTCGCGATCTGCCGCGCGTGCGGGCGGCCATGACCTCGGGGTTGGGCATTGGGTTTGCCTTGGTGTTTGTGTTCTCGTTTGCTTACGTCGCCTCTGAACGCGACGTAAAAAAGGACCTCTCGTATTTCCGCGTGGCCAAGGCCGGCGAAAGCACGCTGAAGATTGTGGCCGCGCTGGATAAGCCGGTTCAAGTGTATCTGTTTTTTCCGCCTGCCAATGAAGTGTACGAAGAAGTCGAAAGCTACTTCGACGACCTGAAGAAGCGGTCGCAATTGCTCGCGGTGGAAACCTACGACCAAGCCTTGAATCCCGCCAAAGCCAAGGAGCTGGGTGTGAGTGGCAACGGGATCATCGTTGTGGGGCGCGACAAGCTTCGAGAGCAGATCGCGATTCCGCTTGATAACGAACGCGCCCGCGATCAACTCAAGCGCCTGGATGAAGAGGTGAACAAGCGGCTGTTGGGCGTGACACGGCCTGAGCGCATCGCCTACCTTACGCAAGGCCACGGTGAACGTTCCCCCACAGCCATCGAAGCCACCGATCGGCGTGAAACCATCAGCCTGATTCGCGGACTGCTTTTGGACCAAGGCTACGAGGTGCGCGACGTGGGTCTGGCTGAGGGGTTGGGCTCAGGGGTGCCCACCGATGCCACGCTCGTGATGGTGATTGGCCCCAAACAGGCATTTTCCTCAGAAGAAGCCGAAGCGCTTGAGCGCTACGTTGACCGCAAAGGCCGCCTGCTGCTGGCGCTAGACCCTGAATCCAGCGATGGCTTTGAGAACCTGATGGCGCCGCTTGGGTTGAAGTTTAGCCCCGTGACTTTGGCCCACGACGCCATCTACGCCACCCGAACCTACCAAACGTCTGATCGTACTAACCTCATCACTGCCAGCTTCTCGTCACACGTTTCGGTGACCACTTTGTCCAAGTATGGAAAGCGGCTTCCGGTGGTGTTTCCCACCACCGGCCACCTCGACAACGTTTCGGATAGCCTTGGCGGCTTGACCACGCGACGGTTTACCATTCACGCCGACAGCAAAACCTGGAACGACGTTAACGGAAACCACGAATTTGATAGCGGCAGCGAAGTTCGCAAAGCTTACGAGCTGGCCGCGATCGTCACCAAGCGCACCGCTAGCGCTGTGCTGCCTGAGGAAGAAGGCCGCGTGGTGGTGCTAGCCGATTCCGATTCGCTGACCGACATGGCCATTCGCAATCAAGGCAACGCCGCCATGTTTGTGGACGCTGTTCGGTGGTTGGGTGGAGAAGAACAAATTTCGGGCCGCATCAACAACGAAGAAGACGTTGCCATCGTTCACACCCGCAAACAGGACGTGGCCTGGTTCTACGGCAGCTTGTTTGTGGCGCCCGCTTTGGTGATTGGATTTGGGCTGATGTTCACCCGCCAAGGCCGCAAGGCCCGCAAGCGCAAGCCGTTGGAACCCAAAGCCGCCACCAGCCCCCCTGGTGAAAGCCCCGCCCACCCGCAGGAGAAGTCACAGTGACCCGTCGTGCCGCCACAATTCAGGGCTTGCTGGCTTTGGCCGGCCTTTTCGCCGCGTATCTCACCTGGCAGCGCGAGCCGTCGCTGGAAGGTGGGCAGGCGTTCGTTCTCGACATCACGAAGAGCGAATTGACCATGATTCGCTATGAAGAGCTCGATCGCGTCGCCAAGCCGCAAGACACGCAGCAAGACAAGACAAAAGACAAGCCTGAAGGCGACAAAGCCAACAAGGACGTCAAGCCAGAAGCTAAGCCCGAAGTCACAGCAACCGTTCGTGATTGGGTGGAGATCACCAGCACCAAAGCCGCCGAGGGCCCCGCGGTGTGGGTGCGGCTTTCCGGAAAAGAAGCGCCCAATGTGGCGCTACCCTCAGGCCATCCGGTGGTGCAAACGGCGGTGCCCGAGCGTTTGCTTCGTGGCGGCAGCAGCGCCGAAAAGATGTGGGAGCTGTTTGCGCCGTTGCGTGCCTCGCGCGCGCTGGGCGTTTTGGATGCGGACACGCTCAAGGACCTGGGTTTGGCAGAACCCAAGAAGCGCTTGAAGGTCACCTTTAAGGGCGTCACCAAATCGTTCAGCTTGGCGCCGGCTCCCCCTGGGGGCACCGATCCCTACGTGCGCGACGACGAAGATGGGCGTGTCTACCTTGTGCCCAGGCAGATCCTCACCGACTTTCAGGCGGCCAAAAGCAACCTGGTGGAGCGCCGGTTCCACAACTTCCTGCTTCAAGACGTAGACAAAATTGTTATCTCTTCGGCGGGCAAGAAGAAGGAATTTCAGTTCCGCAACTTCGAGGGCCGTCCGGGCGGTGAATTGTTTCCAGCAGATGCACCGGATCGCGCTGATCAAACGGCAAGCAACTGGCATGAGCGTGTGTTTGCCCTATTTCCCGCCGAAGTTCTGGGCAAGGACGAAAAGCCGGTGGGCGGCCCACCAAAGCAGGCCGTGCGCATCGATTACCTTTATCGGGGCAAGCCCGTGGGATGGCTTGAGCTGTCCCGAGCTGGCAACGCGGAAGGCGGCGAAAGTGCGGCTGGCACGCCTCGTTCAGAGGCCCTGGCGCGCAGTGAGTTCACAGCAGGTTGGGTCACACTGTCGCCCGACGCGCAGAACTTACTCTCAGAAGGTGAAAGCATGTTCGGGGGTTCGTAACCGCCGTTTCAAAGAGTTTGAGAAGCCCTGGGTTGACGGGGCCGCCCAGTGAAGGGATGATCGCCACCCGTGAAACGCATCTTGGGCGTGTTGGTCGCGTTGGCGGCTCTGGCATCGACGGCGGCGCTATGGCGCGGCGTGGACGATCGTCGGAACGCACAGGCACGCCAGGACGCCACGCAAGCTGCAGCGCGTGTTTTGGATCGCCTCGATGAGGCCCTCAAGACCCATCTTCGCGGCCTTGAACCCAAGGCGAGCGCCGCAGCGGCGCGCCCCGAACTGGCCAGCATCTTGTTCTCGTTGCGCGCCCGCGATGACGCCGAGGCGGTGGTAAGCACGCTGCGAGACGGATTTGCCAACGAATCATGGTGGGAACCCTTCCGTCGTGACTTTCCCATCACAGCCCTTAGTTTGAGCGCCGATGAACCCGAACTTGTGTTGGGTATCCCGGAGATCTCTGCCCAAGCCCTGCTGCAACAGACCCGGCAACTGGGCTTGGCTTCCGGCATCGTGACGGCCGGTCCCGATGTGTTTGTTGCCACCGCTGCGCGCATTGTGGTGCCCGGGCGCCCGTTGCCCGCCGTGCTGTTGCTGGCCGCCCCCTTGGACGAAGCCGCCTTGCAATCTTTGTCGCGCCAACTGGGAGCGCCTTTATTGCTGGCTGAGGGCAATCGCACCCTGGCAAGCGCTGGGGGCGCAAAGGCCATTGAATTGATGCAAGCCACGTTGGTGGATGCCAACGTACAGCAGACTCTCATCGCCGAGGGGGGCCAATGGGCGGCGGGCCGCAAACCGCTGACGTCGACGCGGACGCTGTGGGTGTACGCAAACACCCACGCCGCCGCCGCCGAAGCAGCACGCACGGCCTTGGTCACGAAAGCGGTGTTGGCAGCCGCGGCGTTTTTGCTCGTGGGGTTGGCGCTGATTGTGGGGTTTCGTGGCACAAAAGCAAAGCCGCACACAACGTCCGATGTCGCCGCAGCGCCCACGCCCCAAACCGCCTTGGGCTTGGGGGCCGGTGTGCCATCGGTTGCCCAGGCATCCGCATCAGGCACTCAGCCCGGCATCGCCGATTCGGCTGTGGGGCTGGCGTCCACCGCCATGCACGAGGGCGCCGGTGCTGCCGGGCTTTCTGTGTTCGGCCGCTACACGCTTTTGTCTCCCTTGGGTGAAGGCGGCATGGCGCGGGTTTTCACAGCCGTGACCTTCGGTGCGGAGGGCTTTCGGCGCCGCTTCGTGGTGAAACGCCTGCGACCTGAACTCACGAACGATCCAGCCGTCGTGGCACAGTTCATCGACGAGGCAAAGCTGGGATCATCGATGGTGCACTCGAACATCATTCCGGTGTTCGATTTTGGCAAGGTGGGCGATGAGTACTATTTGGCCACCGAATACATCTTGGGGCGCGATGTGGGGCGCATGGTGCAACAAACCATGGCAACCACCGGGCGGGCCCTCACCGTGCCTGTGATTTTGGCGCTGGCGGCCGACACTTTGAAGGCGTTGGATTATGCGCACAGCAAGCGCAACGACAGCGGCCGCCCTATGGGCCTCGTTCATCGCGACGTTTCGCCCAGCAACATATTGGTGTCGGCCGGTGGCGAAGTGAAACTGTTCGATTTCGGCATTGTGAAGGCGGAAGACCGGGTCACGCAAACTCAGCATGGGGTCGTGAAGGGCAACGTTTCCTTCATGAGTCCTGAGCAGGCGCGGGGCACCGCCGTGGACGCCCGCGCCGATCTGTTTTCCTTGGGATTGGTGATGCACTACGCGGCCACGGGCCAAACGCTTTACGAGGGCGGCACCATGTACGAACTCTTGGTTGCCGCCGCGCAAGGCCCTGGGCCGCGCGAATGGGCGAAATTGGCCGCGCTGCCTGCACCCCTCGCGGAAATTTTGCGGCGGGCCTTGCAGGTGGACCCCGACGCGCGCTTTGCGAGCGCGCAGGAGTTTCTTGCCGCCGTCGCAGCCCATCAGCAGTCGCATGCGGTGAATCTTGCCGCCGGCATTCAAAACTTGTTTGCTGCGGATTTTGCAGACGAAGAGCGGCGATTTAGCGCCGCGTTGCCGATGGCGCCGGACCCGGACCCTTCCGACGCCAGTTTGCCGCAAACGGGGGCACGTCGCTCATGACAGCCTTAGGAAGGTTGTCGATGTTGA
>JBBSJE010000252.1:0-9060 GCA_038257535.1 Polyangia bacterium
AAAGAATGGGCCCAGGACAAGCTTCTCGACACGGAGGCCGGCAAGGCCCTCTCGGAAAAGATCGAGGATCTGGCAGAGGGCGTGAAGGAAAAACTCTTCTCCTCTGATCCGGACGAAGAAGCGAAAGACTCTGCGAAGAAGGCCGCCGAAGCGCAAAAGAAGGCTGACGAAGCGGCGGAAAAGGCCACGGCGGCGCAAAAGAAGGCAGATGCTCTAAAAGACAAGTCCGGCGCGGCGCCGAAAGCCCCTACAGCGCCGGTAACTCCGAAAGCTCCAACGACGCCGGCGGCGCCAGCGACGGCCAAAGCGCCTCCGGTTCCAGGCCCAGCCAAACCGGACGTGAAGCCACCAGCGCCGGCGGCCGCACCCACACCTTCGGCCCCACCCTCTAGCCGCGCCGCTTCGCCCACCACGTTTCGAAACACCAACAAGCAAAGCCTGGAAGAGCGGATCATGTCGATCCAGGTCGACGAACGACAGGTTCAGCTTTCGTGCACCGGGCTCAAGGACACGCCCCATGAGTTGCTATTTCGCAGCATGAGTGGCAAAGAGGGCTTCAACGCGCTTTTCGAGTACAAGCTGGATCTTCTCAGCCGCAGCCCGAACGTGCCTATGGAAAAGGTGCTTGGCTCCTACATGACGGTAAGCCTTGAACAGCCGCTGCCGGTCAAAGCTCCGGCTGAGCGCCGCTACTTCAACGGCTACGTGGCGTCCTTCCAATTTATCGGATTGGAGGGAGAATTTTGCGCCTATCGGGCGATTTTGCGCCCGCGCCTATGGTTGCTCACACGCAATCAGAACTGCCGCGTGTGGCAGAACATGTCTGTGCCCGACGTGGTTCAAGAGATCCTCAAAGACTACAACATCTTGATCGACGAGGAACACAAGCAGCTAACGGGCGAGCAGTTCCGCAGCATGTACAAAGCACGCGAGTATTGCGTTCAATATAATGAAACTGATTTCGACTTCATCTCGCGCTTGCTCGAAGAAGAGGGCATTCATTACTACTTTCGCCATGTGGACGGCAATCACAAGCTCGTGTTGGCCGATGGTCTGATCGCCCACAAAGCCGTTCCCGGATATGGCGAGATTCCCTTTCATAACCCCGATCGCCGCACCGACCGCGATGTTGAAGCTGTAAACGCGTGGTCGGTATATCAAAACGTTGAGACCGACAAAGCCGCGGTGGCCGATTTCACCTATGCGCCTTGGCCCGAAACGCTCGAGTCCGCAAAACCCAGCGAGATCGAGCGCAACTACGACAAGCCCGGCCACTTCGTGCGCTACCACTATCCCGACCTGATTGCGAAATGGAAAGAGCACGATCTGGGCGCCGCAGATGACTTGGCCAAGCTGAGGGCCGAGGAAATGCATGCGCAGTGGGAACTTGCATTTGGCCAAGGCAATGCGCGTGGTTTGTGCGTAGGTTGCACGTTTGCGCTCACGGGCCACCCGCGCGACGACTTCGGCAAACACGATTATCTTGTTACGAGCACGGTGGTCGAATTAAATGCGGGTGAATACGCCTCTGTGGGTGATGTGACCCAGAAAACCACGTATAGCTGCCGCTTCACGGCGCTTAACGCACAAAACGCCTATCGGCCCCAGCGCACCACCCCGAAGCCCAAAACCACGGGCCCACAAAGCGCCATGGTCACGGGACCTTCCGGGGTTGAGATCTACACAGATCCAGATGGTCTGGGTCGCGTGTTGGTGCAATTTCCTTGGGATCGCGAGGGCAAGCCCGACAAAGCCAACACCTCTTGTTGGGTTCGCGTGTCCACGCCCTGGGCCGGCGGTGGCTTTGGCGGGGTGCAGATCCCGCGTGTGGGCGAAGAAGTTCTGGTCGACTTTATGGACGGTGATCCAGATCGGCCGGTCATCATAGGGCGCTTGTACAACGGCAAGAACAAGCCGCCTTACAAGCTGCCCGACAACGCCACGCAATCCGGGATGAAAACCCGCAGCTCCCCTGACGGCAGCGCCAACAACTACAACGAGATTCGCTTCGAGGACCGTAAGGGCAAGGAAGAGCTTCACGTTCAGGCGGAACGGCATCACACCGTGTTCGTGAAGAAGGACCAGTCAATCACGGTGGGCAACAACCGCACGGTGACGGTTCACAAAAACGAAAAGATTGCCATCAAGGAAGAGCGCGAAACCACCGTCACCAAGAAAGACGAGCAGTTTTATCTCGACACGCGTAGCATCGAAGTCAAGAAGACCGATACGCTTGATGTGGTTGAGCTACGAACCGAGAACTTGCACGGTGGCAGGCAAACCACGGTTGAGGTCGATGACAACCTGTACGTAAAAGACGCCACCCGCACGGTGAGCATCGACCAGCAACTGAACGTGTCGGCCAAGGAGCACATCGGGCTTACCCAGCAGGGCAACATGATGATGATCAAAGATGCCGTCACCATCAAATCGGTGGGCGACATCATTCTCACCAATGACGCCTGCACCATCACCATGGGCAAGGACGGCTCCTTAAAGATGGAAGGCAAACAGCAGGTGCGCATCAAGAGTGGCGCGGCCTCGATCACGCTTACGCCAGATGGGTCCGTAACCATCACGGGCCCGCTGGGAACAAAGATGGAATCGGGCACGAACGCCGTGGCCCTGAGCCCTGCGGGCGTGGACGTGAAGGGCGCCATGGGTAATGTCTCGGGGTTGGGCATGGTAACGCTCATGGGCCCCGTGATCAAAGTCGGCTAAGAAACCCCATGGGCACCGCCACTTCAGCACTGGGAAAACTTCACGACGAGCTGGTTGCGTTCGCCAACCAGCCCGAGCAGCGGCTGCTCGTTATCGAAACCGAGGAAGGCCTGCGCAAGGACGTGCTTGAGCAGGTCGACAGCGTGGATCTGTTGGTCGCCGAGCCCGTTGTTGTGTCCATTTTCGAGTCACCCTGGATGGCGGGCGATGCGTTTTGGGATGCGCGCCACGAGGAGCTCGAGGAGGAATGGGGCGCCCTGTCCGACGCTTTTGCGCGTGAAAAACGGCCCGCGCTTTTGCCTTTGCCTGAACCACCCCGCAAAGACATCGCAGGCTTTGCTTCGCGCTTACAGGCGGCGCTGGCGGCTCTGAAACCGCACTTTGCTGGGATGATCGTGGTCTTGGCGCCAATCGAGATTGAATCGCAGCCGCAGCTTGCGCAAGAGTTGCTTGCGCTGATGGGGCAAGCTTCGTTGGCGGCTGTGCGATGGGTGGTTGTGGCCCTGGGGGCCTCGGGCTTGCAGGCTGCGGTGGCCGCGCAACCGAAGGTGACGGCGCTGGTGAGGATCGAAAACGACGCCGCCGCTGAAAACGCCGCGATAAAGGCGGCTGTGGGGGCGATGTCGGCGGCGCCCGTGGGCGCGCATCCAGTTCAGTTTGCGGGTGGGGTTGGTCCAAGTGTGCCACCGCCGCGGCGAAAAAACGCTGCCGCCGGAGCCGGAGCGCCCTCTGCCGATGCCGCGGCCAGCGTGCCGCCTGGCATGACCGACGCGCCCGCTATGCTCAAGCTTCGGCTGGCTGTGATGGGCGCGGCTTTGGCGGCGGGGGACGGTGACTTTCCGCAGGCTCTGCAGAAACAACGGGAAGCGCGCGACACCACGGCTGGGTTGCAAATGGGCCCCGAAACCGCCGCTTTGGATTTGATCTTGGGCAGCTATGGTTTGATGGCAAAGCAGCCCAAGCTGGCGCTGGACGTGTTCGTTGATGTTGAGGCGCGTGCGAAGGCGGCGGGCTGGGGCAACGTGGCGGTGCAAGCCGCGATGGCGCGCGCAGGGGCGTTGATGTTGCTTGAGCGGCGGCTTGAAGCGGCGGTGGCATACGTAGAGGGCGGGCGCTCGGGGGCCACCTTGGGCGCGCCCGCACTGGGCATCGAGTCTTTCGCGTTAGGGGGCCAGTTGTTGGTAGATCTCGGAGATCCTCAGCGCGGATTGGCCACGTGGAGTGAAGCTTTGACCACGGCGGAACAAGCGAAACCCGAAGACGTATCTGGATCATCTGTGCTGGGCGTTGCGGACAAAGCGGTGGCGCTGTGCCGTCAGCGGGGCGCAGTGCAAGAGGCCGCTACGTTTGAACGGCGCGCGCAAACTTTGGGGAAATCGTTTGAGGCGGCCGCTGCCAAAGAGCCCGCAGCCACGGAGCAAGGCGCCTAATGCTTGTTTCCACACATTTCGATCCGGTCATCGGCCTGGACATTCACATTGTGTTGGTGCCAACGCCCGCGGGACCGGTGCCCACACCGTTGCCCTTTCCCTTTGTGGGCCTGGTTTGGAAGCCGCCGGGCAACCCGGTGGCGATCGCCAAGAAAATGATCAAAGAGGCGCCAAAACGCCTGAAAAAAGCGCTCAAAAAGCAGCTGCTCAAGGGTGGCAACGCGATTGAAGAAGAGCTTGCCGCAATGGAGGACGAGGTCCTCTCGGAAAGCCTTGGCGAGTTCAACAACATTGGCAAGGGCAAGGTTCAGGTCAATCAACTTCCCGTCACTCACACGGGTGACGAAGTGAAACTGCTGGTGCCCCACCCGCCTGTGCCGGGGCCGTTTCAAAAGCCACCTTCGAACGACGCCGAGCTGCTGTTTGGCGGCCTGATGGTGGCGTTTGAGGACGCGATGGTTGTGCGCCTGGGCGATATCGCGATGAGCTGTTTCGATCCGGCAGGGCGCGCGCCGGTTTCCACTGTGTTGGCGATCCCCAAGGGGCCTCTTGTCTTGGTGCCGCGGCCGCCGGTGCCAGATCTCAAACTGATTGCTCAGAAGATCAAAGCTTGGGCAAAGGGCAAGCTGCAAAAAGCCACGGCCAAACTCAAGCGCAAGCTGTTCAAGGAATTTCGTCGCTCACAAAAGCGCAGCTTGAAATGGAAGAAGCTGGGGGGCGTGCTTCAGGTTCGCACCCGCAAGGATGAAAAAGGCCTGCGGTCAATGTGGAACCGCAAAGTGTGCCGCGTGACCGGCCATCCGGTTGACGTGGCCACCGGCCGCATGTTCACCGACAACGTGGACTTTGCGTTGCCGGGGCCGTTGCCGCTAACGTTCGAGCGCGTTTACGACACTTCGTTGTCGCACCGCCGGGGGCCGCTGGGGCACGGGTGGTTTCACAGCCTTGATGTTGCGTTGTATCCCAAGCGCGGCGCTATGGTGTTGCGCGCGGAAGATGGTCGCGAGGTCGACTTTTCAACGTGGGAGCTGACTGATCGCGTTTTTCAGATCGGCACAAGCGTGCGACACCCCATCGAACGCAGCAGCTTGCGCTGCGTGGGCCTGCAGCGATTTGAGTTGGAGACAGCCGATGGCATCATCTGGTCGTTCGGCCCGGTTGCCGGAACTGCCGAGCTTAAGGCGCTTGAAAAGCGGCGACGCGATGGTGCGGCAATGCGCTTCGCTTACGATGCGCAGGGTTTGCTTGAGTCTGTGATCGACAGCGTGGGCCGCAAGGTTTTGTTTTCGCACGATCGAAGCGGGCGGCTTATGCGCGTGGCTTTGCAGGCTGTTGCCGAGGTGGCACCGCAAACGTTGATGACGTATGCGTACGACGACAAAGAAGACCTGATTGCGGCCACCGACGCCAACGGCGGCACCTGGCGTTACGCCTACCAGTGCCATCTGATGGTGCAGGAGACAAACCGCAACGGGCTTTCGTTTTACTTCGTTTACGACGGCGTTGACGAAGGCGCCCGTTGCGTACGCACATGGGGCGACGACGGGATCTACGATCATGAGATCACGTACAACGAGGGCACAACAGTTGTTGAAGACTCGCTGGGTTTCGCAACCGTATACAAGCAAGACGAGACCGGTCAGATCATTGGCATCATCGACGCCACGGGCGCTGAGACGAAATACGAATACGACGACGACACGGGCCAGCAAACCGCCGAAATCTTGCCCGACGGCAGCGAAACTCGTTGGGCCTTCGATGAGCAAGGCAACTGCTTTGCCATCAGGGGACCTGATGGTGCGGAGCTGAAGTTAGAGCACAGCGTTGATGGCTTGCCTACGCGCGTGGTGGATGCGATGGGCGGCGAATGGTTGTGGTCTTACGATGGGCTTCGGCACTTGGTGGGCCGGCGCGATCCTCTGGGCCGCACGCAGCAGTTCTCGTGGCAAGGGCCTTTCTTGGTGGGCGTGACAGACGCCGCTGGGCAATACAGCCGCCTGGAATACGATCAGCAAGGCCATCTGGTTTCGCTGCACGCGCCTGACGGCACGGTGAGCAAATGGTCACACGACGCTTGGGGACGCGTGGTGGCCGCAACGGATCCAAAGGGCAACGTACAGCACAGGGAGTGGGACGTGCTGGGGCGCTTGGTGCGCGTGCGCGAGCCCGATGGCAACACGCGCGAGCTGGCCTACGATGCCGAGGGCAATGTGGTGTGGGCCAAGGACCAGCATCACGATGTGCGGTTTGCGTATCAAGGCATGAACCGCCTGCGCAAGCGCGAAGAGGCGGGCACAACGGTGCGCTTTGCCTACGACACCGAAGAGCGTTTATTGGGCGTGCAGAACGAGCACGGGCTGGTGTACCAGTTTGTGCTGGGCCCCACAGGGCAGGTGCAGGAGGAGTGGGGCTTTGACAAGCTGAAGCGCACGTACCTGCGGGATCCGGTGGGGCGCGTGATGCAAGTGATTCGCCCGCACGGCGAAAGCGCGGCCTACGAATACGACAAGGCTGGGCGCGTGCTGCAGGTGGAGCACAGCGACGGCACGAAAGAAAGCTTCGAGTACCGTATCGATGGCGCGATGTTGGCGGCTGGAAATGCCGACGTGGTGGTGAAGTTCGAGCGCGATGTGCTGGGGCGGGTGACGAAGGAGCTGCAGGGCGGCGAATGGGTGGCGTCCAGCTACAGTTCGGCGGGATTTCGCAGTGAGATCCGTTCGTCGAAAGGCCTGCGGCACGCCATCCGGCGCAACGGCATGGGTGACGTGATGGGCGTTTCCGCACACATGCAAGCGGGTGGGCACGACCTGCCGTTTGATTTTGCGCATGTTGATGGTGCCGGGGCAAACGCATACGAAGCGCAGTTCGAGCGCGACAGCGTGGGGCTTGAGATCGCGCGCAGTCTGCCAGGCGGCGTGCGGGCACGATGGGAGCGGGACAACCTGGGACGGCCGGTTCGGCAAAGTCTTGAGGTGCGCGGCCAGGAAGTGCGGGCGCGCATTTACAAGTGGGAGGCAAACGATCGGCTCAAGCAGATCTTGGATTCGCTGAGCGGGCCTATTGTGTTCGAGCATGATGCTCTGGGCAGCTTGGTAAGCGCCACGTTCCAGGACAGCGCCGAGCGCACGCTGCGTGACCTGCGCACGCCCGATGCGGTGGGAAATCTGTTTCGCACGCTGGAGAAAAAAGACCGCAAGTATGGCCCAAGCGGCGAAGTGCTTGAGGCGCGGGGGGCCGAGGGGGTCACAAGCTTTGAGTATGACATTGACGGCAACCTTGTAGAAAAGGTGGGGCCACAGGGCGTGTGGAAGTACGAGTGGAATGGCGCCGGGCGTTTGGTGCGCGTGGTGCGGCCCGACGGCACGGCGGTGACGTTTGGTTACGATGCGCTAGGGCGGCGGGTGTGGAAGCAGTGGAAGGGCAAGCGCACGCGTTGGGTGTGGGATGGCAATGTGCCGCTGCATGAGTGGGTGGAGAAGGTGGTGGAGGCAGAGGGAGGGGTTGCGAAGTTGGCGGGCGCTGATGCCACAGCGGCGCAGCGCCAGGCTGCGCTTCTGAATGATCAACCTGCGCAAGGGCCACCATCGGGAGCGAAGCCACATCAATTAGCGGCGGCGCAGGAGGGGACATCCGAGACGCCCATTACGTGGCTGTTTGAGCCGGAGAGCTTTACGCCGCTGGCGAAGCTGGTGGGGGATCAGAAGTTTAGCGTGGTTGCCGACCACCTTGGCGTGCCCATGAGCATGGTGGACGAGCTCGGGCGTGTGGTGTGGCAGGCGGAGATCGGCGTTTGGGGTGATCTGCGCGATGTGCAGGGGGTGAAGGGGGCGTGCCCGTTCAGGTGGCCGGGGCAGTATGAGGATGAGGAGACGGGGCTTTATTACAATCGGTTTAGGTATTACGAGCCGCAAGCGGGGCAGTATGTAAGCCGGGATCCGATTGGGTTGTTGGGGGGGATGGGCGTCTATCGGTATGTCAGCGATCCAACGCTTCACGCGGATCCATTCGGCCTGTCCTCATGTGACGGGGGAGATAGCCATGGCGTGACTTTCTTCGATAAGGACATAGCAAATCGGTTTCAGCAGCCGGGAGCAACGCTAGGTCCGAAAGGCGGCCAAGTTTGGATGATGCCTGCCGAAGATGCCAAAGGTTTAAGGACCAAAGGTGAAATAGTAAGAGCGACCGGAAATGCACCGAGACCTGTCCAGGTCTATCGTAGCGATAGTGATATGTACGGGTTGGCAGTGCCGCTGGAGGGCGTGTCCCGCAGGCATGCGACCGCTAGTGACGCTCAAGGATGGCCTCACTATCTTGAGGGTGGAAATACTGCTGTTCGTTTGCCAGGGAAAGATGGTGGTTATCTTGTGAACTCCACCCGTGAGTTTGTGGTTGAGGGTGGTGCTGGCATTCCTAAGGGCTCCGTTCTTTTCAAAGTTGGCGACAACGGTTCATATGAACCATTGAAGGTGTTCTAGTGAGTTGTTCTACTTGTCGGGCGGATTACCCATACGTACTTCACTATCCCCAAAAGGCCTTCGACCGGGACCGATGGACAACCCTAGTGTGTTGCGAGAATTGCGGCTCTCACTATGAAGTTGCGGGTCTTGATAAGATCCCACCACGAGAACTGTCAGAAGACGAGATCAACGCGCTTTACCCCCTATACCAACACAAGTCTGGGGGGGACGCCCCATAATGACGACACCTTCTGGTGTGTCGATTAAATGGAGGCCCAAACTAGGGCCCACACCACCAAGACCGTTGCCTTGAGGTATCGTCAAGAGTTGTGGATCGCGGGCTAATCAAGCAGCGACCTTCTTAGGTTGATTTTTGGCTTTTGGGTTAGTGATTTTTGTTTTCTGCCTTCCGACTTCATCACTTGGGCCTGGTTCGGATTTGATACCATCCT
>JBBSJE010000253.1:0-9008 GCA_038257535.1 Polyangia bacterium
GAAAAGCTGCAACCCCTCGAAGGAAGCTTGCGAAACCGCTTCGCTGTAGTTGGGAAAGCGTTCATTGCTCTTCTTTAATGCCGAAGAATCATTGCCCACTTTGCTGAAGCGAAGCCACTGGGAGGCGAACTCCATCAACCCGTTGGCGGAACGTGGGTCATCTAACAACCTTGAAACCTCTTCGCGAAGGCCTGCGCCGCTGTCTAACCGTCCCGCCTCGGCGGCTTTAAGCGCATTCGCATCAGGGGTGGTTCCCCAAATCAGATACGAAAGCCTTGATGCCATCTCGTAGCCGGAAAGTTTTAGCCCACGGCCATCCTCAATGCCGGTTTCGATTCTATAAAGAAGCTGGGGTGAACTAAGCAGGGTTGAGGAAACCACCGCCAAGGCGTCATGAAAACCCCACGATTTTTGCGACTCGTCGAAAAGTTCCAAGAAGCGCTGTTTTTCTTCAGACGATAGTGGTCGTCGAAACGCGCGGCGACCAAACCCTTCGATAAAGGCAGAAGCGCATTGCCGCTCGGCCGCGGCGTCACTGGGCGATTCGCAGCCCTTGATGTTGAGTTTACCCAACTCCGCTGTCAGCTTCTTTGCCACGGTCCACGCGGTGGCCTCAACCTGTTCAATGACCTTGGCTTCAAGGCCCTGGCTGTCAAAGTTATTGAGGAAACCATGCTTGTCAGAAACTTCGGCGGGCAATCCACTGCCCAAGTTGTCGTCGAGCGTGATCGGCGCTGCCAGGTCACGCAACGTGCGCACATACTGAGCGTTTGTAAGCCGTGAAAACGCCGAGAGCTTAACGTTGAGCGCACCCGGATCTGTGCATATCAGCGGCTGCTCTGGATTGCGGTCAAGGGCGTTTTCGCTGGGCGGCTTGACGATGGTGTCGTTATCGTCGTCTTGCCCCTGCGAAGGGGGGCTGCCCACGGATGCCGAGCAGGCCGCAAGCGGAATAGACAGCACCCACCAAATACGTTTTGCACAGCGATTCTGCGACATCATTCCCAGAACTCCTTTGGGGTACAAACAGCGGCGGTTCGCGGATAGCGCAACTGGCCGAGGACAAGACCTTCTGCAAGGAGACTACAAACGATCTGATCTGTCCACGCCTGATCGGAAGGATTGGGTGAGCGCTCTTGTCAGGCGAGCGTTAATGAGACAAAAAACGCACAGGCAATATGCTTGTCATGATCATCGTCGATTTTTGAGTTGGCTGTGGTGTTTTCACAGCGTTATCGCTCGATCGCCAATGCGTTTTAGCGTCCGGCGGGGCGAATCACAAACGCCGCCCCACCCGCGTGCACGAGCGACACCTCAAGACGATCTTTGGCTGTCACTTGCGCGCGTTTCAACAACACACTTGCCGGTTTCTGCTGACTCTCTGGAGCATCATGCCACAGCTCCATTTCGTAAGATCCCGTTCCAAGGAAGCCCAGCGAAACATCAATGCGGCGTTCGGTCGTGGTGATGGCGCCACCAAACCACGTGTCGCCCGATCTCCGCGCAACCACGATGTAGGCATCAGGTTCCCCCCCGAGAACCCGCGTTTCGTCCCAAGCGGCGGGCACTTTGGCAAGGAATGAAGCGCCCGTTTCAGGCGCTGCACGGTATTCGCCGGGAGCATCGCAAAACACCTGTAGGCCGCTTTCGTAGATCACCGGCAAGGCCAACTCTGCCGCTCGTGTGCCTTGCACTTCGGGGGCAACATCCTTTGCCACGAAGCTGCCAGGTTGTGCGTGACGAAAGCCGCCAGGGGTAAAATCCATGGGCCCTGCAAGCATCCGGGTGAAGGCCAACGTGACTTTGTGCATCGGCGTAACCCGATTTGACCACTTGTTGTATTCGTTGCCCAAAACGCCCTCGCGGGTCAAAAGATTTGGGTACGTTCGCTCCAATCCCGTTGGCTTGTAGGCGCCGTGAAGATCAACCATCAGCTTGTTCTCCGCCGCCAGCTTCACAAGCCGCGTGTAGAAGTTCACCATCTCTTGGTCGTCACGATCCATGAAGTCGACCTTTATGCCCACCACGCCCCAGCGGCGAAATAGCGGTAGCGCTTTGTCCATCTGGTCGTTCATGTGATTCCACCGCGCCCACAACCAAACGCCCACGTTGCGCGACCGCGCATGGGCAATCACGGCTGGCAGATCCAGCTCAGCCACCACTTTTGTAAGGTCCGCATCGGGCCGCGAGGGCTTTCCGTACCACGTCCAGTCTACGATCTGATACTCCCAACCCATCTCGGCGGCGAGGTCGATGTAATCCTTCATCGTCGCCGTGTTCATGCCCTGTTTGTTGGTGGCATTTGGGTTGTGGTCCCCTGGCCACCATCTATCCCAGGCCGATCGACCGGGTTTGACCCACGAAATGTCGGCGAGTTGATTTGGTGTGGCCAGATTGCGCACCAGCTCGCTTTGCACAAGCCCACCGGGCGTCTTGGCCAACATGAAAACGCGCCAGGGTGATATACGCCGGCTGCCAGCTTTAACAGCGATGCCAGGCGCGCTTGGCAAAGGCGACAGCACCGTTTCAAGTGCCGAATTTTTGCCCTTGCTGGGGCGAAGGTAAAGGCCCGCCCAATCGAGCAGATCCGACTCCGTCACCGCAAGCCACGCCTTCGGCCCCGCTTGTACTAGAAGCGGCAAGCCGAAGATCGCATCAAGCGGTAGCTGATCGGTTTGGGTTCGCCGAAATTCCTGCTCTTGTGGCGAAGCCAGAGCGCCGTAGTTCGCCGCCCACATTGGAAGTCCAGGCGCCAAACCGACCTCAATGTCCTCGCTTTCGATAGTTAGTTCGGGCAGGGCGGGTTGTTCGGGAAAAGCATACCGAAACGCAACACCATCGTCATAGGCACGCAAAGTTAGGATCAACAAGCGGCCAATGCGGTCGCGCAGCGAGATCTCCAACTCTCGAGCCCGATCACGAATGCGGCTGCTTTTTCCTGTCACGGACGACCAGGTTTCGTCGATGGTGCGCTGCCGCTGCCCCAGCACTCTCAACGCCGGACCAACCGGCTCCGTTGCCGCTAGGCGCCACTGCATGCGCGAGGGTTTGACCACTGGCTTGCCATCGAACAGCACCCGATAGCGAAGTGCTGACTTTGCAACCTCCAAAACGATTGCGGTGTTTCCGGACGGAGACGTCACTCGAAAAGTCGCGGCTTGAGCGGTCCGCGGTGACAGGAGGAAGACCGCAGCGAGAATAAGAACGTGGCGCATCCTTCTTTTATTAACAATGTTAATTATCACAGGCAAGGAGGAACTTCGGGTCCCTAAGGGCCTGCCATTCGCAGCCGTCAAGACGACACCAGCGACCTTCGAACGTCAATGGCCTGGTGCGGGTGCGCAGCGTAAACATTTCGTGGGGGATAAGCCGTGATCTCAGCAGTTCCGACGCATCTATGGCTCCTTGCGTGTTGCAATTGTCTTCTTGCGGCGTGCACTGGTTTCGTGAGCAACGAGGCCGATGAGCTCATCGACGAGGGCGGCAACCCAAATGAGATGGAAGCGCCCCTGCCGCCCGGCACGCCGGAGGCACGTTTTCGCTGTGAAGCGGAGGCCGCTGTCAGGCACCAGCCGCTGCGCCGTCTCTCCCAAAGCCAAATCAAGAACACCCTCCATGACATTGGCGAGGCGATGCTGGGAGACGACGCCGATCCGCTCTTGGCCACTGTCGCCCCTATCATCGACTCTTGGCCCAAAGATCGCCTCGTGTCGCCCAAGAACAAAGGGCTTGATGGCTTTTTTCGAGGTGATCAGCAGCTCTTCCAACCGCACTTGGATGCCCAAGTGGAGCTCGCCATCGCCATCGGCCGGGCTCTTACCGAGCCAGTCGCACGGCGCACAAAGGTTTTCGGCCCCTGCGCTACAGATGCCGATACAGGCAACGACGTGGCATGTGCGAAAGAATTCATACAACGATGGGGCGAACGCATTCTCCGTCGCCCCCTCACCACTGAGGATACGGAGTTCTACGCAAAGGCCATGCGAGGCACTGGCGCAACAGCGTTCGCCGACGTCGCAGCCTTGCTGTTTGCTTCTCCCGACTTCTTTTTCTTGATCGAGACAGTGACTCCGGAAGACTCGTTGCCCGCCCATCAGCTTGCAACGCGCCTGTCTTACCAGTTGTGGGATGCGCCTCCCGATGACCAGTTGTGGAACGCCGCACGCACGGGAGCGCTCGATACCCAAGAGGGTTATGCAGAAGAGGTCGACCGACTTCTAAACGCCCCCAAGGCCGAACAGGTGCTGGAGAGTTTCTTTTCGCAATGGCTGACGCTGCAACATGCTCCCGATTTGACGTCCGCACTGCAGTTCAAGGACTACTTGGCTCTGGTGGGCCCCGATAAGCCTACGGCAGCGGCAAGTGCAGCGTTGAAGGATGACCTGTTGGGAAGCGTCAGGGCCCTACTTCGCTCGGACAAGGAACTCGCTAGCTTTCTTACCGATACGCACGTTTACACCTCGGATCCGTATATTTCGTCCATCTACGGCGTGGCGCCTTGGGATATGCAGTCGACACCACCGCAAGCCCAAGAGCCCAGAGCCGGCCTGCTCACGCGAATCGCTTTTGTCGCTTCTGGATCTACGTCCACACACCCAATCTTGAAGGGCGTACGAATCCGCGAAAAGCTGCTGTGCGACGAAATTCCACCGCCGCCCCCGAACGTCGAGGAGATTGCCAGTCAGGTGGCTTTGCCCGAAGGGCTGGCGAGCGAGCGCCAGATCTTCGATGCCAAGACCTCGCCGCCTACCTGTGTGGGCTGCCACTTCATGATAAACCCCCTGGGTTTTGCCACGGAAAACTTTGACAGTCTGGGGCGCACGCGAGACCTCGCGAAGATCTTTGACTCCGACGGCGAATTGATGGGCGAAGTCAAAGTCGATACCGCAGTCGTACCTCAGGTGCTCTTCGATGACGAAGAAAGCACTGCCAGCAACGCGGCAGATCTGACGAAACTTATTGTGGACAGCAAGAAAGTGGAAGCGTGCTTCGCAATCCAATACTTTCGGTTCACATACAACAGGGCCAAGGAAGACGAAGCTTTTGATGGCTGCGCTTTGGCGGTGATGGAAAACAGGCTGAGACGCGGAGGCAGCATTCGCCAGGCGATTCGGGAGCTGGTTATGAGCAAAGACTTTACGACGAGGAGGATAGCGCTATGACCGTCAGACCATCCCGACGATGGGTTCTTCGCGGATTGGGCGGCGTCAGCCTGGCCATTCCCGCGCTGCCCTCTTTGTTGAAGCGAGAAGCTAGAGCCAACGAAGCTGACAACAAGATCTTTATCGGTATTGTCAGTCACTTCGGAGGCTCCTGGGCAAGCAAGATGTTTCCGAGCATGCCGAGCGACGCTGAATCCCGCAGCTATGCTGGGCACACCATCCGCAGAGCACCGCTTCATCCGGAGGTGAGTGGAGGCAAGACGAAGGTCTCTGACGTGCTAACCGCTTCCAGCGATGTTTTGACGCCGTCGTTGGTCAAGAAGTTGACGCTGCTACAGGGCCTCGACATTCCCTTCTGGGTGAACCACCATACCTCCGCAACTCTTGGCAACTATGCGAGCGGCGATGATCCGTCGCCTGTTGGGCAGAACTTTCGGCGGCACCCGCGACCAACCATCGATCAAGTCATCGCCTCGTCCCCTGCTTTTTACCGCAATTTGCAGGGGATCACGCAGCGTTCAGTCTCGTATGGCACATTTGGAAACCTCTCTCAGCGATGGAACGTTGCGGGTGATCGCTCATCCGGCGTTGTTGGGATCCCGGCTTTAGACCAACCCTCGAAGCTAATGGCGGGCCTCTTCGGCAACAGAATGCTGCCATCCCCTGCGAATGGGCCGCGTTCGTCAATCGTCGATCTGGTCCGGGAGGATTATGCAAGGCTGAGGCAGAGCGGGAAGTTGTCTGGCCTCGATCTGGAACGATTGGACGAACACATGGAGCGGGTCGTCGAGCTTCAGCGAAGGCAAGCGATCACCATCAAGTGTGAACAGCCCACACCTCGCAAAAACCACGACGATCCGTGTGCAGCCGGCATTGAGACCACCGTTCGGAACTACGTCGCGCACCAGGACGTGCTGGTTGCGGGACTTGCCTGCGGTCTTACGCGCGTCGCGACCAGTTTGCATCAGGGGTGGAACTCCACCTTCGGCGAGTTGTGCCAGGATCCCTGGCATCAACGTATATCACACGAAGTGGGCAAGCCAGGACCTCAGGAATCTATGAACGCCTCCATGCGAACCCAGTTCGCAGAGGTGATCGTGCCGCTCGCTGCAAAGCTTGATTCCGTCAAGGATGGCGTTGGTGGCACTTTGCTCGATAAAACGGTCATCTTGTGGACCCACGAGCACGGCACCTACTCGCATGGCCAAGAGAACATCCCTGTCATCCTCTTTGGCTCTGGCGGCGGTGCCATCAAAACGGGGCATCACATCGATTACCGCGACATGGGCCACAGCCTGAAGCCCGGCGAATTCGGGGCAGAATTTGCCCAGGCCGGCACACGAATTGGACTGACCTGGCATCAATTCTTGGGCTCAATGCTGCAGATCTTTGGCATTCCGAAAGAAGAGTGGCGGGAGGAAAACCACGGTGGCTATGGCTACCGGCCGCCCGTGATTCAAGAGCGGCAGCGACACTGGGAAGGGGAAATCTTCTCTGTCGCGGGAGAGATGCTGCCCTATTTAACCTGAGGAGCGCGAAAGCGCTTGGGCAACGGCAAAGAGGCGGATCATTTTCGATCCGCCTCGTGCAATTCGTTCTTTGGCTGCGAACCGTTGATTACGGAGCGCACTTGGTCATGTGAAGATTGTACGACACACGATAAGACGCACCACCAGCATACCTGTCAGCGAAGAAGAACGCGATGGGGTACTTCATACCCTTTACCAAACCCAACTCAGTTGCCTTGGCATCGTTCAAGCTCACGCTTGCGGGTGCGAAGCCATGGAGACCACCGTTGTCAAGCGCCAGTTTGCCGTTGATGAAAACCCAAGAATCATCGTCGCTTTCCGAAATGATGATTTCACTTCCGGTGCCTTGATAAAGGAATTCGCCCACGATTTTGGAGGTGTAGAGACGATTGTTGGCCTCATCCCAGGCGGGGGTCTCCAGCTCTCCGAAGTCCATGTACGTGAGGGGTGGGAGAATATCAACGTTGCCCCAGCCTTTGCCGTCAATGGGATGCCATTCTTCATCACCGCCGCCAAAGGCGTACAGAACGGCAGAACGCATGGTGGCCGTAAGTTCCACGTCAACAACCTTGTTCCATTGTTCGGTCGGCGTGTACCACTGTTTAAATGATTCCGCGTCCTTCACGTGAGCCACCGCATCCGGTATGAGCTGCGGATTGCCATCGGCGCTCAGCTCAGGCTTAACGAAGGCAATCTGAGTGTTGGGAAGCTCTCCTTCTGCAAATTTCTGCTGAAAGTCGGGGTGATCGGAACGAAAATCAAAGACTTTCGCCTTGAACTTGAGGCACCCAGGGCCCATTCCCGTCATGGGCGTGCCCCCCGAGCCAGCGCTTCCGCCCGCCGCACCGCCACCACCCGAGCCACCGTTCTGGCTGCCGCCGCTACCGCCCATGGCAGATCCGCCGCTACCGCCCATGGCACCACTTCCGCCCATGGCACCACTTCCGCCCTTGCCACCACTTCCGCCCTTGCCACCACTTCCGCCTTTGCCACCGCCCGTGCCCGATGAACCGGCCTCCGAGGCACCACCTGCACCATCGTCGTCGTCGCCGTTACCCGGTGACGAGGATTGAGAACATGCGGCAACAGCCAAAATGGCAAAGCAACTAACTGTGAGTTTCATGAACGTATCTCCTGCTGAAGTGATTTGTTTTTTAGGACAGCCAATGCATTTCGAATTAATGGCGATGTCGTCAATCCAGAGCCTTACGAGCTTCACCCGGCGCAGGTAGCGCCTGGGTGCCCCACGGTTGCAACGAGCGCGCGGGCCAGGAAAGGGAACGACCAAAATACAACGACTGGTGGACGGCGCTGGCGCAGCTTTTCCGCGCCAATCACGTTGCCGTCAAATTGGTTGATCGAGGGCGATCACGCCATTGACATTGAGACAGCGTCGTTGTGGTCCAGGGATGAACACCGAATGGCCCCTGCTCGCCGAGACGTTAAGCGGCGCGGGACGCACCGTAAGGAGGTCCTAAAGACCCTGAAATTCGATCTTCACGTTGTCAATGTAAACGGAACCAGTCCACGCCCTGTTGGTCGAAATCTCAAGCCCAACCGAACTGCCGAAGTCGGCAACGGGATAAGGCACCGCGAAGGACAGCTCGAAGGTTGACCAAGCGCCCGGCAGGATCGGTGTCGTCGCGCTGGTAACTGACTCCCAGGGGCGCCCTGTTCCTTCAGGGAAGAAGCCAAGGATATATCCCTGCACCAGACTAATGGCGTTTTCCGTTGGAACCCAAAGGTTGAAGGTGACCTTCGTAATCGGGCGCACAATGCCCGTTTCACCGGCATTCCCCTGAATGCCGACGAAGACCTTGCCTCCCATCGCGCCTGTTTCAAGGTCTACCCGAAGGGAGCCTTCGCCTGTCAACGCTTTGTCCTTGCTGTGAACGGGCTCCGTCAAACCTTCTGCTGCCGCCACCTCCCGGCTTTCAAGAACGAGCCCCCAGCCGTTTGCGTCCATCTCGAAATCAAAAACGCGCGGGGCGAAAGGTGTCGCCGTCATCATGCCGCCCGAGCCGCCCATGGATGCTGCACCGCCCGCCCCCGCCTCATTCGCGCTTCCACCAGAGCCGCCCATGGCTCCCCCGCTGCCCCCGCCTTTGCCACCATTGTTGGCGCTGCTACCACCCTTTCCACCGCTTCCGCCAGAGCCACCGCGCCCCCCCGTAGCTCCCCAACGTCTATCGTACCCTCATCATTTTGACCGTGCGCGTGGCGCGCTGGGATCTGTCCTCGGTAGATCTGGTGGATGGCCGTCGAGGGACACACCTGGCGACCCTGTTTCCTGTGGATCGCGAGAAGAATGCCGAAC
>JBBSJE010000254.1:0-8984 GCA_038257535.1 Polyangia bacterium
AAGCGTGGAGTTCACTGCCGCGCAGGCAGCTTAGAAAAATGGCGTATCTGCAACCAATGTCAGCGAGACGTTCACTGCCGCGCAGGCAGCTTAGAAATGCATCGTTTTTTGTGTCGAGCGGTGGGAGAAGTTCACTGCCGCGCAGGCAGCTTAGAAATAGTAATTCAGGACGTTGCCAGCCAGGTAAAAGTTCACTGCCGCGCAGGCAGCTTAGAAATGCCACGTTGCCGTAGTACCCGCAGGACGTTTGTTCACTGCCGCGCAGGCAGCTTAGAAAGAGAGCGCCGGCCGGGATTGCAAGCGTGTTGCGTTCACTGCCGCGCAGGCAGCTTAGAAAGATTGCTCAGCAGGCTCCCTTCAGCGCTCGCCAGAAAAGACCGGGGTATGCTCGCCAGAAACGTACCAGTCTTAGCGGTCTGATGGCCTAAGGCGTGGCGGCCTAGATGGTGGCCGCGCCGCAGGCGCGGCCACGGTTCGCGTGGGCGAAGATGGCGCATGCAACGAAGGCGGCCGTGCGCCGTTTGCCGACATTGGTTTCTCCCAGATCGACGTGTTGGCGATCGCCAAAAGGTCTGTGGCGATCGAGCATGCAAGGTAGAGCAGCGAAAGCGTCTACAAGCCGACTGGCGCCGCCGAAACCCCGATTACCAAGTCGCGCGTCGACTCCATGAGCGGGCTTCTGCGCGGCCTTTGCGTGACGACTCGGCGCTTCATTGTGAGCCTGCGCCGAGGGTGCCTTTGATTCGACTTCCCTGGGACGTGGCAAAAGAGGAGTTCGGGTCCAAAGGCACTGAATTCATTAGGGTTTTCGGAGAAGTAATCCTGAGGCACTGTAAAGACCAGTTGGCGAGTCAAGTCGTTGGAATCACTGACGAATTCAAAAAACAACGCACTGTAGACACAAAAGACAAGATGCAGCCCACGGCATGATTGCCGCCGTTGTGATTGAGCTTGAACTTCACCAAATCGAACCCCGCTACGAAAGCTTGCGGCGCAAAAGCGTCGGTAAAGAGCGCCACCTTTGCGGCTCGCTGGCGGACATTGGCCAACAAAGCCCCGTTGTGATCGTTGCAGCCACCGACAACGCCGATCGCTTCGTGCTCGTCGATGGTTACAAGCGCCTGCGCGCTCTGCGCCGTTTGCGACACGACACGATCCAGGCCGTCTGCTGGCAAATGACTGAACCCGAAGCGCTGATGCTTGAGCGCCTCATGCGCCAAGCAGAAGCCGACGGTCCCTTTGAACAGGCTTGGATTCTCTCTGAACTACGCGAGCGCTTTGGCCTTGAGCTATCCGAGCTGGCGCGGCGATTCGATCGTAGCGCAAGCTGGGTAAGCCGACGCTTGGCGCTTGTGCATGAGCTGCCGACTTCGGTGCAAGACCACGTGCGCAACGGCGACGTCACGGCATACGCGGCCATGAAATACCTTGTGCCTTTGGCGCGCGCCAAGCGCAGCGACTGCGAACGCTTGTGTGCCGCGATAGCGCCACTTCGTTTAAGCACGCGGCAAGCAGCCGAAGTTTGCTCCGCGTTCAGCGCTGGCAACGAGGCCTCGCGCGCCTTGCTGCTTTCAGATCCAGCCGTTTTTGTGCGCGTCGCCCAAGAAGCTCGCAAGCCGCCGCCCGAGGTGATTCCGGCGCGCGTGATGATTCATGACTTGAGCGCCCTTGCCGCCATCGCACGAAAAGTAAGTCGACGGCTTCGAGAAGGTGTTTCTCAACAGATCTTACCCACTGAGCGCCCAGAGATCGTGGCATGCGCGGCGCAAGCACAAGCCGATGCCAACGCGCTATGGGAGCGCATAGCAAAGGAGTTAGGCAATGCTTGATGAGTCCACCCGCACCGCAATCCTTCGGCTTTCAAAAGCGGGGCGAAGCGCTCGCAGCATCGCGCGAGCAATTGGGATCTCACGGCAGGCCGTCAAAGCTGTGATCGAATCAGGTAGCGCGCTGGTGCCACAGATCGAACGGCCATCGAAAATAGAAGAGCACCGCGAAGAGATCATGCATCTTTACGCAAGCTGCAAGGGCAACCTCATCAGGGTCCACGAGGAATTGCAGGTCAAGGGTGCAACGTTTTCCTATCAAGCGCTGACAGCGTTTTGCCGGCAGCATGAGATTGGCTGCACCCCTAAAAAGCCGAGTGGCCGGTATCACTTTGAGCCTGGGCAAGAAATGCAGCACGACACCTCGCCGCACGATGTGATGATTGGAGGAAAGCTTGTGCGCGCGCAGACGGCATCGTTGGTGCTTTGCTATTCGCGTATGCGCTACGTGCAGGTGTACCCGCGTTTTACTCGCATCATTTGCAAGTTTTTCATGACGGATGCATTGGCCTACTTCGACGGCGCTTGCGGCACATGCATGGTCGACAACACGAACGTGATCGTGTTGCGCGGCACCGGCGCTGCGATGCTGCCTGTCCCTGAAATGGAGAGCTTCGGCGAGCGCTATGGGTTTGTGTGGAAGGCGCATGAGAAGGGTGACGCCAACCGATCTGCACATGTCGAACGCGGCTTTGACCATGTCGACAACAACTTCTTGGCCGGTCGGCAATTTGCGACATGGGAGGAGGCCAACGAAGCAGCGAAGCTTTGGTGCGACAAAGTGAACACGAAGTATAGGCGCGAGCTGTCTGCAACGGCGCGCGAAGTGTTTGCGGCCGAACGCCGGTTTATGCAGCCCATGCCCGTGTGGGTGCCACCCGTCTATGACCTGCACCACCGCATCGTGGATAGTGAAGGCTACGTGCAGGTGCATGGCACTCGCTACTCCGCGCCATGGAAATTGATCGGCAAGAAGCTTGAAGTCCGCGAAACCAAGACGCACATCGAGCTTTACGATGGCCCTCGGTGCGTCGGCACGCATGAGCGCACGTGGCAGCATCTAAAGGAACGAAGGCACATTTCACTGCCTGAGCATCGACCTCCTCGGGGCGAACGCGCTGTGCAAACACCAACCACGGCCGAGACCGCGTTGCTATCCGCGGGGCCGCACATCGCAGGCTACCTTGATGGAATCAAGAAGCGCGAACGTGGGCGCAGCGCCATAGCGCTACGCAAACTGCATCGCATGATGGCCGACTACCCTCGCGAAGCTTTCACATCCGCAATAGATGCCGCAGCCCAGTACGGCCTCTTCGACCTTGAACGCGTGGAGCGGCTTATCCTGCGCAACGTTGCCCGCGATTTCTTCCCCAATGTCATGCGCGAGAAGGAGCCACATGATGAATGACGAGCTTGACCAGTTACTGCGCAACCTTCACTTGGGGTGCATTCGAGACAATCTTGAAAAAGAGCTTTCCAACGCAGAAAAAGGCGACGTCTCGTATTCTGAATTCCTATTGAAACTTTTGCGTGCTCAATGGCACCACCGCCAAGAAACGGCTTTGGCCTGGAGGATTCGCCAGGCCAAGGTCCCTGAAGAGTGGACCCTTGAATCGTTTCCTTGGAAGAAGCAGCCCGGCGTATCGCAACGCCAAATACGCGAACTTGCGCAGCTGCAATTCATTCCTCGTTACGAGAACATAGTCTTCATCGGCCCCACCGCCGTCGGCAAGACCGGCTTGGCATCAGGCCTTTTGCTTAAGGCGCTTCAAAATGGGTACCGCGGCCTCTTCCTGCGCGCTCAAGATCTCTTTGATGAACTCTATGCCTCTTTGGCAGACAGGTCATCCCGTAAACTCATCGACCGATTGGCGCGCGTGGACTTGCTGGTGATTGATGAGATGGGCTACTTGAACTTAAAGCCCGAGCAAACCAACATATTTTTTCGACTGATGGAGGAGCGCTATGGATCCAAAGCCACCATCATCACCACCAACCTCGAATTCGAGGAGTGGCATAACTTCCTTGGTAACGACCACCTCGTGAAGGCGTTGCTGAGCCGCCTTTGCCACAAGTGCCACACCCTACGGATCAACGGTCCGTCTTTGCGGGATCCACAGATCTAAACCATCAGCCAACCTGATTACCAAGGCGCTCGCACCCAACTGGGTGTCGAGCGCTTTTGCTTTTCTGTGCGGGCCGCCCACCTGTCCACCCCCCTATCACCGCCGTCGGAGCGGACGCCGCCGTGCCGCTTCCTGAACCCGACACAACTTTAAGCGTGGTCAACTTTTAGCGAGCACCACTGGCTCCTTTCTGGCGAGCGCTCAAGACCGAGGACCACTGCATGCAAAATTCACTGACCCACGTCGTGCCACTACGGAGCGGTCGAGGCAGGCAAAGCGTGTTGCGCAGAGCACACGCGTATATCGATCGAATGGCAAAGCGTCACTTCAATCACGTCGGACAACTTGGCGGCATCCCATCGATTCACTTCGCCAAATGGTTCTTGATTGACGGAGACAGGCGGCTTGCGTTTTTTAGCAATTACGATAGTTCCTGGGAAAGCTACTTGGGCAACTTCGTTGATGAAGCCGCCTTAGGCCTCAACTTGGCGTGGTCGTGCACTGAAGGATACCCACGAACGCGCCTACTCGCTTTCAAAGGGGCCGCCGACGAGGAACCGTTCAAGGCGTGGGGGCGTGCGCACCAGTTGCCGACGCAGGTGTTCTACAGCGCGTATCCAACCCTAAGCGTAGCCAGCATCAACAACAACACGTGGATCCGGCATGGGCTTCACGCACCAGGCCCTCAAGATCTCGCTGCTTGGTTTCGGAGGTTGTCATGAGCAATCACCTTGAGCTGGATCAGATTCAGGGCCTTATCTTGAGCGGATACGGTGAACGCCCATCAGCGGGCTACGCAATGTTCGAGGTCGTCAATGTCACCCTTGCCCGGAAATGGCTTTTCAACCTTCTGCCCTCGCTGCAATTTAGCGAATATCGCGCGAGCCCTCGGGGGGAAGCACCTTACCTGAACTCTCTTTGCACCAACATCGCGTTCACGCACAGTGGGTTTGAAGCGATGGGGCTCGACCGCGCCGCGCTTGTCGGCTTCAGCCATGCGTTCCAGGAAGGATCGACGGAGCCGAGCCGCGCGAGGCGATTGGGCGACGATGGCGACAGCGCACCGGAATCATGGGCGTGGGGATACCCGGGCCAAGTGCTTCATGGCGTGCTGGCGGTGTTCAACGGCCAAGACGACGCTATATCTGACGACGATGTTCGTATCCGTTCCTTTATTGACGGAAATCTGATTGTCGAGAATGGCGTGCGCCTAGTGCACTTCCTGCCCACTACGCCTTCGCACCGGACTTTGCGGAAGGAACATTTTGGTTTTCGAGATGGGATCGCCAATCCCAGCTTGACTTCGCTCGCAACGAAGGACAACAAGATGGTCGATACGGTGGCTGACGGGGAATTCATCCTTGGCTACCCGAATGGATACGGCCGTCTGCCCGTTTCACCTGAAGTTTCCAACGCCGCCGACCCCCAGGACATACTACCGCGGTCACTGCTTTAAGCGTGGCCAACTTTGAGCGAGCGCCACTGGCTCCTTTTTGACGAGCGCTGAAGCCTTGAGGGGGCCGCTTGAGTTGCGGAAGGCCAGCCTCGCTGAGGATCAGGGGAAGCGGCTCTACGATTCCATGGAGATGGTTGTCGATATCGCCTTGAAAGAGGCCATCATGTGGCAGCGATTCGGGATTACGGGGCTGTTGTGCGACCTTCACTACTATCAGGTCTTCACGACCAAAGACGACGTGATCTTCCGCGTACTCAAACAGAACCTTAGAGACGGGTGGCTCTTGGTTGAGCGACCTGGATCCCAAAAGGACGAGACCGCGGATGAGGCGACGTGGTCAGCGGTCGATGCGTTTCGATCTGCGGTGGGCCGTGTGTTTCCCCACGCAGGGGGCCGCTATCGACTGGCATTCAGAGCAGATGCGGACTCCATTCGGCTGCAAGGGGACTATACGGGTGTAAGGGCGGCCGAGGCCAAGGACATTGTTGCCAAAGTTGCGGGCGCCGCACGATTGCAGCGGCAGCTTGAAACCCTCATCAACTGCATTGTTGACCTGACAAGCCCCACCTCTCAACAGGGTTTCGTGCTTCTGCGTGAACCCCTGTCAAAGGCAGCGCAAGCCGCTTATGTCGAGCCGGCGATGACACCAGAACAGTTGAAGAATGCGGCACCGCAAACGCATCGGCTTGTATTGGAAGTTGAGTTCGCCAATGGTGAAGCGCTGGGCAACGCAGCCTATCAGCTGCATGGTCCCGGCGGACCGCGGGAGGGCCGTTTGAGCGCCAAGGGAAGCTGCACATGGCAAGACGTTCGGCGGGGGTCGTTTACGCTCACGCTGCCCGACTTGCTGAAGAAGTCATAGGGAATAGGGCTTGAGCAAAACGCGACAAAAATCACGCAGCCGTCTTGCCATGTCGGCAAGCGATCACTTCTTCCGTGGCCTGCGGCTGCCGCTCGCGGTTCGGGGATGCACGGGCCGCCCGGGAGGGCTTCTGAATGAAGATGATCTCAACGCGCTTGCAAACAACAACGAGCAAGGCGCCAATGGGCTTTTCCCAATTGGGCTGTACCAAACATGGCACAACGGGATTCATTTGTGGGCCGGGGCTGGGGCAACTGTGCATGCCCTTTGCGATGGAACAATCGTTGCGGCTTGTTTGGGAGAGCGTTCGCGTGAAAGAAACGTTTTTGGCTCCCGCGGGTTCGTGCTGGTTCGGCACACCATCACGTGCGCCGAGCCCGAACAAACGAAGCCCTGGCAAAAACCAAAGACGCTGGAGAACTTAACCTTCTTCGCGCTTTATCAACATCTTGAGGGCCTGTCAGGCTCGCAGGAGCTGGCTCCTTGGTTGCTACATCTGCGACCCTACATCTTGCAAGGGCGGCCACCACAGGGCACCTACGTAAAGCTGAACGGGGCACCGGTGGTTCGGAAGGGCAGCAAGAGGTTTGTCGCTGAGCTAAGAACGGAACCCAGGAAGATTCGCGCCAACACAGGCGATGCATGGGTGGCCGGGAAGCATGTTCTTCATCGGGCGGCTAGCGGCACCGTGGCGCATGTGCTTGATGACGAAAGGGGTGACTTTCGATTGGTGCGGGTGTTGGGGAACGACAAGGTGGGGCCTACCGAGGGCTGGATTGGTTATTCGGCCGCCACCGTGCAAGAGATCCCGGATATGGCCGGGCAGATCCAGCGGCTCATCGAAGGCGGTGTGGCTGCGCTGGATATTCCGGTGTTTGCGGGCGAAACCTTGGGCTGGGTTGGCAAAATTGTGCCTGAGCATTCCGAGTTGCGTCCCGGGGGGCCGGGATCAACGGGTTTGCACTTGGAGATCTTCGGCAGCGATGCGCTTGTGACCAAGAGCAATGCGGTCTTCACCGTTTTGACCGACGACACGGACAAGGACGTGATGGCGGAGCTGGGTCCAGGGGTGGCCAAGCTTACCGATCCCGACCTTAAGGCCCTGTTGCGCAACCTTGCCTTCGACACGGCCGAGGGCGAATTGGCGGCCAGCCCCGAAAAGCGCTTGCAATACCTTGCGACCGTGCCCGCGAAGACGAAGGCGAAGCTGCGTCAGCTTGCCACCCGAAACACTTCCTATTGGGCGATCGATTGGGAATCGGTTGACGGGCAAAGCGCCGCGTGGAGCAAGCGATACAAACTTGCGAACACAGAGAAGGCAGATGCAAACCGATACTCTTGGTGGCGGCAGTTGCTTCCCAAGACGAAGGATCTTGGGCTGCCGTCGGATGCGCTGGCTTACCATGTGCATCCCATTGGTTTTCTGAAGCACATGCTGGGGCGCCAACTTAAGCACCCCGTGTTTTACGCAGACTTCAATGGGCAAGTGCGGGTGGTGCATGGCGTGGATCCTTCGGATGCACCGTGGAAGGGTGGGATCGATGTGTGGGTACACGACCCAGGGGCAGAGGGGGCGGAGGATTGGTGTTTGTCCAGTGTGCTGCGGTACAACAACAAGACTTTAGGATTGGCGGGCAACGATCCTCCCAATCTTTACGAGATTCTGATCGAGAATGAGGGGCCCCAGGTGCCAGGGCTGGGCGCAGATGAGAAGCGCATTTGGGCGTCGTTGTGGAACGTTGAAGGCGGACTGGAGGCGGTAAATACGTATGACAATCAATTCATAACGTTTGGCCCCTTCCAGCCCGCGGGGGGCACGGGGGGAGCCGCAGGGGAGTTGGCGGGGGTGCTTTCCGTTGTGAAGCGAGAGCATCCCGAGCTGTTTCAAAAGCTGTTTGTGGACCGGGGCTTAGACGTTCAGAAAGCCAGCGGGGGCCAGATGGTGACGGGCTACTTCATCTTCGACAACGAGAAGCTTACGACGGCTGCCAAGAAAGCGCGGCTACGGACCTTCTATCCGGCGTACCTGTTACGAATGGCGATGGACGACGAGATTTTCGCTGGTGCATTTTTGAAACAAGGGTTTGAACGGCTGAAGATCATTCGGAGGTGGAAAGATAACCAACGCGACCCGGCCGTTCAGTTTACTCAAGCGTTCAAGTCGGAGCTGGGGCAGGCGTTGGTGCTGGATGCGCACATCAACCGGCCTGCAGTTGCAGGAACTTGGAAAGAGACTGTGCAGAAGGCCTGGTTTCGGAAACTTCCGATTGATGACATCGAAGCTCCTGAGGAGCGGGCCTTGGTTAACCGCTTCATTTATCAGCGCCTTATTTCCAGTTTGACCGATCCGTTTCGACGAACAGCTTTGATCCTCGCCTGTACTGTTGACGTCGATGACGCCTATAGGCTGGAACTTAAGGACGCGATAAGAAGATGGGAAAGCAGAGCGCTTGAGGAACTGGAAAAGACGATAGAGGAAGCCAAGCAGGCGCGCGAAGAAGCGCAGGCCGCTAGCCCCGGCCAAACAGCAGCAACAAAGAAGCTACACGCCTCGAAATATCGAAAAATATGCAAGCAGTTGTCGATTCTCGAAGCACAGCGACCAATGGTAAAAATGCGCGCTGAGAAGCACCCCTTGTGGCCAGAACTCGAAAAAGCATTGGTGAAGGCCAGTTCCGATTTCACAGCACGATCCTGGAAGCCGTTTCTAAAAA
>JBBSJE010000255.1:0-8935 GCA_038257535.1 Polyangia bacterium
CGATGGCGATCTCGATGGCGACGGCGTTGATGGGCAGCTGTCCGCGGCGCTTTTGGTCAACGGTGACGTGGGTGTAGACGCTGATGGTTATGGCCGCAATCCAACACGTCCCTACAAGAGCATTGGTTACGCCATCACCGTGGCGCAGACAGATCTTGATCGCAACCAAATTTACGTGGCTGCCACCAACGCTCAGGATGCCGAACTTGTTTATGTAGAGAACCTGAAGCTGCCGCGAGGCATTCACCTTTTTGGCGGTTATAGCCACAACTTCGCCACCCGCAATCCCGCACACCGCACGTTGGTGAAGCCTGCCAGCGGCGTGCCGCTTGTGGTTGATTATCTGCAAGCGAACGATGAGGGCCTTTACATCGTTGAAGGTTTTGTATTCGATGCGCCGGCCCCCGCACCCAACAGCGGTGGATCATCCATCGCGGTGATTGCGCAAGATCATGCGCCTGCCTTAGCGCCCAGCACCGATGCGGGCGTTGCGGACGCCGCGGTGGATGACGCTGGTGCACCGCGCGCTGAGGCGATGATGGTGTTGCTGAACAACACCTTGTTGGCTGCCGCAGGAGCGAATGGCAAAGACGGCGCGAAAGGCAGAGATGGCCGCCCAGGATGCCCGGGGCGAATCGGCATCCCAAACGCCATAGCGCGCACCGAGGGGTTTCAGACAACCAACAACTGTTACGCTGATGTGCCTGGTGCATATGGCGGCGGTGGCGGCAATTATGTGGGGCAAGATGGCGGTGATTCGGGCCCCGCAAAAGGGGGCTTGGGTGGCAAGAAGGACAGCTTCGGCTCGAACGTCTGTGTGTGTGGCGCGTCCGTGGGTGACGACGGCCAACCGGGCGATCCGGGTGTACAGGCAACGCCGGTCGACCGCTCTATGCCACAACAAGCCTTGGGCACAATCTCATTGCAAGGCGACGTATATCAATGGACGCCCGCCACAGGCGCTGTAGGGACTCTTGGCAGTCACGGCCGAGGTGGAGCTGGAGGGGGCGGGTCTTTTGGTGCTTGCAGCACTTTGCCTGTCGGCGGCTGCCAAGGCGTCAACGGCTCCAGTGGGGGATCAGGTGGCGGTGGTGGTGAACGCGGCGAAGGTGGGGAAGGCGGCCAGGGCGCTGGTGGCAGCGTGGGGCTGCTGCTTGTGCGTGCGCGGGCGCAACTGTCCTGCCTGAACATCGCCGCGAATCAGGGCGGGACCGGTGGTAAAGGCGGATTGGGGGGTGCCGCGGGACCTGGCGGTGCGGGAGGCATTGGCGGACCCACCATTCCCATCGCGAGCAGCCGAACCGGCACCGGTGGCAAAGGCGGCGATGGTTCCCCCGGTCGTCCCGGCTTGCCGGGGCAAGGTGGGCGCGGCGGCATCTCGGTAGGCGTGCTCATGTTCCAAACAATGGTCGAAGGCCTTGGCGATGTGGCAGCCTCGGACAGCCACACAATCAGTGTGGGGCAAGCGGGCGCTGGCGGGCCCGAAATCACGGGCGCGGAGCCCGGTTATGCCGGCGCGTCTGGCGTGGCCGCGCGCACGCTCACGCTTCCTTGAACACAACGTCGCAAACCCAAGAAGCAGGCGGCAAACAGCATGATTGGCGAAACACTGGGCAGCTACGAGATCGTCGAACAGATCGGCGTGGGTGGCATGGGCGCCGTGTTCTTGGGGCGCCACAAATTGATCGATCGCAAGGTGGCGATCAAAGTTTTGCTGGCTGAATACTCAAACCGCGAAGAAGCCGTTTCGCGATTTTTCAACGAAGCCAAAGCCACCGCCAGTTTGCGCCACCCATCGCTTGTTGACGTGATCGACTTTGGCTACGCCAAAGATGGCAGCGCCTTCCTGGTGATGGAGTATCTGGAAGGCGAAAACTTAGGCACGCGCCTTCGTAAGGTTGGCAAACTCGCAATCCCGCAAACGCTGGAGTTTTCACGCCAGATCGTGATGGGCATTGGCGTGGCGCACGCCGCAGGGATCGTTCATCGCGATCTGAAACCCGACAACGTCTTCTTGGTGCCTAGCCCCGTTGATCCCACGTTAGAGTTGGTGAAGGTGCTTGATTTCGGCATTGCCAAAATCACCGGCAAGATGGCTGGCGGCATGCAAAAAACCCAAACGGGCATGATGTTGGGCACGCCCTTGTATATGGCGCCCGAACAGTGTCGCGGCGCGGGCTATGTGGACGCGCGCTCTGACACATATGCATTTGGGTGCATCTTGTTCGCCATGCTCACCGGGCGGCCGCCTTTTGTTTACGAATTCCCGGGAGAGCTGATTGCCGCCCACCTGCACGAAGCGCCCCCGCGTGTGAAGAGCTTGCGCGCCGAAACGCCGCAGTCGCTCGACGACCTGGTTGATAAGTTGCTGGCCAAGGATCCTGAAAAGCGGCCCCAGACTATGGCTGCCATCACGAAGGCGCTTGGCAAGATCGCTGCCGAAGTGGGCATTGCGGGAACCGTGATGCTGCCGGGCGTTGGCTACATGATCTCAAAAGCCAGCGGCCAACGCATCACCGAGGCGCTGCCCACCACCGACGACAACAAAGCCACCGCGCCACCTGCCGCTGCGATCATCTCACCGTCATCGCCTTATGGCACCAAGCTGCTTTCGCAAGAGAGCGCCGCAGAGGCCTTCGCACTGCCGCCCAGCAAAGGCGCTGCCAGCACCACGCTTAGCGCAGGCGCGGGCGAAGTGGCACGCGGTGGACTTGGCCCAAACGCACCCACCGCCAAACGTCGCACGCCCGTGATGGTTTTGGCAGGCTTGGGCGCCGCTGCCGCAGCCGTGGTGGCGTTTGTGGTTTTGGGCTCTAGCAGCAGCAAGCCTGAACCAGCGCCCTCAGTGGCTGCGCGGCAGGCTTCGCCCGAGAAGGCCGTGCCGACAGTCCCCGAGCCGGCGCCGCCTGAGCCTGTGGTGATTGCGAACGCCGAGCCGACCCCACCCACGCCGCCGAGCCCCGCGCCCGCTGCCGCCGAAGAATTTGTTGTGGTGCGCATAACGAACGCCCGCGCTGGCTTAGAAGCATTCGTTGATGGCACCAAAACTTCGTTCCCGATCAAGCTTCCCAAGAGCGGAAAAACGCATACGTTGCGATTTGAAGCCCCCAACTTTCACCCTGAAACGCATTCGTTCAAGTCCACGCGCAACCGCGTGATCAAACTTGAATACAAGCCATTTTTGTTCATCGAGTGACCATGACCGTATTCGCAACACGCATCGCGTTCTGTCGCGCCGCTTTGATTTTTCTATGCGGCACCACCACCTTCATCGTGGCCACCGGCCCCACCCCCGCCTGGGCGCAGTCCGCGCAGGACCGAGACAGCGCGCGGCAGTTGTCGGCCGATGGTGCCAAGCTGATGCAACAAGGCAAGCTTGAACAAGCCGTTGAAGCGTTCGAGAAGGCTTACCAACGCCATCAAGATCCCCGCTACCAATACAACATGGGCGTGGCACTCAAGGCCTTGGGGAAAGACGCCGCCGCGTTGGCAGCGTTTGAGCGTTTTATCAACGACGCCCAACAAGTGCCACCTGAGTTCTTGGCCGATGCCAAACGACAAAAGGACGCCTTGGTCCAAAGGGTAGGTTTGTTGGAAGTTGTGTGCACGCAAGCCGACGCCACCGTGCTGATCGATGGCGTGGTCAGCGGCACCACGCCGCTTGCCGGCACGTTCAAGTTGGATCCTGGATCGTATGTTGTGCGCGTTGAAAAGCCGGGCTTCGAGGGCTACCAAGAAAGCACAAAACTCAGCAGCGGCAAAACCAGCCGCGTGGAAGTGGCTTTGCACTTGATTCCCACCCCACAAGCCGAGCCGCCAGCGACGGTGCAAGAACAAACGCCGTCACCGTCGCAGGCACCCGTAGCAGGCCAGCCGGACCTCGTTGCGAATGCCACTCGCTCTAACGAAGACCTGCCGATCGAAGGGCCCGGCGCTTTGCAAGTGGCGGTCTCCGTAGGAATGAACCTGTGGATGGCGGGCGTGCCCTCAGGCGCGGATCCATCGGCCGCGTTCGGCTTGGCAGCTGATTACCGGCTGTGGCAACAAGACCAACTTCAGTTCAGCCTGGGCGCCGAAGCGTCACTGACCTTCCTTACCGAAAACGACAACCGCATTTCGCTCACGTCGGTGCTGCTCAACCCCACCCTTCGTTATTTTGTTCAACCCAAGCTGTCGCTGTTTGGGCGCGTGGGTGTAGGTTTGCTGCTGGTGAGCGGTCTTGAAGCGCCCAGCGTGTTGATTTCGCCTGCGGCCACTGAAGTCACCGACGCCTTGTCTGCGCTTGAGCTTCGCCCCAGCGTGGGCGCGGAATACCGTTTGAATTCCAGCGTGGCGTTGTTCGTGGCATTCGCGGTGGCCTACAGCCCACGCCCCGATCCGCAGTTCCGCGATGGCGCCATCACACGGCTTGCCACCACAACCGGCGCCGCGTTTTCGTTCTAAGCCAAACCAAACCCCAGCGGAAACAAAGGCTCGGATTTCGCATCACCCGCGTTGATCGGAATCTGATTCATGTTCGCGGGCCACGTGAAGGGCAGCTTGCCCGTGGCCGCCACATCGCCAAACAGCACGTCCGCCACGCCAGCGCCCTCGGTGCCTGGCAACCACGCCGCCACCACCGCTTGCGCATGTTGGATCACCTCGTCAAGGATCAGCGGCCGCCCTGAGAGCAACACAACCACCATAGGCTTGCCACTTTGCCGCAGCCGATCCAACAACGCGCGATCGTCTTTGCGCAAACTCAGATTCTTGCGATCGCCCCGACCTTCGGCGTAAGGCTCCTCCCCCACCACGGCCACGACCACATCCGCTTGTTCGCCACCTTCGCCGTCTACTGAAAACGTAAGCTTGTTGCCAGCGCCCGCCACTTGTTGCAGGCCCGCCAAGATGCTGGTGCCCGTGGTCACCGCGCCTTTGCGGCCCTGCCAGCTGACGGTCCAGCCGCCACACTGCGCGCCCAGATCGTCGGCTTTGCGCCCCGCCACAAGAATTCGCGCCTGGCGCTTCAGTGGCAACACGCCCTCGTTTTTCAGCACCACCAAGCTGGCTTGCACCGCCCTGCGGCCCACCGCCCGATGTGCGGCGCTTCCCACCTCACGGGTCAAAGATCGGTCAACCATGGGGCGCTGCCACAACCCCAGCGCCTGCTTTTGCCGCAAGATGCGCAACACAGCGTCGTCAATGCGTGAAACCGGCACTTGTTTGGCTTTCACCAGCGCGCGTGCCACTTCAATGAAGCGCCTATAACGGTTGGGCGCCATCACCATGTCCACGCCCGCGTTTAACGACAACGCCACCGCCTTGTCATAAGGCAAGCCCATGCGATCAATCGCTTCCCAATCGGTAACCACAAAACCTGTGAAGCCCAATTCGCCCTTGAGCAAGCCGGTGATCAAGTCGGCGTTGATGTGCATGGGTACGTCGTTCCACTTGCTGTACGAGATCATCACCGAACCCACGCCGGCTTTGATGGCTTCGATGTAGCCGGGAAGGTGCACACGCCGCAGCTCTTCCTCGCTCACTTGCGCGTTGCCCTGGTCCACGCCCGCTGTGGTGCCGCCATCCCCCAAAAAGTGTTTCGCGCAGGCCAACACCGACGACGAAGCAGACAGATCGTCGGTTTGAAAACCTTTGACCACCGCCGCGCCCAGCTTTGCCACCAGAGCAGAATCTTCGCTGTAGCTTTCGTAGGTGCGGCCCCAGCGCTCGTCACGCGCCACCGCCACGCAGGGTCCGAAGATCCAATCGATGCCAGTGCCAGCCACTTCTTTGGCGGTGATGCGCGCCACCTCCTGCACCAAAGCCGCGTCGCCCGCCGCGCCCAAACCAATGTTGTGCGGAAACGCCACCGCACCTTTTACGAGCGCGTGCCCATGCACGGCATCGGTGCCCACAATCAAAGGAATTCCCAAGCGCGAATTCAGCGCCCGCGATTGCACTTTGTCGTACTGATCTGCCCAAGCTTCCGGCGTGTTGGGGCGAGGCAACGAATCGCCGCCGTTGAGCACCGAGCCCAAACCCAGCTCCGCAATGTCGTTTTCGTGCATGCGCAGCGCTTTGACATCGGCCTGGGTCATCTGACCCAACTTCTCATCCAAGGTCATGGCCGCAAGCAGCTCTTCGGGTCGGGGCGCGGGACGACTGAGCCGCTCCTTAGACACACTGGGTTTCCAACCCGTTAAACAGCCCGACAGCGCCGCCGCACCACCAGACCACATAACAGGCGCGTGCAAAGAAGCCTTGAGCCATTGGCGACGACGGAGCAGCAATTTTGTCATAGGTGCGCCTGAACAACACCTCTGGGCCCCCGTTTGGGAAGCGCCCGGCGCTTGGCGCTTACCCCACCCACGCGCGGGCGTTGCGGAACATGCGCATCCACGGGCTGTCTTCGCCCCATCCACTTGGATGCCAAGACAGCTGCACGCTGCGGAACACGCGCTCGGGGTGCGGCATGATGATGGTGACGCGGCCATCGGTGGTGGTTACGGCGGTGATGCCATCGGGCGAGCCATTGGGATTGGCGGGGTAGGTTCGTGCCACCTCACCCCGGTTGTTCACGAAACGCGCCGCCACAAGCCCCGATTGTTCGAGTTGCGCCTGGTGCGCCGGATCGCGAAACTCGGCACGGCCTTCACCATGCGCCACCGCAATGGGCAATTGAGCGCCTGACATGCCAGAGAAAAACACCGAAGGCGTGTCTTGCAAAGTCACAAGGCTCAGCCGGGCCTCAAACCTATCAGAGCGGTTGCGCACGAAGCGGGGCCAAGCCGTTGCGCCTGGAATCAGCTCGTGCAAATTCGACATCATCTGGCAGCCGTTGCAAACGCCCAAGGCGAAGCTATCGGCGCGGTGGAAAAAGGCCGAGAAGTCAGCGCGGGCGCGCTCGTGAAACAAGATGGATTTGGCCCAGCCTTCGCCGGCGCCCAGCACATCGCCATAGGAGAAGCCACCGCAAGCGGCCAAGCCCTTGAAGCTCTTGAGCGACCGGCGACCTTCCAGGATGTCGCTCATATGTACGTCCACGGCCTCGAAGCCCGCGCGGGTGAACGCGGCCGCCATTTCGATCTGCCCGTTTACACCTTGCTCGCGCAAGATGGCAATCCGAGGCCGCGCAGCTTTGGCGATGAACGGAGCGGCAATGTCTTCGGCGGGATCAAAAGGCATCACCACGTTCAATCCGGGATCGGAAACGTCCAGGCGTTGCGCATGTTCTTCGGCCGCGCATTGCGGATCGTCCCGCAAGCTTTGCAGCCGCAAGCTGGTGTCAGACCACAACGCCCGCAAAGCGCTGCGGCTGTCGTCAAACAAGGCTTCGTCACCCTGCTGGATCACAATGCGATCGGTGGCCACAGGCTGCCCCACCACGTGGGCCAATTCGCCCAAGCCGTGTTCCTCCAGCACTTGCTGAACGCGCGCCAGATCGCCCGCATGCACTTGGATCACTGCGCCCAGCTCTTCAGCGAACAGGCATTGCAAAGCGTTGCCTTGCTGAGGCAATTGGATCTGCAAACCGGTGCCGCCCGCAAACGCCATTTCCACCAAGGTTACAAACAGGCCGCCGTCAGAGCGATCGTGATAGGCCAGCACAAGCTCTTCACGGATCAGCATCTGCATGGCTGCAAACAGGCCGGTCAGCTTGTTCGCGTCGTCGAGATCAGGGGCCTGGTTGCCCAACTGCCCAAACACCTGGGCCAAAGCCGAGCCGCCCAATCGATTTTGACCCGCGCCCAGATCGATCAGCAACAAGCGCGTTTCCAGTTTCGCCCCGGTGTGCAGCGCAGGTGTGAGTGTCTTGCGAATGTCGGTCACCGGCGCAAACGCGCTGATGATCAACGACAGCGGCGCGGTGACGCTTTTGCTTTGCCCCTGCGCTTGCCACACGGTGCGCATCGACATGCTGTCTTTGCCCACAGGAATGGCAATGCCCAACGCGGGGCAAAGCTCGGTGCCCACCACACGAACCGCTTCGTAAAGCCGTGCGTCTTCACCGGGATGGCCAGCAGGCGCCATCCAGTTGGCCGACAGTTTGATGTCGCCCAGGCGTGCAATGGGCGCAGCGGCGATGTTGGTGATGGCTTCGCCCACGGTCATGCGCGCCGCCGCAGCCGCGTCGATCAAAGCCACCGGAGTGCGTTCGCCCATGGCCATGGCTTCACCCGCGTAGCCATCAAAGCTAAGCGCCGTCACCGCCACATCGGCCACAGGCACCTGCCACGGACCCACCATTTGATCACGGGCCACCAAACCGGTCACGGTGCGATCGCCGATGCTGATCAAAAACGTTTTGTCTCCCACCGTGGGCAACAACAGCACCCGTCGCACGGCCTCGGCCAGCGTGACGCCTTCGCCGGTAAACGCGGGCAACACAGGCGCAAGACTGCTGACGTTGCGAAGCATCTTGGGCGGCTTGTCCAGCACCAAGCCCAGCGGCAGATCGATGGGGTTGTTGCCAAAGTGTTCGTCATGAACCTGCAAATGGCCGTCATCCGTCGCATGGCCCAACACCGCAAATGGGCAGCGCTCGCGTTGGCACAAGCTCACAAAACTTTCCAAGCCCTGCGCCGACAGCGCCAACACGTAGCGCTCTTGCGCTTCGTTGCACCAGATCTCCACAGGTGACATGCCCGGCTCATCGTTGGGGATCTTGCGCAGTTCAAACCGCGCCCCACGATCGCTGCCGTGAACCAGCTCGGGCAGCGCGTTTGAAAGTCCACCTGCCCCCACGTCGTGAATCGACAAAATGGGGTTGTTTTCCCCCAGCGCCCAGCAGCGATCGATCACCTCTTGGCAGCGCCGCTCCATCTCGGGGTTGTCGCGTTGAACGCTGGCGAAATCCAAATCCTCGTTGCCGGAGCCGCTCGCCATCGAACTCGCCGCGCCGCCGCCGAGGCCGATGTTCATGGCCGGGCCCCCGAGGACGACGAGTTTGTCGCCC
>JBBSJE010000256.1:0-8931 GCA_038257535.1 Polyangia bacterium
GGTTGCTCTCGGCCCATTCGGCGCGCGGGATGCCAAAGCCTTGAGCGATCGACCCCAACAGTTGGTGGTAGGTAAGGCCTATGTAGGGTCGATCTCCAGGGGTGTCTCCATACTGGCCCTTGGGGATGACACGATTTTGATCACGGTAATCAAGGTGAAGCCCCGTGGCAAAGGCACCCTTGGCCGAGCCAAAGGTCACAACCGGTATGTTTTCCATCGCGTGGGAAAACACGCCATGCTCCTGCGTCCAGTACACCAAGCATTTGTCGAGCAGCGTTCCCCCACTGCCATCTGAGATGGCATCGAGCTTTGCCACCAGCGGCACAATCACGTCCGAAAACTGTAGCCGCAAGGACGTTGCCATCTCTTCATGGGGACCAGCGTTTTGAACCTGGTGGGTGATGTCTTGGTGCCATGGACCCTCGCATTTCCTTCCGAACGAGGTGTCCCACCCCTGGTGATACTGCGACACCACTCGAGTGAGTCCGCACGCAAGGCCGGCCACCAGAATGTCCTGAAATGACCTATAAAAGTTTGCGTGGGATTGCGCGTTTCCACATTGCCCCTTGGGAGGTGCGCCCGGCTTGGCAGGTCGCGCACAAGCGGCGGTTGATACACTGACGCTCATGCGTCGTTTGATGTCCGCGATTCTCTGAACGTGATCCTCCAGACGGTCCTTATCCGTCGTCGACAAACGAGGGTTTGTCTTTAGCCGGACATAGTCTTCGTGAACAAGATCAACGATCGAGGCCCGACTGGGCGGCGCAGCGCCAGGGGGCTGAAAATTCCCGAACAAGCTGTTCCACAGCGATTCGGGATTCATGAAGGGGCTCACCTTGTCTACCCCGGAGTTGGGCTTGCCTGCCACCTTGTTGCGAAAGCTCAAGTCACCAAAGCTGGACGTATAAACCGAGCGTTGGGTGACGCCGTTTAGATTGGGATAAAACGCTTGCGACTGCGCAATGGTTTGATCGATGGTGGCTCGCCAGGGCAATCCCTTTGACTTTCCATCCCCTTGGGAGAAGTTGCCAAAGGTGGAGGCGCTGTGGTGGTTGGTATCAAAGGGAATGTCTAGGCCCTGTAGCAAAGACATCTTTTTTGCCAACGCTGGGGTAAACACTGAGCTAGGCGCGCGCAACACGTCTGAAACTACGGTCTGGCCATCTGCTGACGTGCTCGAAAGGTTGCCCCGCCTTATGGTGCGGCCGGCGTAGGCCATCGATTGGGCGTCGGCCGCCATCTTCGGAAACATCTTGTGTGCCCACACACCGCCGAAAGCGCTCATGAAGCCGATAAAGATCTTCCCATCGGCGGGTGTTGCAGCCAGCGCCTGCGGAGATAGCAGAGAAGGCATGATGGGGATGGGAAGCATGGCGCCGCCCAAGCCACGAAGAAACCAACGACGAGACGTGCGAAAATCAGACATTAGTCAACCCTCCGAGCAAGAAACGCGTCAGATTCGACCAACGCCATCATGAGTTGCTTGAGACTTGCGCCATTGCGGGCTCTGTTTTCAAGTGCGGCCAGCAAACAACCGTCAGTGGCGGCATCTTCCTCGGCTTTGCCAAAGCTATAACGAACGAATTGTGCGGCGAAACAAGACTCCACCTTGCGGCTGCGAACAATGCTTTGCTGCAGGCCCGCTGCACCATCCACCATGGCGTCGTCTAGGTCGTCGACATTAGGGTTCACAGCGGTGTCGATTTCCAGTTCGGCCACTACCTGTCCCGTCTTGTCGATCACGAGCTCCTTGTCGCGTTCGCGCCCCAGGCTGTCGAAGTTTTCGGTCGCAAAACCTAAGTCGTTGAAAGCCACGTGGCACGCGGCGCATCCTGGAGGGCTCGTAACAATCTCGGTTTCAACTCGTTGGCTAATCGGCGTGTTGGGCAAAACGGTTTCGGCCGCCTGAGCCATAGCGTCCGGAGGTGCCGGTGGCAGATCTTCACAAAGCAGATGGGTCCGCAGCCGCACCCCTTTGATGATGGGGTGGGTGGAGTAGTCACCCGAAGCCAACATCGCAGGCCGCGTGATCAACCCAACCCGCGCTTCGGAAGGGGGATCCACAGGCGAATCGTCTTTGTCACCGGCGTTGAGCCCGTACACCGAAAGCACATAAGGGTCGTTGGTGTACACGAGCCGATCGGTAAGGAAATTTATCATCGGCTCGTTCGAGTCGTAAAGACGCCGCACAAGACCCGTGATGTCGTCCACCATACCCGTGGTGGCGCTTTGTGTGGGTTTGTCGGCGCCCACCAAACGTTCGTAGTTAGGAAACTGCAGCGAACGGGTAAGGTCGGCGGTGCTGTGAAGCGTGAGCCACTGATTGAAAAAACGTTCAGTCACCTCGCGCGCCCGCGGCGAATCGAGCATGCGTTTGACCTGGGATCTGTATTCATCAGGCTGCGTAAGCGTTCCCGCGGTTGCGGCCACCCACAACTCGTCATCGGGGGGGGCATCCCACAATTGGTAGGACAAACGCCCCGCCAGTTCAATCGGGGAAAGCCGCTCGTTGTTGTCGTCCGCTTCCACGTGAAAGAACACCCGTGGTGAGGCCAACAGCAAACCAAGCACGTCAGCCAACGCTTCAGCCGACGCGACCGTCCCGCGCATGGCTTTGCGATAGAAGGTCACGTCATCCTCTGACATCACGCCTCGCAGGATGATGGAACCTTTGTCTCGCACAAACGCATCAACGCAAGCTACGTCGTTGCTGGTGTTGGCGTCGGTGGCGCAGTCGCCCACAACGGTTCGGCGTTTGGCTTCGGTGTCAGTCAAAGCCTTGCCCACAGCAATGGCCAACGCCACGTGCGCATCGGCATGCTGTTGAGAGGCGGCGTGGTCAGCTCGCAAGAAGCCATCGTGGCCCTTGTCACGCACGGAGGTGTATCTATCCTCGGGCCACTTTTCCAAAAGCGGCTTGGCCACCTTGAGCACATCCGGCGCGCTTTGCCCTGCGAGCCGGTTGATAGAGTCAACAATGGTGTTTTCCACCTGCAGCTTGGTTAACCGGCGCAGCGGCAACGCTTGCGTTAAGCTTCCTTCCGCGCACGAGAATCGCGGCGGGCGGTAGTCCGGCGCATCGGGTCGATTGAGCGGATTGTCTTCACCGTTGAGGCCGTCGTCATCAAACAGGGGCGAGTCGTCTTCGCCGTTGCCCGCCTGGCGCAAACCGCCCGGGATCTGCCCTGTACAACCGACGACGGCGGCCAACGACAGCCACCCCATGAACCACTTATTGCGCACGCGATACATACTGCCTCCGCTGCGAGGGACGTGACCTAAGGTCAAACTGAGCTCCCAGAACGTCTGGGTAGCGTCCACGTTTCACAATGGCAGCACGATTCGATTGTCACCATGACCGGGCTGCCAGGCTTGGCGGTGACACATATGTCAGCTACCACCTGGCAGCATTGACAGGTCACGCAACATCGGAAAGCGACGACGGCCATGCTGGGCGCACAAAGCAGACAACGAAAACCCTATCCCCGCGGGCCGATCGCCCCCCCTCGATATCCTCGAAACCGCTACACAGAACATCGCAGCCAGGATCAGCCGGCTGTGCGGGTGCGCCTGCCGCTCCACCCGCGCCCGCTCCACCTGCGCCGGTCCCACCCATGCCGGTCCCACCCATGGCACCACCACCACTCTGCCCCGCCATTTGGCCACCCATGGCGTCCTGACCACCATCGCCGCCATCGCCATCTTGTCCCTGACCGCCGGATCCTCCACCCGCGCCGCCAGTATCTCCATCATCGGCGAGGTCGTTCCCGCCTCCCCCGCCACTGGCGTCTGATCCGCCGGCACCGGAGACATCAGGGGGGGTCGCCACCGGCGCATGTTGGCAGGACAATTGCCAGTGCGATGATGACACAGGCTCGGTTTCGTTTCTGATGAGTCGAGGTCATGTTTACGTTCTTAGCGCGCGATGCAAACGTTTACATACGCATTTAACCTCATATTCCGATTCCTTAACCGTTCGTCAATGCTTCCCTGGCAATCCTTACATGTGCCCCCTGACACCTTTGACAGCGTTTAACCTGGCAGCTCGGCCATGGTGGCGATCAAACCGTGCTGCCATCGTGGACCGCAATGAAATTCACACTTAATTGCTTAGCCATTTTGGCCTTTGCCTCTTGCTCTGCCACCTCCTCGACGCCTGACGACGACGACGATGATGGCAAGGGTGGCGCCTCCGAGGGCGGTTCATCGGCAACGGGCGGAAGCGGTGGAAAAGGCGGCAGCGGTGGTAAAGGCGGCAGCGGTGGTAAAGGCGGCAGCGGTGGTAAAGGCGGCAGCGGTGGTAAAGGCGGCAGCGGTGGAACTGCCATGGGCGGCAGCGGCGGCAACCAAAACGGCGGCTCTGGTGGCGGCGGTGCGGCGGGCGGAAGCGCTGGAATGGGAGGCAATCCAGCAATGGCGATGGGGCCTGGGTGTCTGCAGTTCAAGGCAAAGGTCTTCGATTTTCGTTCCGACCACCCCGACTTTCAGCAGGTGTTCGCAGAGGGAGCCGCGCGTCCAAACCGTGATGCCCCTTTTGTTCAGGCCACCCTGGGCGCCAATGGCAATCCCCAGTTCATCCCAATGAGTCCTGTGGACCACGTGAAAGATGCGGCGTCATTTAACCAGTGGTACACACCGGCCGAAGGCGTGAACAAGGTCATTGACGATGTGCCTGTTGTGGCCACGATGCGTTCTGCGGCCCTCTACGCCTTTGGCGGCGGTGATGGAGAATGGTTTCCCATTGACGACAAAGGATGGGGCAACAAAGATTTTCTCGATGAGTCGTTGTACGACAATGAAGAGCACAGGGCCCAGGATATGGCTCACAATCGGCTCTACACCGCCAGGATTGAGGCCCAATTCCTGTATCAAGGCACCGGAAGCGAGACCATCATCTCTGAAAGCGACGATGACTCTTGGGTGTTCATCAACGGCAAGATGGCGGTAGACAACGGTGGTCTCCATGGATCCCAACCTGCAAGCGTAAGCTTGAGCGAAGACAAGGCAACTGAGTTGGGTTTGGTAAAGGGCATGAAGTACCCCATCGTGTTCTTCTATGCGGACAGATTCGCGGGTGGTGCACTCTATCGTGTGTCGTACAACGTTCACATGACCCACTGCGCACCTTAGAGGTTCGCCCAGGCCGGATGCTGGCGGTACAGCAAGCCTGGCAGGATTGACAAGTTGAACAGGGGCGCCCGGGCTATGCATCTCCTTATGCCCGAGAGGACGCCCCTCGCGTTATAGTGAACTCCATGCTCCGGCCGGCCATCGCAGTTGGCGTTTGCTGCGTGCTTTACCTATTTGACGCGGGCGTGGATGTGACCGCCGCGACCCTCGCGGCTGAGCAGCGACCTCGGCTCGATCTCGCCAGCCACCTTTTGCAGGACAAGGCAGGCTTCGTTTGGATGGCGGGTCCGCGAGGCGTATTCCGCTACGATGGCCTCGTTGCTACGCCGGTGCTTTCTGGATCGAAAGCGCTTGCGTCCGGCGCCCACCGGGTTTTTCAGACCCGCGATGGAGCCATCTGGATCGCGGGCGGCAGCGGTGGGCTCACAACAGATGTCGTCAATTCGGCCTACTGGATCAACGAACGAATCGCACCCGCCTCGTTGCTGCGGCTTCACGAAGACCGGGTTGTAGAAATCATACCGTCCTCTGACGCGCCATCATCTTGGGTCTGGGCCATGGCCGAAAGTCCAGATGGGGCGGCTTGGTTCGGCACCGAGGCCGGCCTCGTTCGATACCGCAACGGCAAGACGGACCGATTCCACCTGGAGAAGGACGTTGCGAATGATTTCATCACGGGGCTTTGGTTTGATAAGCGGGGGCAACTTTGGGCGGCGGGGGTTGGAGGACTTTTCCGCGTTGCCGACGACGGCGCCGCCACGCGGTCGCGGCTCGCCGAAGCTGCCGTGACGACGCTTTATGACCTGGGCGACGGCACGGCAGCCCTCGTCAGCAACGATGGCGTGTTCGTCTTTGATGGTGAACGTCTTGAACCCCTGTCCGATTTTCGCGACACCCGTTTCCTCGCCCGTGGCCCCGACGGCGTCATCTGGGCCGCAAGCGAGCGACGCATCCGGAGGATCTCCGGCGGACCCGCTCTCGACATCAAGGCCGATGATGCGCTTCACGGATTCTTCGTTGATCGCGATGGGGGTTTGTGGACGAGCTACAAAGAGGGCACCACGCGCCATAGGTTGCCGCCTTGGGTCTCTTCGCCAATCGATTTGCCCCGGGCGGCCGTCTTGGCCGTGCTTTCAACCGCCGCTGGTGACGTGTGGATCTCGCACATGGATGGCGTCTACCGGGTTGCGCCTGACGGGGAGGTGCATCGGATCTCCTTGCCCGGACCAGAACGAACGTTGGTCTTCGCTCTGGCCGAGGCGCCGAACGGCGCGGTGTGGATTATGGGGCACGAGCTCTTGCGATGGCGCGGCGGTCAGCGTGCCGAGGAGGTCGTGCCTCTGGGAGGCTGGCGCCACCCACCTCTCATGCTGGCCGTTGCGAACGACGGCGCGGTTTGGGTGGCGGACAAAACTGGCGGACTTTTTCGAATTGCCGACCCCGACCAACCCACCGCGGTCGAGGTTCCCGCCCCTGGCAGATGTCCTGGGCGCGTGGCCTTCATTATGCCCGGTCTCAACGGCCGATTGTGGTTGGGCAGCCGCGACGGCCTCACCCGCATCGATGGCCCGAAGGTCGACTGCTTCACCACCCGCGACGGGCTGCCGGCCAACGATGTGACCCATGCCTGGGAGGCGCCCGACGGCACGCTATGGATAACGATGATCGGAGCCGTCGGACTTGCACAACTGCGAGACGGCCAGATCCGGGCGGTGCCGGTTGAATCCGGTCCCCCGCGCGGCGGATTCTATGGCATCCAGCCTGACGACCACGACAACCTTTGGTTGAGTTCGTCGCGCGGCGTGCTGCGGGTGCCAATCGGTGCGGCTGAGAGCATGGCGCAATCTCCACACCCGATGGCCTTCGTGAACCTGACGGCGCGGCAGGGGCTGTTGACCGACGTCTGCGCGATAGCGTCGTATCCCCCCATGGCGCGTGATCGCCAGGGGCGAATTTGGATCGCTACAGCGCAGGGCGTGTCAGTTGTAGAAGATCCTGCGTTCGATGCGCTGGCTGACACGCGGGCCGAGGTCGTATCCGTAGACAACGGAAGCGGTCCGGCGCGGCCCAATGGGCCCATCACCCTTCGCCCCAGGCCAAACCGTATCGATATTGAGATAGCGGCACCCAATTTCGATGCGTCCGACTCCATACGGTTCCAGGCCCGCGTCGCGAGCCTTGATGCCGGATGGCGGGAGCCTCAGTCCGAACGTCGTTTGGTTTTGCGCGATCTGCCGCCGGGTACCCACAACGTCGCGATCCGGGTCTTGCGCCCCGGGGTCACAGACGCGACCGTCGACGCTTCAGTCACAGTAACCGCCCAGGCCGCCGTGCATGAAGTGACGGCCTTTCGATGGCTCGCAGCCCTGTTGCTGCTTGGCTTGGGCGGCCTCGTCGTGCAGCTGCGACGCCAGCGCGAACGTCGTGTTGTGGGCCGCATACAAGACGAACGCCAGCGCATCGCCAGGGAGCTTCACGACAGCCTGGCCCAAACCTTCATGGGTCTTGGATTCCAGGTTGATGCCTTGCGGGCGCGCGCGAAAGATCCCAACCTCGTCGCGCGCCTTGAAGAGATTCGCGGCATGGTCGATGGGGCCAACGAGGACGTTCATCGATCCGTATGGTCCCTTCGCGCCGCCATGGGCGATCGGGCTTTGGGCAAAGCGCTTGAATTGGTTGTCGAGCGCGCGCGCAAAAGACTGGGACTTTCCATCACGCTCAAGATGAACGCCGATCTCGTCGCTGGCGGTGTTGTCGAATCCGAGCTGCCAAGCATTCTTGAGGAGGCTCTGACCAACGCTGCCCGCCACGGCCAGCCCCAGCACGTCTTCGTGGTGGTCACGCGCGACAACGATGGCCTCAGCCTTCGCGTGGTCGATGATGGAAACGGCCCCAAGCTGCGTTCGCAGGGCACGGGGTTCGGTCTGATCGGAATGCGTGAACGGGCACTGCAATGTGGTGGTACCCTTGAGGCAGGACCAGGGCCCGAGGGGCGAGGGTTCGTGGTCGACCTATGGATCCCAAGCGCAAAACTCAAATTACCCACGGCAGCACCTCATGACTGAATCTGCTGCGATTCGGGTCCTCATTGCCGACGATCACCCCCTCGCCAGGGCCGGCGTGGCCGCCATGCTCGAGACCCAACCGGACATCGACGTAGTGGCGGCGGCTGAGGACGGCGCCGCAGCGGTTCGGCTTGCGCTTGAAACGCAGCCGCACGTTCTGGTTGTAGATCTCAGGATGCCTGCGCTCGACGGCGTGGCCGTAACCCGAGCGGTGCTCGCGCAGCCAAGTCCTCCGAAAGTCGTGGTGCTGAGCCATTACGACGGCGATGACGATGTGTGGAATGCCCTCAAAGCGGGCGCCCATGGTTATTTGACCAAGACCTGTCGCGGAGAAGCGCTCGCCGACGCCATCCGTACCGTGCATCGCGGAGAGCGCTACCTGCCGGCCGAGCTAAGCATGAGGATGGCAACACGTGTGGGCCAAAACGAGCTCACTTTCCGCGAGCGGCAAGTCCTTGACGCCGTGTTCGCTGGTCAAACCAACAAACAGATCGCCAAGGATCTATCAATCACTGAGCGCACGATCGCGCTGCACGTAAGCAACATTCTAGGTAAACTCGGCGCACGCACCAGGACAGAGGCCGTAGCCATCGCCCTATCCCGCGGCCTGCTTAAGCCCCCGGCTTCACGCTAACGGTCGCCACGGCACAACGAAAAACGCCGCGCTCGAAGTGAGCGCGGCGTTGTTGATCGGTCGGTCAGCTGTTTATGAAGGGGTAACTTGCACGCCGTCGAA
>JBBSJE010000257.1:0-8890 GCA_038257535.1 Polyangia bacterium
AGGTGCTCACGAGGTCCGCCGCCTCGCCTATACGAAAGGAAGGCCTGGCCGGCCCGCCAGGAGGAGGTTGGCTCGGTTGGCTCGAAGGCGATCCCCAGTTTGCGAAGATCTTCCTGCAGGTCGGCTTCGGAAACGAAGGCGGGCGCCAACTCGGCGTACACGATTTCGCAGATGACGAGCCGCCCTTCACGCCGGGCCGTGACGAGGACGTCCAGCCAGCGCTCCCCGTGCGGCTCTCCGTTGAAAATCGCGTGAAGGACCGAGGTGTCGATCGCGGTCTTCATTCGTCGTCCGGTGGCAGTGCCACCGCGCCCCGGGTCTCATCCAGCCATTCGCTTGTGCCAACCCCCAATGCCCCCTTCTTGCTTCCGAGGACCGTCCTCATTTCCCGTTCGTCGAACACGAGGACGGCTTTTAAGAACGGAGTGGTCTCATCGAAGTCGAGGACCTGCCCCGGGACAAGGCCGAGGCGCTCCCGGATGGGCCCGGGAATGGTGATCTGGCCCTTGCTGGTAAGCGTTGCCTTCATTACTTCAATGTAAGGCATTAAAGTAAGCCGTGCAAGTAAGGGGCGCACAGTGGCCCGACACACAAGTCTGCGACGCTGCGCTAGGCTTCCAATTGGTGGGACGGGGAGGCAACGGCATAGCGGATGGGCTGGTTCGGGTGCGGGGCGCCCGCCAGAACAACCTTCGCAACATCGACTTGGACATTCCGCGTGATGCCTTTGTGGTGTTCACGGGCGTCTCGGGTTCGGGGAAGTCCTCGCTGGCGTTTGGCACCCTCTACGCGGAAGCGCAGCGACGGTACCTTGAATCGGTGGCGCCCTACGCGCGGCGGCTGATCGATCAAGCCGGCGTGCCTGACGTTGACAGCATCGAAGGCTTGCCCCCCGCGGTGGCGCTGCAACAGCATCGCGGATCGGCCACGTCTCGTTCGTCGGTGGGCAGCGTAACCACCATCTCCAATTCTTTGCGGCTGCTGTATTCCCGTTGTGGCAGCTACCCGCGGGGACAGGCGCATCTGGAAGCTGAGGCGTTTTCCCCCAACACCCCCGCCGGCGCGTGCCAACGTTGCCACGGCTTGGGGCGCGTGTATGAAGTGACCGAGCAATCGATGGTTCCCGACGAATCGCTGACCATTCGGGAACGCGCGATTGCGGCGTGGCCGCCCGCCTGGCATGGGCAAAACCTGCGCGACATTCTTACGACCTTGGGATACGACGTGGATGTTCCTTGGAGGTTGTTGCCTAAGAAAACCCGCGAGTGGATCTTGTTCACCGACGAGCAACCCACTGTGCCCGTTTATGCCGGCTACACGCTGAAAGAAACCCAGCGCGCCCTCAAACGCAAAGAAGAGCCCAGCTACATGGGCACCTTCACCGGCGCGCGTAAGTACGTGGTGCAAACCTTTGCCACCACCACCAGCGCGCTGATGAAAAAACGGGCGTCGCAATTCATGGTTGGCACCGTGTGCGGGGTATGTGAAGGCAAGCGGCTTCAGCAAGCGTCGTTGTCGGTGACCTTCGAAGGCCTGGACATCGGCGCGCTTGGCCGGTTGCCGCTGGCCAAGGTGGCCGATGTGTTGCGTCCTTACCTGCAAGCCGACTCAGCAGCGCTTCGAAAGTTGGCGCGGGCGCATCCGGAAAAGGCTTTGGTGGCGCAGCGGATCGCCGAGGATCTGTGTTCGCGCATGAAGGTGATGTTCGATTTGGGTCTGGGGTATCTGTCATTGGATCGCACCACACCCACCTTGTCTCCGGGGGAGCTTCAGCGTTTGCGCTTGGCCACGCAGGTCAGATCAAATTTGTTCGGTGTGGTGTATGTGCTGGATGAGCCCTCCGCGGGGTTGCATCCGGCTGACACGCAAGCGCTGCTGCACGCGTTGACGCAGCTGAAACAAGCCGGAAATTCCCTGTTTGTGGTGGAGCACGAGGTGGACGTAATCGAAAACGCCGACTGGGTGGTGGATGTGGGGCCGGCGGCGGGCCAGCATGGCGGTCAAGTGCTGTACAGCGGTCCGCTCAAAGGATTGCAGAACGTGCAAGCCTCGCAGACCCGCCGCTACCTATTTCATTCCGAGCCCCTCAGCCCCCGCCAACCGCGAACGCCGCAACGGTGGCTGAAGCTGGCGAGCGTTTCGCGTAACAACTTAGAAGACTTGCAGGTGAAGTTCCCTCTGGGCGTTTTTACTTCGGTCACCGGCATTTCCGGTTCGGGAAAGTCGAGCTTGGTAAGCCAGGCACTCGTGGAACTTGTGGCGCAACATCTGGGGCAGGACGTGGCCGCTGAAGATGAAGGCGTTGATGAGCTCGAACGCGCCGTGGTTGTGACCCGAGGTGGCCACATTGTTTCAGGTATGGAGGACGTCAAGCGGCTTGTGCAGGTGGACCAAAAGCCCATTGGCCGCACACCGCGATCTAACTTGGCGACGTATACAGGGCTATTCGATGGCGTGCGCAAGTTGTTCGCGCAAACCAAGCAAGCGCGTGCCCGCCGCTACGAGGCCGGCCGATTCTCCTTCAATGTGGCCAAAGGGCGTTGCGAAACCTGCGAAGGTGAAGGCTTCGTGATGGTCGAATTGTTGTTCTTGCCCAGCGTGTATGCGCCGTGCCCCACCTGCCATGGTGCTCGCTACAACGCGCAAACGCTTGAGATCACCTATCACAACAAAAACGTCGCCCAGGTTTTGGGGCTAACAGTGGATGAGGCACATTCGTTCTTCGCCCAAGAGCCACAACTATTGCGTGCGTTGGCCGCGCTTCGCGATGTGGGCTTGGGCTACTTGAAACTTGGCCAACCGGCCACAGAACTGAGCGGCGGCGAAGCTCAGCGAATCAAGTTGGCCACAGAACTTCAGCGCGTGCAGCGGGGCACCACGCTTTACGTTCTCGACGAGCCCACCACAGGTTTGCACCCCGCCGATGTGCAGCGTTTGATGGCGCAGCTACAAGGCTTAGTAGATACGGGCAACACTGTGATCTTGGTGGAGCATGACATGAGCGTGATCGCGCAAAGCGATTGGGTGATCGACATGGGCCCAGGCGCTGGTGATGCGGGCGGCAAGGTCGTGGCCCAGGGCACGCCCAACGATGTGGCGAGGAGCAAAGGCCCCACAGCCAAGTTTCTTCGGCGTGCGCTGGGTTAGGGCCTCAGCGGAGGCCGCGACGGTGCCAATGCTGGTCGGAGTTCCGAAGGGCGACAATGCATGGACCCACCCGGAAACCAATGTTACCCTTAGCGAAAGTGTCGGATATAGCCCGTGACCCAGACGACGAGGTGCCAGCCGCCTTTTTGGACCAGGCGGCGCTTGAGCCCTTTAAGGTTCTTGAGTGGGAGGCGTTAACTCCCGGCGAGCGCCTTGCTCGGGCCTGGGCCCTACGGGAGCGCTTGACCGACCCGGAAGGCACTCATGATAGCAAGCTTTTTCCGGCACCTTAACCATTGCAACACCAGATACTTGCTGGTGAGTGGCCAGGCCACCATCCTTTACGGCGCCGCCACTTTCTCCGAGGACATTGACTTGTGGGTGGACCCCGAGCAAGACAACCTCGACCGGCTCCGGCAAGCGTTACACGCATGCAGAGCCACGTACTATAAGCTCACGCCTCCCCTCTTGGCCGAGTACGCGGTTCGACACCACGGTTTTCACTTCTTGCTTCCGGCAGAGGGTGGAGGGCTACCGGGCTTTCTCGACGTCATGGGATATCCACCTCGCGTAGGGACATTCGCGGATGCCTTCAACCGGAGCCGCGTTTTCGACACAGACTGGGGCCGGCTGCCGTCGGTGGGCATTCCTGACCTGGTGGAACTTAAGAAGACGCAGCGACCAAGAGATTACCCGATCATCAGCAGGCTCGTGCTCGCGCTGATGAGAGAAAAAGGCGATGCAGTCAACGATAGCGACCGAGGGTGGGCCCTTGACAACATGTTCAGCCTCCCCGAGTTCAAGCGTCTTGTGATTGACCACCCCAACATGGTAAGCGCGGTCAACAGCACCCACGGTCCTTTGCGGCTGGCGGCCGAGGTGTTGCACCGCCAAGAGTTGCTGTCAGAAGCCTTGGAGGACGATGTGGAAGATCACTTCGACCATAAGGCCGCGCCACTTCGCAAGGCAGACCGCCACTTCTGGCGCCCCGTCATTGACGACCTTCGCCAACTGCGTGCAGAGGGCGTACTGTTATCCCAGGGCACACCCGTCTAAGCCCGCGTGACATTGGCTAATGGCTTGAGATTGAAATGCTCATGCTCAAGCCACAACGATGTTCACGATCTTCCCCGGAACCACCACCACCTTGCGCACAGTTTTGCCCTCTAAGTGACGTTTTACGTTGGGCTGCTCCAACGCTTGTTTTTCCGCCTCTTCTTTGCTGATCGTGCGCGCCACGTCGATGCTGCCGCGCATTTTGCCATTCACCTGAATCGCCATGGTGATCACATCGTCGATGGTGAGCGCGTCATCGAAGCTGGGCCATTCCTGCTGCACCAGAAAGCCGGTTTCACCCAAGGTTTGCCAGGCTTCATCGCCCACATGCGGGGCAAATGGCCCCACGAGTTTGATGAGTGTCAGCAGATCTTCACGACTGGCGCCTTTGGCCGTAAGCGCGTTCACGTACTCCATCATGGCCGCCACGGCGGTGTTGAACTGCATGCGTTCCAAATCATTGGTGACGCGTTTGATGGTCTTGTGGCGAATCCGCACGTGTGGGTCATCTTGCGGCGCCGCTTCGGGTTTGAACTCTTCTACCAAGCGCCAGGTGCGGCGCAAAAATCGATTGCAGCCTTCTATGGCGCGCGGATCCCAAGGCTTGGGCAGCTCGAATTCGCCCATGAACATTTCGTACAACCTCAGCACATCGGCGCCGTATTCGTTCACCACATCATCGGGGTTCACGCCGTTGAGCTTGCTCTTGGCCATCTTCTCAACCTGCACCTTCAGGGTCTCGCCGGTGGCTTTCAGCGTCGCGCCGTCGGGCGTAAGGTCGATTTCGGACAGCTCGTGGTAGCGGCCCAGTTCGTCTTGATATGAGAAGGCCAACACCGTGCCTTGATGCCGCAGCTTCTTAAACGGCTCCTTGGTGCTGACGTGCCCCAAGTCGTAGAGCACCTTGTGCCAAAACCGCGCGTACAGAAGGTGCAGCACCGCATGCTCGGCACCCCCTACGTACAGATCCACGTTCATCCATTGCTTTTCCGCCTGTTTCGACCAGGGCTCCTTGTCGTTGGTGGCGTCGAGATAACGCAGGTAATACCAGCACGAGCCTGCCCACTGGGGCATGGTGTTGGTTTCGCGTTTTCCCGGCCCCCCGCACTGCGGGCACGAGGTGTTCACCCAGGCTTCGATGGTGGAAAGCGGCGATTCGCCCGTGCCCGAGGGCTCGTAGCGCTCGATCTCGGGTAACACCACGGGCAATTGATCTTCAGGCACCGGCACCGTGCCGCACGCACTGCAATGAACCAGCGGAATGGGTTCGCCCCAGTAGCGCTGGCGTGAAAACAACCAGTCGCGCAACCGATAGTTGATGGTCTTGGCGCCCAAGCCTTTGGCTTCCAACTCGGCCGTGATTTTCTGCTTGGCCTCCGCGGTGGGCAACCCGTTCAAAGATCCCGAATTGATCGCCATGCCTTCTTGGGTAAACGCCGCGTCTTCGGGCACAGCCCCGCCGTCTTTCGGCTGCACCACGGGCGTGATCGCAATGCCAAACTTCTTGGCAAACGCATAATCGCGTTCGTCGTGAGCGGGCACCGCCATGATGGCACCGGTGCCGTAGCTGGCCAGCACATAGTCGGCGATCCAAATCGGCGTTTTTTCGCCGTTGACGGGATTGATCGCATAGCCGCCGGTGAACACGCCGGATTTGTCTTTGGCCAGGTCGGTGCGTTCCAAATCGCTTTTAAACCGCGCGCTGGCTTGGTAGGCCTCAACCGCGCTTTGTTGCTGGGCCGTGGTGATGGCGGCCACCAGGGCGTGTTCGGGCGACAGCACCATGTACGTGGCGCCGTACAAAGTGTCGGGGCGGGTTGTGAACACGCGCAGCTCTTGGCCCGCTGCCGTCCCCTCGGCCACCTTGAACACCACCTCGGCGCCCTCGGAGCGGCCAATCCAGTTGCGCTGCATGGCCAAGGTGGATTCGGGCCAATCCACTTCGCTAAGATCTTCCAGCAGGCGATCGGCGTAGGCGGTGATCTTCAAGATCCATTGCCGCAGATCTTTGCGCACCACTTGGCTGCCACAGCGCTCGCAGCGGCCGCCCGAAACCTCTTCATTGGCCAACCCCGTTTTGCACGACGTGCACCAATTGATGGGTCGCGTGTCTTCGTAAGCCAGGCCTTGCTTGAACAGCTGCAAGAAGATCCATTGCGTCCATTTGAAGTATTTGGGATCGGTGGTGTTGACCTCCCGGTCCCAATCGTAGGCAAAGCCTACCGATTCGATCTGGCGCTTGAAGTTGGCCACCGCTTCGGCCGTGGTCACCCGCGGGTGAATGCCGGTTTTGATCGCGTAATTTTCGGCGGGCAAACCAAACGCGTCCCAACCCATGGGGTGAAGCACGTTGAAGCCCCGCATGCGCTTGTAGCGGCTCAAGATGTCGGTGGCCGCGTAACCTTCGCAATGGCCAACGTGCAAGCCCGAACCCGAAGGGTAGGGGAACATGTCCAACGCGTAGAACTTTGGACGCGCAGGGTCAAAGGTGGTTTTGTGCAGGGCTTCCGCTTTCCAGCGGGCCTGCCATTTGGGCTCAACGGTGCGATGGTCGTAGGGCATGGGAAGCCGGGCATTTTACACGAGGGCCGGCGAAACGCCGCCTGCGGCCGGGGCTCATCTTCCGCATAAGGGGCTTGGCCTACCGGTTGCACGAATTTGAACGCATGAAAACAAGGTTGTTTGAAGAGTCTTACCGCTGGTGCGAATCCAGCCTGTGGAAGCCACCGCTCTGGGCGTTTGCCATTTGCGCGGGTTTCATGGCGTGCAAACCGGATGCGCCCCCTTCACAACTGCAGGAGAAGGCCGCTGGGCCCCCTGTGGTCTCGGGCTCGCGCCAGGACTATGCCGCCCAACAGCGGGCTGAGGCTCAGGCAACGGCTGTGGAAGGCGCGCGCGCCGAATTGCAGCCCACGCAAGGCAATAAGGTTGGGGGTCGCATCGAGCTTGCGCGCGATCAGCAACGCGTTCACATCACGGGCGAAGTCACAGGCTTATCGCCGGGTGAGCATGGCTTTCACATTCACGAAACCGGCGACTGTAGCGATCCCAAGGCAGAGTCTGCAGGCGGTCACTTTGCGCCACATGAAAACTCCCATGGGGGTCCCGATTCGGACCCAAATTCACGCCATGCGGGAGATTTTGGAAACATCACCGCTGACAAGGACGGCGTGGCCAAAGTCGATGCGTGGGGCGAGCTCGCTTTGCTGACGGCAGGCCAAAGCTTTGCGGTGGGCAAAGCGTTCATTGTTCATGCCGACAAGGACGACCTTAAGTCGCAACCATCCGGCAATGCCGGGGCGCGTGTGGCCTGCGGCGTGATACAAGCGCAAGACCAGCCAGTTCAGCCTTAAACGACGCGCCTCACATGATTAGACGCGAGGATGCCGGTGTCAACGGCATCCTCACTCAGGCAATCGTTAAGGCTTCAAAACAGCGGAGCGCCGCGCTCTACGGGTCGTGGCGGCAGTTCAACACCCAATTGGCCGCCAATCGCCGACCGTGTCCACGCGCGCAGGTCCGCCAGATGCTCCTGCTCTTGCATGAGCGCGGTTGCGAATTTGTTGGCCAACTCGTCTTGCCCCAACGCCTCAGCGTATTCAACCAGAGCCTGCCAGGCGTCGTTGTCGGTGAGTTCCGCCGTCAACATGGTTTTGAGCGCTTCGGTTAAGGTTGTCCGAGGATCTGCCAAAACCTGCAACAGCCCTTGTGACGCCACCGCCGTCACATCAGCACTGGGAGTCATGGCCGTTGGATCGCCCCCTAGTGATTCTAACGCCGCAACCAGCATGACAAAATGCGCTTGCTCTTCGTCGCGAATGCGCTTGAGGTCGGCCGCCCTTGGACCGTCGGGATAAACGTCGGCAGCGCTCAGCTTCGCAGCCAAGGCTTCGTAAAGTCGCGTTCCCGTTCTCTCGAACGCCAAACGCTCCCCTAACAGATCCAAGAACACGGACAACTTTTCACCTTTCATGGCGCCAGCTGCGGTGCGCACGGCTCCCTTGATGTTGCCCGGAGGTGGCATCGTGCCCAAGGGCTCGGCATTGCGGCTGTAAGCTTTCCGAACGTCCGCGATGCGTTCAATGTTGGGATCGTTGGGCACCTGGGCGTGTCCGTTGCCGTCCTGCATTTTTTTCGAATCAATAGGGGACATCGCCGCGCCGGTGCGATTCATCCCCGTGTCTGTAGGTGTTTTGGTCATTTTGTTTCTCCTTGCTGTGGTGCTACACGCCGGCTCTAGCGGCGCTGCGGCGCCCACTTCCCAATTCGGTCCCCGGCACGTACACGTAGCCCGCGGCCACGGTTTCCGAGGGCGAGCCGTCTTTGTTGATCGCCTCGCGGTATCGCACCGAGGCGTCGTTGGGCCCTTCTTGTGACATGGGAATGAAATGCGCCCCTTTGGCGCGAAGGTGAACCTCGTTTTCCAATACATCGCGCACAAACGTGCGTTGCGATGCGAACTGAATGGGAGGCGGAAGAGTGGCGGGAACAAACTCCTCAGGAACTCGCTTTTCCAGGCTTAGAAAAACCTCCAACCACTCTTGAAATTTCCAAAGCTCGTAGTCTAAGAAGCGTTCCCAGATCTTCTTGACCCGCGGATTCGCTTCTTGTTCAGCGCAACCCCAGTAGTTGTAGACCTCGGTCAGCTCGTGACACATCCACTTTTCAAGCCAGGACTCGCTGGGAT
>JBBSJE010000258.1:0-8834 GCA_038257535.1 Polyangia bacterium
CTCGCTCTACATCGTCTCGATGACGTCGTTGCTTGTGCTTCGCAGAACCGAGCCTGATCTGCCACGGCCGTTTCGTGCCCTGTTTTATCCATACGGCGCGTGGTTGGCGCGTGTGTTAGCAGCCGTGAGCCTCGGTGTCTTGACGTGGCAAAACCCAGGCTTGGCTGCCATCTTCGCTGGGCTTGTGGGCGTGGGCGTTTCGTACTTCGCCTTGCGGAAACGCTAGGGCGATTGGGGGCCTCTATGCCCTGGCTTTTGCCGCAACCAAACTCGTTTGCAAGGCTAGCAACAGGTCGTTGTTGCCATCCTGCGTATACGTAGAAAGCTTGGCACGAAAATCGGGCAGACGTTCCAAGAACGCACCTAAAGCTCCATCGTCCAACGTGCCCGCCTCAAGCCCATAGCCTTCACGCTGCAAATAGCGCGCGTTCAGAGCTTGTTCAAATTGCCCCTGAAGCGGTAGCGCCAGCATAGGCCGCTGCAAATAGACCGCTTCGCCCATCAGCGTAAACCCTGCGCTGGCGATCACACCCGCGCTGCTGCGTAGATCTTCAACAAATCCCGCTTCGCTAAACGGCATGTAGCGCAGGTTGCCGTCCTTCACTTCTTCATTTAGATCCCGGCGCATCCCGTAGATTCGGCATTCTCGCCCCGATCGCTTCAACACCTGCGGCAAACCCGCGTTGCTGGTGCTGGTTTGATACACCACCAGGTGGTCGCCCTCGCCCGGCTTGACCGCCAAGATCTCGGGACGCAGAATGGGCGGATGCAAGCTGGTGCGTTCTTTGCTCACAGGCGGATAGAAGAACGTTGTGATGTGATAGTGGCGGGCGCCCGCCACCTTCGCTTTTACGATCGCACGGGTCAGCTCGAAGTCTTTTGAAAGACCTTGCAAAATCTCGGGCGCGTGGCTGCAGCGGTTTATGATCTGCATGTTGTCCACGGAGATCACCGGCAAGCCGTGGCGCTGAGCAAAGAGGTAGCTCCAGGTTTCAAAATCCGAGATCACCACATCGGGCTCGAACTTGTCGACCACGTCAAAATAGGCGCGCACATTCTCCGGCCAACCACTGATCGCGCCTTTGACGTTGGCGGCCACGGTTTTCCACGTTTGCACTTCGTTGTCTTCGTAAACAAGCGTGTAGCCCCAGATCTTCTTTACCGACAGCTGTTCGCTGGCACGCTTTTGCAAATAGTCGTGGGCGCGTCCCGAGACCACCACCTGAACCGTGTGATCTTTCACCAGTTCATCCAGAATCACGCGCGACCGCATGGCGTGCCCCATGCCTTCGCCAACAACCCCGTATAAGATGCGCATGGCGCGATTGTAACGCCAAACGCGCCAAATTCAGGGCATGATTCGCCCATGGACTCGCTTTTTTCGGTGCATACGTCCCACTGGACGTCTGAACTCTGGGTCGCCCTACCCGGCCACTTGCTGCTGTTCGTGTACGCGTTCTTATTTGCGATGGCCGAGATTGAAATCGAGGGCGACAAAGGATGGGCGGAAAACCTTCCCACGTGGTACCGCGTGCAGCCTTGGTACGCGCGTCTGTTTCGCTTCATGATGGCCAACAAACCCCTCACCGGTTACCACGCGGTGATGCTTCCTTTAACCTTTGTAAGCTTTCACCTGGGATTCGCCTTTGGGTTGCCCTGGACCGGGGCTGCGGAGCTAACAATCCTGGCGCGGTTCTTCTTTTGGATCATTGTCTGGGATGTGCTGTGGTTCATCTACAACCCGGCGTTTGGATGGCATCGCTTTCGCCCTGGAAACGTATGGTGGTTGGGGAAACGTTGGTTGGGACCGTTTCCGCAAGAGTATTGGAGCGGCACCTTAGCCTCGTTTGTGCTTCTCGCTCCGATCGCCTTAGGCACCACCTCAGCGCTTGTGCAACACGCATGGTTCTGTGTTGTGTTGACGGGCTTAACGGTATTCAGTGCATTAGGGGTACGCCCCTATCACCGTTGGTACGCGCACATGCGGAGGCCGGGCCGTGATGAACGCCACCTGGCAATTCCCCAACCAGACGTCCCACGCGCTAAAAACGCCCTGTGACCATCACCCCGGCGGTGCGCCCATCAACAAACGGAACCAGTTTCACTTCGCCCACAGACTGGGGATTGTCCACCGGTATCAAGACGTCTGACACCAAGGGCACCAATTGGCTTAGCGCCACCCCCGCCAAGGGCGCGGCGGCAATGGCGACCCATTCTGCCGTAGACAATGTGTTGGTGGCCCCACAGCGCAGATGCAGCCACGGCACCAGGAAGCCTGTGGCGCCACCCACCAGAGCCCCTGCGACCACATCGCTGTAAAAGTGTTTGCCCGCGCGAATGCGCAAGTTGGCCGCCGCACCAGCCATCAACAGCCCACCGGCCCACACCGCCGTCCGCGCGCGCACATCATTTGTGCTTTGAGAATACAGATAGGCGCCCGAGATCGCAGACGCAAAGGCTGTGGCTGCGTGGCCGGAATAGAAGGAGAGATATCCGTCACCGCCTGCCCGGTTTGCGTAAACTCTAATGTCGCCATTGCTGCTGTACATATATGGGCGGGGTCGCCCGATCATTCGTTTCACGGCATCGTTCAAAGCAAGTGTGAGCAAAACGGTTTCTCCATAGACCAAGCCGCGCTTCGCCGTTTCCCCATTCCAGCCTTGGCTGAGCTGCAGCGCCAGAGGCGTCAATAGCGACGTGGTCACCAGCACGTCGCTTAGGTGCGCGGCGCTGGAAGAAAAATTGTCTTTCACAATGTCGTCTTCGTGAAGCAGCTGGTGTTGCCAAAGCGGGCCGTGAGGATCGGGCAGCAAGCGCGCCAAGGCCACGATGGTGAGGCCAGACGCGATCACGGCGCCATCGCCCAGCCAACTTGTGTCTACAACCGGAGCGCCATCTGTTTGCGACAGCGCGGGGCCACCAAATCCAAACAACACCGAGAACACAGCGATGCCAACAAGGGGAGCCATGCGCATGACATCACCTCAACCCTTCACGTTGATCTGCAGCGCTTGGCTCATAAATGCCTCCACCACCGCACCCACTTGGGCGTCTGATTGCTCTGATGGCGGAGTCTCCATGAGCCCTCGCACCTGCGCTATCATGCTGTCGTAAAGGTGTTGCAAGCGCCCAATGCGCTCATCCAACACGGAGACTTCCTCTTGCATCAAGCTGCCGATTTGAAACCCCGTCCCCAAGCCGGCGCCACCCAGCGCCAGGGCCCCGGCAACTTGCGGTCTCTGCCCCCCTGCATCTGACAAGGCCATGGCTGCAGCAGCCACGCTGGTGGCGGCCAACACGCCATATGAGAGCAAATTCAGACCGCGCCGACGCGCCCGCACCTTGTTCCGGCGCGCCTTGAGCAAGCCGAGCTGCTCTTCATAGACTTGCTGGGCCAACGCCAGGTGAGCCACCACGGAGGTGTTGCGTCGGGTGGACGGCAACAGGTTGGTCGCGGAGACGCGGGCGTTGTCGGAGATGGTCAGAGCGCTGCGATCCACGACCGTGTATTCGCTGGCGCAGCCACTCCCCCAGGTGGCAAGCAAGGCAAGCGCGGTTGTGGCGGCCAGCGGCCTTCGGGGCAAGCGGACATGGCGGGTGTTCTGCGAACTGGTTTTCATGAAAGTACCTCCAGCCCTCACGATGCCGGTGGCCCATGGCGCCCTTGCGGACGCATCCGGGACAAGCCAAGAACAAGCTGTGGCAAAGTTGTGGCCGAGCCGCTTGGCTCCCCTCTTGGTTCAAGTCGTGGGATACTGGCGCCACTGTGATCACCAAGGTGCTTTTGATCGATGACGACGCGGCCCTCACGCGGGTTCTGGGCGCCGCCCTGCTAGACGAGGGATTCGTTGTAAGCGTCGCCAGCAACGGCCGCGAAGGATTGGAACGTATCGCTGCGGACACGCCCGATCTGGTGGTTCTCGACATCTTGATGCCGGAAATCGATGGACTTGAGGTGTGCCGTAGAGTGCGCAAAACCAGCCGGATGCCAATCATCTTGCTGTCGTCACGCGCCGAAGAAGTCGACCGGATCAATGGGCTCGAAACCGGCGCCGACGACTACCTCACAAAGCCCTTCTCCACCCGAGAATTGGTGGCGCGCATTCGGGCCATCTCGCGGCGGCTTGAGCCCGAAGCCCCCCGAGAGCCGCCCAGCCTCCTGGGCGCAGAACGGTTGCAGGCGGGCGCTTTGAGCTTGGATGCCTCGCGGTTTTCGGTAACGTTCAAGGACGCCCCCGTCAACCTCACGCGCACCGAGTTTCAAATTCTGGCGGCCTTGGTTCGCAGTCGAGGCGTGGTGCTAGGGAGGGAGCGGCTTTTGGATCTCGCGCGCGGCGATGAAGCCAACGTCACCGACCGCACGGTGGACACCTTCATCAAGCGCATACGCAAAAAGATTCGCGATGTTGATGCGGGCTTCGATGACATCGAAACGGTATTTGGCATCGGCTACCGCTACCGTTCATGACCTCGACTGGCGCCAAATGGTGGCTGCCTTTGCGCAGCGTTCGCGGCAGCTTGCTGTTGCTGGGGGTGGCTTTGGTGTTGCTACCGGCGGCGCTGTTGTTCTTTGCGGAAGCCTACGAGCGTTGGTTGGTGGGAAATTTGCGCGAGCGCTTGGCCATTGCCACAGCCCGCGCAGCCGCCTTACCCCACGAAGATCCCGTGCTGACGGGCACAGGCATACTGATCGTTCGGCTAGATGCCACCGCTGTGCCCGTGGGCGAAACCGGGCATTTGCTGGTCACGCGTTCACTGTTGGGCGATGTGGCCAAATCGCTTGTGCCGGGAGCTGACGAAACCGAACTCATCGAAAAGGCTGTGGCGCATTGGCCACCGCTTTCGGCAAGGCGCGAAGTGCAAAGCGCCCTCAAAGGCCAGTTGGGCTTTCATTCCGACATTTCGTCCAGCGGCAAAACCCTGGTCGCGGCGATGGCGCGCCCTCTGCCCGGCGGGGGCGCGGTCTACGCTTTGGCGGCGTCACACCGTGGGATGCGGCGCTTGGTGTTGTGGCGTCAACAGCTTCTGCAACTGCTGATTTACAGCGTGGCCTTGGCGCTGCCTGTGCTGTTTCTGTTTGCGTTCCGCCTAGTGCGCCCGCTCGAGCGCCTGGCCAACGCAGCCAAGCGGTTTCCGCATGAGCCTTTGGCTGATGCGCGCTTGTTGGCACGGCCCGACGAAATTGGCACGCTGGCGCGCACGCTAAACGCCTTGACCCAAGATCTGGAGCGGCGCCGACAAGTGGCAGCGGATTTGGGTGCCGACATTGCACACGAGTTCAAAAACCCCTTAGCCACGATCGCCGCGTCGGCGGAGTTGCTAAGCAGTTCAAAGACCTTGGATGCCGGACGCGTGGCCATGATAGTGGAAGGCATTGAACCGTCGGTGCAACGGCTCCGCCGCTCGATCGACGAATTGCTTTCACTGCTGCGCTTAGAGCAAGCGGTGCCACATGAAGCGTGGCAAGAGGTTGACTACGGCGGGTTGATTGAGAGCATCCTGGCCGAGTATCGCAGGGCCGTTGAACATCAAGGCTGGTCATTTCGATTGCACATGGAGGGTCCCGTTCACGTGAAGATCAATCCGGGGCGTTGGGCCGAACTGCTTCGCAACCTGATTGACAACGCACGGATCCAACCCAGCCAGCAGCGATCCATAGATGTGCTCGTCACACTGCAAAAGGCTGAGGTGGTGACAAGCGTCCGTGATTATGGCCCAGGCGTGCCAACAGGAGATAGAGACAAGATCTTCCGCCGCTTCTTCACGCGTCGGCCATCCGGTGCGGCCGAGGGCACCGGGCTAGGGTTGTCGGTGGTTGAAACGGTGGCTCGGGCCCACGGCGGTCGAGTTGAGCTTTCATCGGACGTGGAACGCGGCGCCGAATTTCGCATATTTCTGCCCCGGAGCCGGTAGAGCACGGCCACAGGATTGCCACAGGTTGTCCCGGGCTTGTTCTTGGGTTGCTCGTTGGCTGGCCATAGGCGCACGGCATTGTGCATGGAAAGGAGTCTTTCACATGCAGAACATCATCAACGAGCCAAGCCCCACCACCGCCCCCCCGCCTCGAAAACTTCCGCAACTGGAACCGCCCTTGGCGATGAAACTCATCGGCGGGGGATTGCTTGCCCTGGCCCTGATCTTCCTCTGGCGCGACCTGGGGCTTCCTCATCAGCTTGTGATGCTTGTGCCCGTGGCACTGGGAGCAACGGCAACCTGGTTCTCCTGGCCGCGAGGCTGGCCCTGGGCCGGCCCGGCGATGCTCTGCGCTGCAGTGGCTGGTACAGGCGTTTGGTTTTTGGCGGAGAAGACCGCGGTGTTGTTGCTGCCCAGCGCCGCTGCCTCTGTTGTGGGTGTGATTTGCCTCGTGTTCGTCGTGCGAAGTCGTGCTGCACTTTCCGATGAAGCGTTTCGCCTCGTTTGGTACGCGGTAGGTGCGGCAACTTGGCTATTGAGCTGGCAGGCCTATCTTCAATTCGGCACCCTCGACATTTTCGCCGAGACCGTGGCGCGGCGAATGGTGCCTACATTCTTCTGGATGGCCTCGGGATTGGGACTGTTTATCGCGGCCAGCCGGCGCCACTTGGTGCCTGCGGTGCATGTTGCATTGGCGCTGGTCACTTTGGCCATCGGCAAAGCGCTCGTCTACGACACAAGCCACCTCAGCGGCACTTTGCGTGTGGTCACTTTGGCAGGGGCCGGCATCTTGATGTTGTTCGCCAGCCACATGGCGCGCACGTCCTCGCCGAAGCAAGGAAAAGGTCTGTGATGCGCAGCTTGACCGCAGTCACGCTGTTGGCGCTGCTTTCGTTGTGCGTGGGATGCTTGGGGCGTGCTCAACCTTCACCCGTGATGAAGTGGTGCGAGATGCACAACCAGCTTGTGCTTGTAAATGAAGGGCACCACCATCATGGGCAGCAGCGACTGGGGGTGGAGTTGTCACAACCCCAGGCGCCCGCGGCCGTGCGCATTTGGTTCGAAAATGATCTAAAAGGTGCCAAGGTTGATGCCGTGGTCTCCACCAACACGGGCATAGTGAAAATGTTGGATGAGCGCCGTATAGCGGGCCGCCTGATTGAGGTCAAACTGCCCCAGTTTTCAACCGCCCAGGCCCTCACCATCACCATCCACAAGCATCTTCGCAAGGCGGCAGTCCCAAAGTCACTTGAGTTCGGGTTTTCGGACCTGAATGCACCCTGCGAGCCTTAACAACACTCGTGGATCAATCCCCTTCCCTCAATACGGCCGCCGATGCGGCGATCTCATCCAAGCCTCAAATGGCGCTTGCCTTGAATCAAGCGCCATGTGTTCAAACCGCAGCCTTCGCTGACGGGGCTCAAGCGTCAGCTCGTCGTATATAAAAGCGTCGTCGAAGCCCACAGCGGCGGCGTCGTGCCGGCTGGCGGCAAAGAACACAGCGTCGGGGCGCGCCCAATAAAGCGCGCCTAGGCACATAGGGCAAGGTTCGCAGCTGCTGTAAAGCGTGCATCCCGTAAGCTGGAAGCTGCCCAAAGCGGCGCACGCGGCCCGCACCGCCTGCACTTCGGCATGGGCCGTGGGATCGTTCAGGGTGGTCACGCCGTTGGACCCCGTGGCGATGATTTGGCCGTCTTTCACAACGATGGCAGCAAACGGCCCCCCGTGCCCCAACGCCGCGTTGTTTTGGGCCAAGGCGATGGTTTGTTCAAGCCAGGCAGCGTGAGGTGCATGGATGTCGGAGCCAGCCATGAAACCACCATAAACCTTCAGGCGGGGAAACGCACATTCTCACACCAGTTTGTTGATACGCCTTTGTGGTCACACCGCGCCTTGTTGTTGGGCCGCGGGCCTCCTAAAGTCAGGCCGTGGCGTACGCACGCAAACAGCTTCAAACCCAACACAGCCAGCAGCAGGCGCGCATTGCTGTACGTGCAGATGGCGGGCTGAGGCTTGCCGTGATTGCCGACACGCACAGCCTCCCGCACCCTCACAGCGCACGCTTGGTGGCCGAAAACCGCCCCGATGCCATTTTGCATGCGGGTGACATCGGCGACCTTGAGGTACTGGAACGTTTTCGTCAGATTGCGCCGCTGTTTGCAATCCGCGGCAACATCGACGTGCGAGGCCCCGATTTGCCCGATGAGCTACACATAGATCTCGTCGATGAAACCGACCAAAATCTGCTCCGCATTCTGTTGCTTCACATCGCCGTCGCCGGCCCGCGTTTGCGCGCCGATGCCGCGCGCATGGCCCGCACGTGCGGCGCTCGGGTTGTGGTGTGCGGCCACTCCCACGTTCCGTTCATTGGCCAAGACCGAGATCTGATGATCTTCAACCCCGGCTCTGCAGGCCCGCGCCGATTTCATTTGCCCATCGTTTTCGGCATGATGACCTTGCAGGCCAACAAGCTTTCGGCCTGGCACGTTGACTGTGAAACCGGCGACCGCTGGCTGCCGCCTGGCATGGCCTAACGTCCCTAGGCTGAGTGGCGATCGCTTCGGGAAAAAACCGCGCAGATAAACGTCGATCATCCTTCGATTCAGCCAAGCTGGCCACTCGAGTCGCCAGATCAACCACAGGCAACAATTCGCACGCATTTCCTCGCTTCGTCAAGACAACGCCAGCGATCTCGGATCTCGGATCATCGAACTTGAAAACGGACGTGTCCTTAGCCGTTCATTTCTTTGATTGGCCCCGTGGCCACGTTTTCGGCACCAAACTTCGTGATCGGTATCCCCATGGCGTTTGCCACTGAAGTATACAAATCGTTGTGAGGGCGCCCGCGCGGATTGCGGGCAAATTTGATCAGGCGCCCGGTTTTGAAGTGCCCCCCGAGGTCGCCCACGGTGAACCAACAC
>JBBSJE010000259.1:0-8729 GCA_038257535.1 Polyangia bacterium
CGGGGCTCGTTCGTGGGCGTTTCTTTCGTATGGCGGTTTCGATGGTACCTTTGGGGTTGTGGTTCGACGGCATCTGATTCTCCATTGTGTTCTTCAGGTTTGATCAGACTGCCGCCATACACGAAAAACTTTACACTCCCAGGTGGCAACGAAGAAGAGATGACCGATGGCACGACACCAACGAATCACCCGCAGAATCCGCGATGCCGTCGCTTTTGAGCACCCAGAAACCGTAGTGATGCACTTGCTTCAAGACACTTTGGGAGCCACTCGCAGGGCGCTGCGCCTGGCTCACCCAAGCTGCACCATGGCAACGCGCAAGCTCCACGACCTCGATCACGCAGAGCGCTTGGCCGCCATCATGGAGGCCCACCTCATCGAAATGGACCACCTGCTCGACGCCTACCAAAACGCCCTTCGCTACCAGGCAATTTTGCAGGAACTCGCACAGCTCGATCTGCCGTTTTAAGGAAAAGCCCAACAACGCGAATAACAGTGTCCTGCACACGCCGGCTTACGCCGGCTTTTCTTTTGCACCGCGTCCCTCAAACATCGTGCTCAGAAATCCCTCAAACATCGTGCGCACGCTCAGTCGAAGACGATGATGTTATCTGGCTTTACGTCCCGATGTATGCACTTCCTTCGATGAAGATAACCAAGCGCGGGTGCCACCGAACACATGACTGCTGCCACGTCCTCCAGCGCGAGGGCGCCATCAAGTTCGATTGTCCTTGCAATGGACTGAACGCCAAGCTCCATTATTAGAAAGGGGTTCTTCTCTTCGTCGCCGAAGTCTAAGTATTTCACGATGTTCGGATGTGAAATGCTTTTGCCATTCTTTGCTTCTCGTCGAAAGCGATGCCGAACGTCTGCGATCTTAGATGCCGACAGCAAATCTTCTCTCGGAAGCATCACTTTGGCCGCTACGAGTTTGGTGCTCTCATTCACCTGTGCTGACCAGACATGTCCTATTGCACCCTGGCCGAGGGGCTCCAATAGCTTGTATGTGGAAGATTCGCCTTTGAGCGGCATGCCAGCAGAGAGCAATATCTTCCTAGGGGCGGTTTGGGTGAACACTTCAAGGAAATATTGCTCAGTAATATCTTGACCGTTCTGCAGAATCTTAAGCCTCTCCTCGGGTAGCGGAACCATAAAGGGTGCAAGCTTATTTTTCTTCAGGTACGTCTTCAAAGAGACATCATCCCATCCAGAATTCTCCAAAACTTCGCTGCGCGGGACTATGTCGCCCGATTTCTTGGTCTGCAGCCACTCGAAACATCGCTTTGCACCCTTGATCAAGCCCATGATTATCTCCCGTCCCTTTCAATAATGCACCGTCATCCCAAACCCCACGCACTGCCCACCCGCCGCAGGCCCTTCCACCGACACGTACACGCGCGCATTGTCGGTCCCACCACCAACGCATAAACTGCTACCCCTACCTTCCAAGTGCGCCTTGCCGCTATCGCTACAGCAGCCTTTGAGGGTTCCCTCCGTGGCCGGCTGACCGACCAAACAAAGCGGATCCGTCATCCCCGCATTGCACTGCGCATACAAACAAACGCGCGCACCCGAAACCATCGCGTTCAAAGTTACCTCTGGATCCACAACCGAAGGGAAATCATCACGGCCATCGAACGAAAACCACCGCCGCTCCCCCGGCGCCAGCACGCCATCCATGATCGTCCGCGAGTCGCTATCAGAGTCGCTAAGCGGCACCATCGATAAGGCATGCGCGCTCGCCACATCCACCGCATCAGCATAGGGATCATTCAACCCACACGTCATGCAGCTGCGCGTGACGATCTCGGTTGTGCGCCCCACCGAAAACGCCGAGCCATCTGCCACGTTTGCAAGCGAGTAAGCTATTGGCCACGCTGTGCGCACGTCCGGCGGCTCCTGCAAGTAGGCCAGCAACTGCTCAAGGCTTGTGAATACGCGCGCATCCCCCAAAACCACCGCAGCGAACCGCGTGTGTTGCACCGTGCTCATGCTGGCCATCGAGAACATGGTTGATCCCGAACTGACCAAATAGCTTGCCTTGATGGACCCCTCCAACCCCGTTGCGTTTTGCGCCTTATCGTCCTCGAACACCGCAACCACCCGCCGACCATACGTAACCGATCGCACGTACACAGGCCGATCCCCATTCAGTGCCCCTGCAAGCTGATCCGCAGGTAGCCCCGCTGGAAAGAATGCCGCCGCATTGGGAGGCGTATCGATGGTGATCCGATAGAACGACTGAACAAAGTCCACCGCCACCCGTGCGTGCGTTGTGGTGGTTTGCCTTCGCGAACTTAACCCTAACTGCGCCGCAATTGGCAGAAAGCCCCCCAGGCTGAGATCCACAGAGAAGTGCTTCGAAAGATCCTCTTGGCTAAAAACCGAATCCACCACCAAAGAACTGCCCACAGCCATCCCAGTGGCCATCGTGTGCCCAGCCAGCAGCGTGTTCAGCGCCTCCTGTACCGTGCTGCTCTTCGGATCCGCCAGAACCACCGAAGCCGTTCCGCCCTGCAACGTCGACGAAAGCGAAAGCGGCCCCCTAGGCACATTCACCGATTCTAAGTTGCCCATGCGAGCCGCGTTTGCCTTCAACACGTTGCCCGGCCAAAGATCTTCGTCCGCCCCCAGCACCACCAAATCCTGCGCCGCCTTCTTCGTCTCACGATTGATGACGAAGCCGCACCCATACTCGCCCTTCGCACCATCAGGCTTTGGCGCCACCATACACCCCGCCGCCGCCCCACAAGGCTCCGACACCAGCGCCTGCTCAACCGGCTCCGGCGGAACCCCCAACTCGCCAACCCACTGCCCCGCAAGCTTCCCCTCCACACTGGGAGCCGGAGCGGGCGTCATACCAGGAGGCGGCACGAACACGTCGGGGTCGTCGCTATCGCAGCCACCCAGGCAAGCCAGCAGCCAAGCAAACCGCACAACATTCCGCAAACCCATGACTCGCATACCCGCCGGTACCGTAACGTAACGGTGGGCTACGCGAAAGCTTTTTTGAGCTAGATTGTAAATGAATCCGCATGCCGCTCTAAGCCACTGAATCGCCCATAACCCCAACGGCTACAGCGCATTCACGAAAAACGCGTCGTGGCATAAGCTAGGCCATGTAGGTCTATGGCATGGCCCGGCGCGGATAGCCTTCCCCATTGCCAACCGCTGATGGAATGTTTGCTGGCAACATTCGCTGACCCGTAACCGATAATCCCAACACGCCGTCGCGGCCAAGCGCCCATGCACCTCACCACTGACCTAACGTTTGAACCCATCGACGAAGGCGCGCCCGAGCGTAGGCCCGCCTCACGTTTGCTTTGCGCTGGTCGCGAAGCCGGCAAGCTTCAAGGAAGTTGCATCGAAACCGGCCATGACGAAAAGTCACAATCTCGTGGTGGTCGTCGCTTCGCCAGCTTCTTAGCGATCCTAGTCGCCGCCTCGCTGTCGTTGACGCCGGCTTGCCGCCAACCTGAACCAGCGGAACCACTGCGCGCAAAACCATCCTCGCTCGCGGCGCCCGTTGAGGCTGTTAAGGCAACGGATGCATCAGCGCCTTTGATGGATGCTTCCTCCGCCCCCCAAAAATTACCCATCCACTTCGACACCGAACCGCCCAAGGACGACATTGATGTTCCGCTGCTCAAAACGGTGGCACGCGAGGCCAGTCTCGTGGCCGATTGCCAAGTCGCTGACTACAAGGATGTCACGCCCTTTGCAGACGAGATCTACGTGTACCTTGATGTTGGCTGTTCAAACGTGAAGGCCTGGAAGGGAAAGTGGCAAGGTGGTGAACTTCATTTCCTGTGGCAGATCGAGCGCCAAAGCCACGTTCCACCAACGAATGCCAACATCCTCGTGTTTCTAAAACCGCGGAAGCGCCCGATCACTGACATCCCGTCGATAGAATGGGTGGCGGTTGAGACCGGACTGTTCGACCTGACCCCAAAGCTCCGCAAAATTGGGCCTTCGATAGTGCGACAAACAAACAAAGCCAAGCCATGACCCAATTCGTAGAAACGAAGCGAGCCAGAGTCATCTCTGAAAAGCTGGTTCATGTTCCCTTGAGCGGAACGATTCAGGTGGCCCTGCTAAAGCCATTCGACACGAACGGGGGCGCTTTGCAGATCAAAGTTGATCCGCTCGGCATTTGTAGTGTTGTGGATTCATCACTTCGAGGCGACCGACGGGTGCTCACGCTAAGGGGAATGAAGATGGGTGAGGCCATCCTTTCAGCCAGAACCGCCACGGGCGCGTTGAAGGACTACGTTAGCCTGCACGTACACTTGCCACGCATTCGCCAACTTCCTGATTACGACAAACTCAGCCTTTACTATGCCGGCAGCGAAGAAACCAGCCCTGCCTTCCGGCAGAGGATCGGTGGGGCCGTTGACTCCCCCCGACTTGCCAATACCTGCACCATGCGCCTCAGTGAAGCGTTCAACAAAGCAGGGCATCGCATACCCCACGGGCTGGCCGATCTCGCCACGAAGAAAGGCGCAGACGGTCACCACTATGCAATTCGCGTGGCCGAGTTCAGGAAATATATGATCCGAACCTTCGGAAGTCCTGACATCGTCCGCTACCCACGACCACCGCTGATCCGAAACGTGGAACAAGATGACTTCGCAGATCTCGCAGGCGTGATCTGTTTTGAAGCCAACTTCGGAGACGCAACCGGCCACTTCACACTGTGGAATGGCCAAAGAGCCGTCCATGGCGACTATTTCGAAGGCACGTTCGGTCTCGCTGTGGATGGCGGGGTAGACGGGGCGATTTTAATATGCCACCGCCGTTCCTCACGCTCGACGAGCTCGAAACCTGGCGAGAGAGCTGGGACTTCGAGGCCAAGAAGGCCGCCGGCAAACACGGAAACGGCGCAATCCCGCACGACTTCTGGCCCACCTACAGCGACATGGCCAACACCGATGGTGGCATGATTGTCCTCGGCTCGATGAGCGCTCCGATGGTCACTTCGTCGTCCAAGGAATTGTCGAAATCGACCGCGTTGAGCGCGACCTCTGGAACCTGCTGGAGAACCGCGCCAAGGTTAGTGCCAACGTGCTTGGGCGTGAGGACGTTGAGCAGCGGCAGGTCGATGGCAAAACCGTTTTGGTCATCCGCATCCCGAAAGCCACCCGATCCAAACGCCCCATTTACCTGAATGGCTCATGGGAAAACGGCACCTGCCTGCGAGTTCATGAAGGTGATCACCGCGCCGACCGCGACATTGCCAGACGTATGCTCGCGGACGCACAACCCGAGCGCGATGCCGAAGTGCTAGAGCGCTTCGCTACCACTGACCTTCATCCCGAATGCGTTCAACGCTACCGCAATCTTCTGGCCTCTAAACGGCCCGATCATCCGTTTCTCTCAGAAGACGACACCGGCTTCCTTGCCCAAGTTGGTGCGATCGGCCGCGATCGAATAGGTGCGTGGCGCCCAACCCTGGCGGGCTTGCTCATGCTCGGCCAAAGAGCGCGCGATTCGCGAACGGCTGCCGCATTGGCACCTGAGCTATCGCGAAGTGTCGCGAGCCCCCGAAGACAACGATCGCTGGATCGATCGCGTTGCGCCCGACGGCACATGGAACGCCAACGTATTCGAGTTTTACCTTCGCGTAATTGGCAAGCTTCACGCTGGCCTCAAGATCCCCTTCGCTCTCGATGAAGGGCTATTTCGTCAAGACGAAACGCCCGCGCGGCAAGCCATCCGCGAAGCTCTAATCAATTCCCTCATCCATGCTGACTACGAAGGCCCCGCAGGCATTAGAATCATTCGCGAACCAAGGGACTTCGAGTTTATCAATCTTGGCTTGCTGTTGGTTCAAGCCGCACAGGTATGGAAGGGCGGCATAAGCCTGGCACGGAACCCGGTGCTGCAGCGCTTGTTCAGCCTCCTGCAACTTGGCGAGCGAGAGGGCTCCGGCGGCCCCGCAATCCGGCGCGCCTGGGTTCAACAGCACCTGGGGACAGCGCTTTGGGACCCTAGACGAGCTTGGCAGACTGATACTGATCACCGCCCATGCTGAAGGATGCGTGTCACATGCGCGCGCCAGTGGCCTCACCGATGCTCATGGCCGCGATGTGACGCTGAAACTCCAATCGTTGATGAGGGCCGGCTTGCTGATGGCGTCCGGCAGCGGCAATCAGAAAACCTACGCATTGACCGCGCCAGCGGGAGCAAAGGAGCCACGTGAGGCGGACTCGAGCTCCGAGCAAAGCTCCGAGCAAAGTGCCCCCGAAGAGGTTTCGGGTTCTAGCTGGGCCGCCAAGGAACGGGTCGAATCGGCCATTCTCACCTTCTGCCGTGGAACCTGGCGAACGCTGCCCGAGATCGCCAAGGCGGTAGGCCGTGCAGAAAGCTGTCCGGCGCCGTGTTCGCACGCAAGCAGCCGCTCGTGTTTTGCGCTCCAAGACTGCAACTTTTCCGGGCCCTTGGGCGATAACTCCCCAGGCACCAGCAATGCCAGCCACTTCCACTCACCGCCACAAATCGCGGAGGTAAAAAGTCGGCTTTTCAACTAGTCGGTCGATGTGGTAAACTAACTTTAGTTAGTCCACAGGAGTCAAGCATGCGCACCATCAACATTCATGAGGCGAAAACCCATTTGTCGAAATTGGTCGACCAAGCGGTCGCGGGGGACTCGTTCGTGATCGCAAAAGCTGGCAACCCGCTAGTAACGGTGACGCGCATCACCCGCCGTGCGGAACCCCGCCGGGTGGGGTTCCTCGCTGGCTCAATCAAAGTGCCCGCTGATTTCGATCAGATGGGCCGCAAGGAGGTTGAGCTGCTGTTCACGGGCCAGAAATGAAGCTGCTGCTGGATACGCACATGCTGCTTTGGGCTGCAGGTGGGTTGCCGGAATTGCCATTGTCTGCAAAGAAAATGATTGAAGATCCGAGCAACGAAGTATTCTTCAGCGCGGCAAGCTTGTGGGAAATCAGCATCAAGCACAGCCTGGGGCGGTCGGATTTTCAGGTAGACCCACAGGTGTTGCGGCGAGCACTCTTTGATAACGGATACCAGGAGATCGTCGTGTCCAGCCTGCATGCCACGGCCATCGCGACGTTGCCACCCATCCACAAGGATCCGTTTGACCGCATGCTCGTGGCGCAGGCAATAGCCGAGGGAATCACGCTTCTCACTTGTGACAGCGACGTTGCGCTATACAAAGGCCCGATCAGGAAGTTCAAGGCCGTTAATCGGCGCGCTCGATAGAGGCAGCCGACCGGTTGCGAACTGAGCTTGTTCGTTGGAGACACGATGGGTGACAAACCCAAACGCGCCTCGGAGTACAAAGGCGAGCAGGTTGTGGGACGATATGTCGGAACCTACGCCCATCTTGGCATCGCGTTCGAGTTTGCGCTGGAGGGGATGCTGTGACACGGATGACCAGAGGTGCCACATGACCCGCAAGAAGAACCCCACCGCCTCCCTTGTCCGCTCCTCGGCAGCCGAGTCCCTGACCTTCGTCGCCGCCAGCGGCACAGGCGGCGTGGAGACTGTCTACGTCGACGAAAACGTGTGGCTCAGCCAGAAGATGATGGCGCAGCTTTACGACGTGGAGGTTCCAACCATCAACTACCACCTGAAAAAGGCATTTGAGGACAGCGAACTGGAGGAGGACGGATGCCCGTGGATGGCCTCTGCTTTCGCATTTCTGCAACAAACAGGAATCTTTGTCTAAGTACGGTCCGATAACGAAGGATCAGGGGCAAATGCGCAGGTACTTGAACGCAGTCATCATGCTTGGGCTAGTGGCCGGGTCGGGCGGTTCGTGTAAGCGGGCCAATGATCCTTCGGCATCGGTCTACGCGAAACCTTCGCGCGTGGACGCCTTACAATCCGCGCAACCTGATGCTGCCCAGCACGACGCACCTATAGAACATCCCATTTTCAACGACTGTGTCCTCCACGCTGGTGAAGTTAAAGTCCAACGCCGCCAGCCGCTGTTGCCAGATGGCGGCCTGGGGCCAGCCGTGGTGATCTCATCCTGCGCCTTCAACGCTGAATGTGTTCGAGCCAAAGGGAAGTCGAGCCCTGATGACGGTTTCGTTCACATGCAGTGCTCGGCGGGGAATTGCACCTGCACGTACCAGCCAGCCAACGAAGGAAGTCGCGAAGTTTCCGTGCCTTTCGTAATACAAGAAGCGTACGATTCGGCGGCTAAGGCGGGAAGCATTTTCGTACAGAAGTGCCTTGCTGGCATGAGTCACAAGGTGCCTGCACCGGGCCCCAGTTTGCGTTGCTCCTTCGCCTGGCACACAGCCTGGCACCCGACAGTTAAGGCCCCTGCAGATGTATGGATCCCGGGAAGCGCGCTCGCAGCTCGTCCCGGTAGCGTTGGGCCAGCTGTGATTTACCTTGTTTTGCCGCCGCCAACGCAGCGCTCATTGCACTGGCTCAGGCTAAACGGATTCCACGCAACCACTGGGCTGTCAGCACCGATGTCCACGGGTGGAGCAAGCCACAGCACACCGCCACTTTGCCGCCTCACCTGCGGCCATCTACGCGCCCCGACAGCCTGGCACGGGACCGCAGACGGCCACCACCTCCCCCGCCACGTGACCGCCGAGTTGCGTGAGTTCATCACCTGCGGTATTCCTCAGCACGGCTTCGCGCATCTTTACTGCGACACCTGCCAGGCCCGCCACGTGGTGCCGTTTAGCTGCAAGGGTAGAGGCTTTTGCCCAAGCTGCGGCGGCCGCCGCATGAACGAAGGC
>JBBSJE010000260.1:0-8728 GCA_038257535.1 Polyangia bacterium
ACACGACATTGCTATCGCTCGGTGAGCAAATCAAGCGCGATGAGTCTGGCCGCTTGCGGGTAGTGCAACAGAAGATGTTCATCGCCATCCGCTATCGCTGGCACGTGCAGCCGCATAATGACGGGCGCTTCACCGTAGAGAACCGTCGCGGCTTGGGTCAGGGCAACGCTTTGCCAGCTTGCTATGAAGGACTCAACCTCGTTGTTAGAGGCAAAGGTTGTGATCGTGAGATGGCGCAACGAAAGCGCTTCTTGCCACGCGCGCGCCACCTGGCTGGTGCGGGGCGGCGCTTCTGTTGAGGCATCCACGGCAAATACATTGGCGTAGAGCTTCTTGCCCGCAGGGAGCGCCATTCGCGCTGCGTATGCCGCTTCCAGGATTCCCTCCACCTCCTCGTGTTCGATGAGCGTCAGTTGGGGAAGCGCCGAAGGCAGATGGCAAGTGCTGACGTTGCGGTAGCTGGCGCAGGCGCCGTAGTCGAAATCACCTTCGCCAAGCGCATCAATGCAAGCTTGTACCTCAGGGGCGCAAACTGGAAACCCTGGGTCGTGCATTTCTGGATCCCCGCGGAAGAGCTCGGCGCTAGACAGCACGAGGCGTGCTTCCGCACGCTGACTCGGCCGCCCAGCGGCAAGCAGGGTGACCTTCAGTGTGCCCCGGCTTGCCGCTTCGGCTTCCAGGGCCTCGAAAGAGAAGTCGAGGCTAAAGCCATCGGCGCTGTTGTGAACGTAGAGCCTCTGGCCGGTGCTCGTTTGCGCCAGCGGCGTGCCAGCGAGGGTTGTGTGCATGTGCCCGCGGTAGACCAATTCGCCTGCGACGTTTACGGGCCGCAGCTGCGCATCGATAGTGATCGGTCCATCAGGCGCTTTTGGTTCGAGCAGGGCCCCCAGTTGCAAGGCCACCACGGCTGGGGCGATGCGCGGCGAAGCGGGTGTGATCTCAACAAACAGCCGCAAACCTGAAAGCAGTGAGTTGAGCTCATGGGCATCCAGCGTGACAACAAAAGTACGGGAACCCAAAATTTCAGCGCGCCCGAACCCATCTCCGATTATGAAACTACGCACCGCCGCCAAGTTGCCGCCCGTACGTCCGCGCAAGGTCCATAGCCTCTGCGCTCCTTGCTTTTGCGGCCGAAGCTCGGGCCTGAGCCACAAGGTGAGCCCCTCAACCGCGAACTTCTGTTCGCTTACGTCGGGTGAGATTTCGAGCGCCTGAGCGAAAGGCTGGGTGGACGCATCGTCCATTTCGCCTCCACAGGCAACGGTGAACAAAACGACGAGCAGCGAAGAATGGTAAATGTGTGTGCGAGACAAGATCATGAGCGTTTCCTCCTGATGCCTGTTCGGAACGCCGCGCGCAAAGTTGCTAGAATTCTTGAAAGAACGAACGCCATCGTGCCGTTGAGGGGCATCCCTCTCCCCCCCTCTCCCCCCCTGGGTTTAGCGTTACTGCTTGGGAACGGCCGGCGCTCCAAGCCCAGACCGTAACGTGCGCCACGTGCAAAACTCGGTAAATGTAGTGGCGACGAACGGGGCGAGCTATGGAACAGAGATCCAGATCTTTGCAACAGGTGCCGGTGGCGTTGGAGCGGGACGTCTTTCTTCGCCGCCTGCTGCGCGAGCTAAGCGGCACGTTGCAGGAAGTCGTGGGCCTCGATGAGGCGGCCGGCTTTATCAGCGTGGTGGGTCAGCGCATGGGTGATCACATCAACGAAGCTTACCGGGCGGCGCTGAACGTCCCAAGCTTGACCCGGCAGCAGGTTGCCGATGTGCTCGTAGATCTCAAGCGCCGCATCCAGGGCGATTTCTTCATCATCGAAGCCAACGATGATCGTTTGGTCTTGGGCAACCGCGCGTGCCCGTTTGGCGATATGGTTATTGATCGGCCTTCGCTGTGCATGATGACCACCAACGTGTTCGGCGTCATCTCCGCCGAGAATCTAGGTTACGCGCGTGTATCGATCGAGGAGGCGATTGCCCGCGGGGACGCCGGGTGCAAAGTTGTGATTTACCTGCGCCCGCCCGCAGACGGGCAACCCGCCGCAGGAAGTGAGTTTTTCCGCGGCTAACGCCGCCCTTGCCGAGCCGATCCCGCATGAAGGCCGCGGATTTCTACAGCGTTGCCGATTTGCTGCCTCACCCAATGTTCATGGCGTCCCAGGAAGGCGCCATCCTCGCCGCCAATGACGCTGCCAAGCGCCGCTTTGGCCCTGTCCGCCGGCTTGGCGAACTGTTCGCCGCCACGGAGGATGAGGTAAACGCGTTCTTGCGCATGAGCGCCCGCGTGCGCAAGCCGTTTGTGGCAGCGTTCCCCACCAAAGAGGATGGCCACCGGTTCCGCGTCGAAGGTGCGTTGCTGGCCGCACGCCCGCCCGGCGAAAGGGGGCTGCTGGGCATTCGCTTGGTGCCCGACGTTGAGAGCGGCCTTGCATTTAAGGTTCTAACAAGCCGGCTCGAGACGCTGCGAAACGAACTGGCCCTGCGCAACCGCATGCACGCCGAGGTTAGCCGGCAAAAGGAATGGTTGCGGGTCACACTGCTGAGCATCGGCGACGCGGTCATCGCAACTGATGCGCACGGCAAGGTCGAACTGATGAATTCGGTCGCCCAAGCCCTTACAGGATGGGACGACCAATCTGCCATCGGACGGCCGCTCTCAGAAATCTTCCGCATCGAAAACGAAGACACCCGCCAGCCCGTGCAGAGCCCGGTCGACCGTGTGCTGCGTGAAGGGATCACGGTTGGTCTTGCCAACCATACGGTGTTGATTTCTCGTAGTGGTCAAGAGTGGCCAATCGACGACAGCGCTGCACCGATTCGAGACGAAAATGGCGCTCTCCTCGGCGCCGTTCTGGTGTTTCACGAAATCTCGGATCGCCGACAACTGGAAGGCGTGGCAAGCGAGCGGCTGGATCAGCTGGCCGAAAGCAACAAACGCAAAGATGAGTTTTTGGCCATGTTGGCGCACGAGCTGCGCAACCCACTTTCGCCAATCCTGAGCGCGGCCGCTGTGCTCCAACGCCTTGAAACATCTCCAACGGTGCAGCGTACAGCCGCCGTCGTTGAGCGGCAAGCCAAGCATATGAGCCGCATGATCGACGACCTGCTTGACGTGTCGCGGATTACACGCGGAAAAATTGAATTGCACAAGCAGACTGTGGACTTGACTGAAACAGTGAACCACGTCATCGAGGCGACTCAACCCCTTCTGAAGCAGCGCAATCATAGGTTCGAGGCCCTGATTCCAGCTGCGTTGCCCCACGTGTTCGCGGATCCCACGCGGATGGAGCAAGTGATCGCGAATCTTTTGAACAACGCCGCCAAATTCACGCCAGAAGGAGGTTTGATAAGAATTGAAGCGGGCGCTGATAGCGGCCGTGTGTTCGTTCGTGTTCGCGATTTTGGGATCGGCATCAGCCCGGATCTGCAGCCACGTATCTTCGATTTGTTTGCCCAGGGAGACACCACGCTGCACCGAACGCAGGCTGGGCTGGGAATTGGCCTCACCATCGTGAAGCAATTGGTTGAGCTGCACGGTGGAAGCGTCACGTGCTCAAGCGAAGGCACCGGCGCGGGCAGCACCTTCGAGATTCAGCTACCCCAGGCGGCCGATCAGGACGCGCCTTTGGCCCCACGCGTGGGCTCTGCGCCATCTGCGCGCACCCTCGACTTGCTGTTGGTAGACGACAACGTTGAAGGTGCCGAACTGTTGGCGCTTTATCTTGAGTCCGAGGGCCATCGGGTTTCCGTGCGCTACGATGGCCCCAGCGCCGTCGAGGCCGCGCTTCTGCGCTGCCCCGACGTGGCTTTGTTGGACATCGGCCTTCCGGGCATGGATGGGTACGAGGTGGCGCGTCGGCTAAGGCGCGCACCACTGACACGGGGCTGCGTTCTCATCGCTTTAACGGGATATGGGCAATTGGAAGACAAACAGTTGGCCGCCGCCGCCGGCTTCGACAGCCACTTGACCAAGCCCGTAGACCCCGAAACGTTGTCAGATCTGCTGGCCCGGCTCGTGCCTTAGGGCGAACGAAACGCCATCGTGGTGTTGTGGGGATTTACAATCGCTTTTGCCCCGGGCTCAAAGTTCTATCTCCGTGCGCGTAAACCACACCGCCATCGCCTTCGATCACGCAAACGGAGCACAAAAGCCGGCTTGTGTTGGTGACTTTCAGTGCGTTTGTACGCCCGTTGACTCGCACGCCGGCTAGATCGAAAAGGCTGCCTGCCGTTGTCAAGGCGGGTAAACCTTCAAGCTCGCCTCCTGTAAGCGTGACAACGGACTCAGAGGCTTGAATGCCTGACGAAACGTGGGTCCGAATGCCATGGACGGTGCTGTTCTGGAGCAAAAGGTGCCCGACCACAACTTCGTTGAGAATGATGCGCTCACAACCATCGAGTTCAATGCGCTCAAACTGGCCCTCAAGGCGCAGATCGTGCTGGCCTTTGCATTTGTAGTGGCCCTGATTGTCGCTCGCACCACGTTGACTGCGAGCGTCCGCGGCGCCGTCAAGATGCTCGATCACGGCCTTCGCCGTAGCGTGTGCCGCCTGCTTCATGGGCACATGGCCCACGTTTTCGAGCACATGCAAGCGTGCCTTCGCCACCCGGTCTGCAAGCAGATGAGCGGTGCGCATAGGGGCAATACGATCCTCGGCACCCCACAGAAGCAACGTGGGGGCCTGCACGTGGGCGATGGCTGAGCCGAAATTCGTGGCAATGAGCGAAAGTGCGGCGATGCGGCCGGTGTCGCCGCCAAGAGCGCGTTCGCGGAGCAAGCGGCTGCCCAGCAATAGATCCGGCGGCGGCTCGAAGCGACGCGCTTTGCGCAGCCAAGCCCCCGCCAGGCCCTCGACATCTGCCACCAGGGTTGGCAGCACCCCGCTTGCCGGCGCAAGTGAAGCGTGAAGCTGCTCCCCAACGAAAGCTTCACGGTGCAAGATTCCGGCGGCGTCTACCACCACCAACCTGCGCACCTGCTTCGGGTAGGTGCCCGCGTGCAGCAAGGCGATGGCGCCACCCATGGAGTGCCCCATCACGTCGGCGACGCCGCCGGCGTAGCGCTCTATCACGTTGTGGACAACTTTGGCGTAGCGTGAAGGCGTATACGCGTGGTTTCCCTTGGTCGAGTGTCCGAAGCCCGGCAGATCGAAAGCAACGACGTGCCGGTGTTTCGACAGCGCCGCCAGAACTGGATGAAAGTCCCGCGCGGCGGCCTCGCCCAGGCCATGGATGAGGATCAACGATGGGCGAAGGTTTCCCGCGGGGGCTCCGCCGGCTTCAACGACGTAGATGCGGCCGCCGAACTCGGGATCGGGCAGCCAGGAGGCGCGGGCCCCTGGCACCCCGAGAATGGCATCATCAATGGGTACTGCCGCGTCTACGCCTCCGTCGGGATGTGCTGATGCGACGGGCATGTTGCTTAGCCCTCTCAACGCCATCGCGCAGAACAGGACCGAGGAGGAGACTTGAAGCAACGAACGCGGCATGGGGTGACCAGGGTTGTCTGACCGCCACATTATGCAGGATGAACTTTAGGGAAAGTCACCGATCGTCGCCCTCAACGTCACCAATCGCCCCCCTTGGTTACTTGTTCGCCACCAAGCAGCGTCTAAATTTCCCGCCCGAAACTATTTCCCCTTGAGCTGGCCGCGGATCTCGCCCGCGGGATTGGCGGCTGTGTGAACGTTCACGTAAAGAGTTCCAGCAGTGAGATCAGCCATAGCTTTGGCGTCAAGCGTGACCGTTCCGCTAACCGACGTGCCCGTTGACGGAACGAGGAGTGGCAACACCACCGGCCCCGCCACCCCCACAGGCCCTAAATGAATGTGGGCTGCCTGTGCAGGTCCTGTGAGGTTTGCGACGGTGAGGGTGTACGTCATTACCCCCGTGGCCGGCATCATTTCGTACTTATAGGTGCCAGAAGCGGTTGTTGTTCCCATTGGGGCGGGAACCTCCATTGCAACCGTTAGCGCGACATCTTCCTTTAGCGCGGACCCGTCGTCGTCGTCGTCGCAACCCATCGACAGCATTGACAATGCGCTGGCAAAAACAAGGCCGCTGACAAAACTCTTATGTGCAATGATCGTCATGTGTTTCTCCTGGTGGTCTGCAAGGCAACTATGCCGGGCTTTCCGCATGCACGCGCCATACCGCCGAGCCGCGGATGCCTCAAGCGGCACCATAGTGGCGGCACCTAGCGGGGCGGCTTTTATGGCGCAAAGAACGATGTTGGTTTCCCATTCGCGGGCGGGTCACCGTTGCAGTGGAAGAAACTGTGGCGCCGAACCGCGCCCGCTGCCCTTTGGGAGTTGTTGAATGACAGCGAGAACGACGCGGATGTTGCGCCTATGGATCTTGTGTTCGGTGCCTTGCCTTGCCTGGGCTTGCGCCAAGATGCCCGTCGATGAGCCTCAAGACCAAGGTTCGCAGGACGAACCGGATGGGGACAATGGCGAAGGCGATCTCAACGACGGTCAGGGCGAGCCGCCATCGCAGGACCCGGGCGAGGGCACAAATACGCAAGCGGGGCAAAGCGGGCAAGGCATGGGCACCGGAGGGGCAACCGGGGGGACGGCAGGGCGCGGTGGAGCGGGTGGCGGCGTCAACCCTGGTGCAGGCGGGCGCGGTGGCGCCACGGGCGCGGGAGGTGGCGGCGGACAGGTTAACACCACGCCCATCGCCACGGGTTGCCGGGGCTACGCCACGCGTTTTTGGGATTGCTGCAAACCTCATTGTGGTTGGCAGAGCAACGTGCCCAACGGCGTCTCGCCCATGAACAGCTGCAACCGCAGCAATGCCGTGGTGGGCTCCAACGAGCAAAGCTCATGCAACGGTGGCAATGCGCACATGTGCTACGGCTTGACCTCCTGGGCCGTGAATGCGCAGCTGGCGTATGGCTTTGCGGCCACCTCCAGCGGAAACATTTGCGGCCGTTGCTATCAACTACAATTCACAGGCGAGTCACACAACGCGGGCAACGATCCCGGCTCCCGCGCCTTGAGCGGAAAGACGATGATCGTGCAGGCGATCAACATCGGCTACGATGTGTCTGGCGGTCAGTTCGACATCGCGATTCCGGGCGGCGGCGTGGGAGCCTTCAACGCGTGCTCGTCTCAGTGGGGCGTTCCGAACCAAGAGCTGGGCGCGCAGTATGGTGGCTTTCTTACCAACTGCAAAAACGAGTTTGGCGGCAACGCCAACCACGCGGCGCTCAAATCCTGCGTCCTAAAAAAATGCGACAGCGTTTTTAAATCGCGGGGCTTGCAGGAGCTGGCCGCCGGTTGCCGCTGGTTCGGCGAGTGGTTCGAGGCCGCCGACAACCCAGCCCTGCGTTACAAAGAGGTCCCTTGCCCTCAGGCGCTCACGATGCGCTCTGGCATGAACCGCAGCGACGTCAACAACGAGTGCGGCAACTAAACGCAAAAATGGGTAAAGAATCTACTGGGCGCCTTGGCGGGGCAGCGTTTGCGGCATCTTAACGGCTTGATGCATGCCCCCCAGCGACCCGATTTTGTGGCGCGCCCGGAGGCCGAACGAAGGGGCGGGGTGCCATCATTCGACGGCAGCTCTAGCGAGGCGCCCTCGAACTGAACGTGAATCAGACTCAAATCACGGGCTGATGAGCTCTACTGTTGGAAAATACGTTCGGTAACGACTTGCATCCCTTGTAAGGATACGAAACCCCCGTACGGCAGCGTGGGCTCCAATGTAGAAATCTGGTAGGGGGCTGTTTCGCTTTCCTCCTCTTCGGCGGTATTGAAGGAAGGCTTTTCCTGCAAGAAATGCCGCCTCATACGGCAGCGATTCTCTGTGAAAGAGGGCGGAGGGCACTGCGGCTTCCAGCTCTTCTATGCGATGAAATCCGACGGAAACCTCCGCATAGATCAATGGATTGATCGCAAGCGCTGATTCATTCGCGGCGGCCCCAAGCGCGTTAGCGGACCACTCAAGCCAAACTTCATCCGCAGTGGCAACATCCAGGATGACGTTGCTATCAACCAAAACAACGCTCATTTTTTGCCGCGAGTCAGACTGAGAATCTCATCGGTGCTCATCTTCACAGTCGCGGCTCCCAGCAAGCGGTGAACCGCATCGTGGCCCCTTCCGCGTGCGCGTTTGGGCGGGATCTTTACGAGCCTCGCAGCATTGCCTTGAATCTCAAAGTCTACTTCGGTATTGGGCAATAGCCCCAGCTTCTCACGCACATGAGCGGGAATGGTCACCTGGCCCTTCGATGTAATTCTCATTTCTTACTCCTACTCGTAATACTACGGAAGTACGCCTTTCGATTCAACCAGGGGCTTGCCTCGGAGCAGTGGCACGATGCGTCTATGGTATGCCCAATAGGTAAATCGAAGGTTTGGGTAGGATTGGTGGCAACGGGGGCTTGCCTGACCGGCGCGCAGCTTTCTAACCCGTGCCTGTTTGCGCTGCTGACTGGGATCTTTGGGGCATCGGGCTGGCTGATGTACGCGATTCACCGCAGCGTTCCGCCTTCCCCATGGCACGCCCTAGTGACTCAAGTTGTTGGGCAGTGGCATCCAAGGGGGATGGGGGCTTTGCCTAAAATCATTCTCGGGCTTGTTTTGTTGACCATGGCCGGGTGCGCTGCAAGCCCCTTCTCCTCACCGATGGCTGGCGCTGATGCCAACGCCGACACGTTTCCGTGGTTACAGGATGCGGGGCTGGTTGAAGTTGACGCCCCGATTGAGCTTCCTGTTGTCGAT
>JBBSJE010000261.1:0-8673 GCA_038257535.1 Polyangia bacterium
CAATCCAGCTCCGTCTGATGAGGCGGCGCCCTTGCCGATGCAAGTCGTGGCGGCAGCGTAGGCAACCCCATGGCCCCGAGTATTTTGGCAATAGTCGCTTCTTCCTTCACCAAGGCGATGAGACGCAATGGGCCTTGGCAGGCGGCCAACGCATCTTACGTGAGGGATTTTGGCACCGCCTATGGAACCCCACCAACTGAAGTGGCCCTGCGAAAAGCGCTCGCTAGTTTTGTGCGCACTTTGGTCAGCGCCAACAGCCCTTACGATCGATTCGTCACAGGAGATAAGACAGCGCTGTCCGCAAGTGAGAAAAGAGGTCTCGATCTTTTCTTCGGAGGCAAGGCCGAGTGCTTCCATTGCCATTCCGAGAACACTTTGACCAACGACGGCTTCTTCAACACTGGAACATTCGTGGAAGGCGGCGATGTTGGTCGACAGGCGCTGACGGGCCGCACGGGCGATCTGGGAAAGTTTCGCGTGCCCAATTTGCGCAACATCGAAGTCACAGCGCCTTACATGCATGACGGCTCATTGGCCACGCTAGAAAACGTCGTTGATCACTATGACCGCGGCGGACGGGGGCACCCAAGCACCGATGTGCAAATTGAACCGCTTGGATTGACCGCCGAGGAGAAAGCAGATCTTGTCGCCTTCATGAAGGCGCTTACGGATCAAACGTTTCTCACAGATTCGCGCTATCGGCCTTGAAATGACTGATAAAGAAGATTGGGAACGGCACGCGCGAAAGTACGATGCTTCGCCGTCCCCTTGTTAGCGGACGCCCACAGCTTATCCGCCCAATGTGACGTCTTGCTTGGCGTACCAGTGCAAGGCTTGATGAAACTGCTCCGCTTTGTAGTCAGGCCACAGGTCAGGAACGACAAAGAAGTCTGCGTAAACAGACTGAACAGGCAACATTCCGCTAAGGCGACACATCCCGCCCCAGCGAACCATTAGGTCGATCCTAGACACATCAGCGCTGGCCAACCGTTCGGCAATAGGCAAAGTTGGACTTCCCTTCATCGCGGTCTTCAAATCCCATTCCCATCCATAATTCACCAACAAGTTCACCTTCATTCCGCTGCCCAGACGATCTTTAACGTAGGGCTTGAGCGGCTCGGGAAACAGGGGGGACGTGTCGTCACCAACAACCCGAATCGCTATGTCGCGCGTCTGAGCCCGCTGCACGAAAGACACGCAGGCCGCCACGAACGCATCGCGCTGATCACGGGGCCGTTTGGTGTTGTCAGTTGTAAACCCGTAGACGCTAACTTCGCGGATGCCGATTCCCAAGCATTCGTCCAGCATCACCAAACCGCGCTCCATTCCTGCCGCGTATCCTACGGCCGGGTGAAGGCCTTGCGCGCGTGCCCACCGCCGGTTGCCGTCCGGAATAATGGCAACGTGCTTTGGCAGCCGCCCAAACGACGGACTAGCCTCACGCGCACGGCTTGCCTTGCCTGTTGTGCCGCTCAACACCTCGCTGTTTACGCTTGACTCAGGCCCGCTCTGATCTTCCGCGTGGAAAGGGAGGTTGCTTCGTTGAGTCTGCGGATCCTGGCTTTGCTGGTCCATAGCGGCTGCCCTGGTGCAATCTCCGCGCCGCCGCCACACCGCAAACTGGCTTTATATTGAGGCGCCACTGGGGAGAATTCTGTAACCGCGTTACCTCCGCGTGCCGGACGTCCGTCAAACCCGCGCCCATGTTGCCGCTCGGGACGTCCTGCAAGGCGACCGTTAACTCGTCCGGGGTTGCGTCACCGGACGTGGCTGGCAAGGTACCAGGCGACAACTTGCGATTTGCACCAACACATCGGCTGCGACCGCACTGCAAGCATGGCTGAACCGGCTAATTGATGCCCACGAACAACGGATTCTGCCAATAACGCGTGAAATCGCTCACGCCTGGGGTCGATTGAACGTACCAGACCCATTGCCCGTGATCGATTCGCTGCTCGCCGCCACAGCCAACGTTCATGGGCTGACCCTCGTGACACGAAACTCGAAGGACTTGGCCCGCACGGGAGTGCCCACCATCAACCCTTTTCTGCACGCTTAAAGTGCTCTCGCGGTAGCGGCGGCCTGCGCCAGCGCGGAGCAAACTGGGTTGAAAAGCCCCGTTGAGTCGCAGGTTTGCGCGAAAGTTGACCCGTCGATCTTGGTTGACCAGACTACCACTTTAAGTATGTCCGATCGAATCGTCCGCGGCGCAACCGAATGGCAAACAAATTGCATGTAACAGCAAAATTCGCGCGCCGTGTGCCAAGTGGCTTTCGATCCCTGTCAACCGCGCCATTCTTGTCCGGTCCCCGGCGCTTGCGTCGCGGCGAATTACGACGAGCTACTATCATTCGTCAATCATCAGTCTTGTCGCTGTGCTTACGGGTTTGGTCGCTGGCCTCGCCTACTCTTCGTATGCGAACGCTTGCTCGGCCCGCCCAAGCGACCTTAGTGCACGCTTCGTCTTTCCCGACGAATCTCGTGCGTGGCCGACAAATGCGCAAATCTACGTCTCGTACACCACTCAATTGCCAATGGCGTGGACCTTTGCGCCCGAAGCCGTCCCAAATGCTGACGGTGGGGCACCCGACGCCAGTCCCTTGGACGCTACCGCGGTGGGCGCATCCATCCAAGAAGCACCGTGGCTGGGGTTGCGCGATCTGCAGGGCCACTCCGTACCCATAGCCATCAAGCGTTTACCAGGAGAATGGAGGCAGGGGTTTCTGCTGACTCCAACCGTCCCGCTGTCTCCTAACACCATATACGAGGTGACGGACCGGATCGTCAGCGTTCCATGTGACAGCTTCCGTAACCCTTGTCGGGTAGGGACCAGCGGCGGGATTGGACGCCTGAAAACCGGCGCTTCAGCCGATTTGATGCCACCGCAGTTAACCGGAACGGTGACAATCAAATTATCGGACGAAGCATGTGATTCTAGCTCCTGCTGTGGGCCATATCAGGTGCGCCTCATGACGTTGAGTTTTCCGCCGGCGCACGATGACTACGCTGGCAACCCATCGGTGAACAAGTTGCAGTTCGACATTCCGAGCAACGCATGTGGGGCGGGAGGTTGTGCACTCGCGCGCCGGGCCAATGGTGGGTGGGCATGCGTTTTGATGCTCGCGCTGCTGATCACATGGTTGCGTCAACGAGCCATTCTGCGCGATCGGCCCTGAAGTGCCTTGTCAGACCTTGGCGTTGCGTAAGCGCAAGGCGTTCGCGATGACTGAAACTGAGCTGAAGCTCATCGCAGCACTCGCGAGCATGGGGCTAAGAAGCAAGCCGAAGAAGGGGTACAGCGCACCCGCCGCGATGGGCACGCCCAACACATTGTAAAGGAAAGCAAAGAACAGGTTTTGCCGAATGTTGCTCATCGTTCTTTGGCTCAGGCGCCGCGCCTTGAGAATCCCTGAAAGATCTCCGCGCATCAGTGTGATGTCTGCACTTTGTATGGCCACGTCCGTACCGGTGCCCATCGCGATGCCCACGTCCGCTTCAGCGAGAGCAGGCGCATCGTTCACGCCGTCCCCGGCCATGGCCACCTTGCGCCCCTCCCCCTTCAGCTTTTGAATAAGAGCGCGCTTCTGTTCAGGCGTAACCTCGGCTATCACCTTGTCGAGCCCCAGCTTGTTGGCAACGGCTTGGGCAGTCACAGGATTGTCGCCTGTCAACACGATGATCGACAACCCAGCAGCCTTCAAACTGGCAACCGCAGCGGGCGTCGACTCTTTGATCGGATCTGCCACCGACACAGCACCGGCGAGCGCCCCATCTACGGCGAGGAATATTACAGTCTCGCCCTGCGCACGACGCTGTTCTATCGCTGTATTAAGCGTGGTGGTGTCAGCGCCCGCCGACTTCATCATCGCGGCATTGCCCAAGTGCACCCGCTTGCCCTGCGCCGATGCCAACACACCCTGCCCCGTCACAGATTGAAAATCTGTGGTTGGCAAAACGGCAATCTTGCGCTCCTTGGCCGCGCCCACGATGGCGGAAGCCAAGGGATGTTCACTGCCTGTTTCCACGCTGGCCGCAAACTGCACCACTTGCTCTTCCGTGAAGGCCCCCGCCGTCATGACCCCTACCACCTTCGGTTTGCCTTGGGTCAAGGTGCCGGTCTTATCGACAACCAAAGTGTCAACCTTCTCCATCATTTCAAGCGCCTGGGCGTTCTTGATCAGCGTGCCGGCTTGGGCCCCTGCGCCCACACCGACCATGATTGACATCGGCGTGGCCAGTCCCAGCGCACACGGGCACGCGATGATCAAAACCGCAACGGCATTCACCAGGGCATGCGGCAAGCGGGGAATTGGCCCGAAAAAGAACCACACCGCAAACGTCGCTGCTGCGATGAGAATGACCGCGGGCACGAAGTATGATGACACCCGGTCGGCCAGCTTTTGAATGGGCGCACGGCTACGCTGCGCTTCGCTCACCATCTTTACGATCTGAGCGAGCATGGTCTCGTTGCCGACCTTTTGTGCGGTGATTACAAGACTGCCGGTACCGTTGACCGTACCGCCCGTAACTTTATCGCCCGTGTTTTTTTGGACCGGCAACGATTCGCCTGTGACCATCGACTCGTCAACCGCGCTGCGCCCTTCGTTCACCGTGCCGTCGACCGGCACCTTTTCTCCGGGCCGCACCCGCAGCTTGTCGCCGACCTGCACTTGATCAAGAGCTACCTCTTCGTCGCCACCCGTCGAAGAAATGCGCAGGGCTGTTTTCGGCGCGAGGCCCAGAAGACTTTTGATGGCACCCGACGTTTGGCTGCGCGCACGTAGCTCAAGCAGCTGCCCCAACAACACCAGCGTCGTTATGACGGCAGCCGCTTCGTAGTACACGCCAACCGCACCGGTGTGCGTGCGCAATGATGCTGGAAACCAGCCCGGAAAAAGGGTCCCTGCGATGCTGTATACAAATGCGACGCCGGTGCCCATCGCAACCAGAGTGAACATGTTGAGACTACGGTTTTTGACGGACGCGTAGCCGCGAACAAAAAACGGCCATCCCCCCCACAACACCACGGGGGCCGCGAGTACCAGCTGCAACCAATTGAGCACCACGGGCGAAACCGCGTGTTGCAGCGGTGCCCCAGGGATCAGGTCGGACATGCCGATGACGAACAAGGGCAAAGACAGGACGGCGCTGATCCAAAAACGGCGGCGCATGTCCACCAGCTCAGGATTGTCGGCGTCGGACAGGGTGACGGTGCGCGGTTCGAGCGCCATCCCGCAGATCGGGCACGAACCGGGGGCATCACGCACCACCTCCGCGTGCATCGGGCACACATAGTCGGTTTTCGATGCCAGCTGCGGAACTTCGGGCTCAAGGGCCATTCCGCATTTGGGGCATGACCCCGGATGATCCTGCCGCACTTCTGGATCCATCGGGCAAATGAAAATGGTGCCTTTGGACGGCGCGGGAACGGGGGCCACGGCGGGCACAGCCACCTTTGGTGTTGGCGATAAATACGTTAGTGGCGCAGCAACAAACTTCTCGCGGCAGCGGGGGTTGCAAAAATAGAAGGTCTTTCCTTCGTATTCGGCACTTCCACCTTTGGCAGTGGCCGAGACAATCGACATGCCGCAAACCGGATCGGTAACCTTGCCGTCCACAGAAGCAGGCCCTTTTATATGTTCGTGCTGGTTTTGCATGATTCCCTCCCTGCGTAAACGCAGCGCTCACTGATTCATTACAGAAGATTGCTGCGTTTGCACAAGATCGCCCTAAAGTAGGCGGATCAGGGGCGGGGAAATCTTGGCCCAGGCTGGTTCGCGTTTTGATGAAAGGGCGTGGTTGCCCCGACCGACCGAACGTAAACCGCGCCGCCAAAAATGGACATCGGCAATCCAATCACCAAACATTCAAGGGCAAAAATTTTCGGAAGGGCTACGAACCCCGACCCGTTTTCGTTGTTGTTGTAGTTGTCGCTTTGGCCTGTCAGCGACCAAAGGCCAATGCTGGCGGCCAACAGCGACAGACCGATGGTTGCGACCACGTTCCCGGGATGGTCAATGTCGCTGACGTCCCGACGTTCTATCCGGTAGCTCGACCCAGGAGGCGTGGAGACGTAGAGAGCTTCATCGTCCGAACGATCTATCTTGGCAGTGATCGGAGTTCCACTTCTGCGATGAACGATGGCCGTGTTGCTGCATCCCATCGCCAAGACGAGACTAGCAGCCACGATATGATGGCGGTTCGCAGCGCCTTTAGCCAGCAGGTTCATTGATCATCTTCTTGGGTTGGATTCGATACCGGCAATATCGCCTCATTGATGCCGGTTTGCAATGTGACGTGACCTGTTGACGCTCGGGATCACCCACGCGCAAGGTCTGCACAGCTTCGCCGGCTCAGAATGCCAGGTCTCGCGCGGTCTCTTGATGCCGTTGCACGCAGAGGCAGGAAGCAAAGATGGAGTTTCTCGACCATCGCCGCCCTGCAGGTGCGTTTTCTTTGTAAGCTTTCGCGTTCTGCAGCAACTCAGTGAATAGTGCGCCCCAAACCTGGTGAACTGCGGAAGATTGCGCTTCGCACGCGTCCAACAGACACGGACGGCGACACCGAGCTTTACAAAGCCATCCACGGGCTTTACGAGCGATATGTAGGAGACGTTGATCGGTGGGTTCGCCGTTTGGGGGGACCAGGCATTGATGCCCCCGATCTGATTCAAGATGTTTTTGTGGTTGCGCTCCGCCGGTGGCACACCTTTAGGAATGACTCCAGTGAGCGCACATGGCTGTTTGGCATCGCTCAAAATCTCGTGAAGGCGCGGAGGCGAAAGGACAGCGTCCGCAAGTGGCTCATGTCGGTCTATCGAGCGGAAGACGCAATACGACCACCCGCTGACTGCAACGACGTTGAAGGATTGGAACGGCGGCAACGCGAAGCCACACTCTACGCAGCTATGGATGACCTTAGCGACAAGTACCGGACCCCACTTGTGCTCTATGAAATGGAGAACTATTCCGGCCAGGACATTGCCGCCATCTTGCAGATCGACATTAATGTTGTTTGGGTTCGGCTTCACCGCGCGCGGCATCAGTTGCGCACGGCCCTAGCAAAGCGAGGCTTGCTGTGAAAGACACGGACCTGAACACGCAGCAAGCCCCAGCAAGGTTTGTCGACTCAAGTGATGAAGCAGACCGCGATCTTCACGATCTATTTGCTGCGACGGCGATCCTCAGGTGCACGCCCGATACAACTCGGCGTTTGATTGGCCGACGTCTCCGGGCAGAGGTGAGTGTCCGCCGCCGCAAGCACGCGTATATAGTGCGTCTGGTCGTCGCGCTCTTCAGCCTCTTTGCTTTTGGTGGCCTGGTCGGAGCGGCTGGGTATCGCTACGTTTCGCTGTCGACAATTGGGTTGAGGACCAAGCCTGCTAAGCCATCAGCTCATCTGCAAAGCCACCTACCGACCGCGCCTCAGCTGGGGCCCACAAGGCCGAACGACCACGGCGAGGGCGATGCATTGTCCGAACTCCCCGCGGCTCCCCACGCGCCCGACAATGTTCGACCTTCCAGGACGCTGCGACCTGCGAAGCGCCTTGCCTTGGCGGTATCGCCGTCAAAAGTGGCGCCTGAGTCGACGTACATTACCCAGGCTCTGCGAGCCCTGCGACAGCAACAAAGCCCCGCCTCGGCTTTGCAGGCGTTGGATTCTTATGACGCCAACTTCGGCGCCGGCGCCTTCTCGGCGGAGTCTCAAGCATTGCGTGTTGAAGCGCTCGTCGCTATGAATCGCAGACGTGAGGCCATTGCTGTTCTTGATCTTATGCTCGCCCATCCGTTGCCCGGAGGCGAGGCTCGACGCTTACTTCGAGCCGAATTGCACGCGGCGCTCGGAAACTTCAGCGCCGCGGTTCTAGATCTTGACTTTGTGCTGGACACGCAGGTGGATGCGCCTTCATCGGTGGTTGAGCGCGCCTTGTGGGCACGCGCCGTGGCTCACGATCATCTTGGCGCTCACACGGCTGCACGCGCAGATCTTCGCGAATACACGCGGCGTTTCCCGCAAGGACAGTTCGTACCAAACGTGCAGAAGCGCCTTGGCCTATGATTGAGTGGACACCTGCCCTGGCCTTGTTGATGGGTGTTGGGGGTCATCCCGAGCCCGGAGCTCTCGTACGGGTGGAAGGCACGATTGACTGCCCCAGCGCCGTTGATGTGGAGGAGGAGGCCACGGCGCTCGGCGCTCGCATACAACCAGATCTTCAGCTTGTTATTGTTACGGTTGAGTCGCATGAGCTGCGAATTTCATTCGTTGCAAGCGGTGACCACCAGCACGTTGACGAACGCGTGCTTCCCTTGCCGCAGGAGTGCCAATCCCGCGCCTCAACCGCAGCCGCCGCTATCGCCTCATGGTTGGGTCAACGACAAGATCAGCCTTTGCAATTGCTCGACGTGCCAGCCGCCGTAAGGATCGATCAACCATTGCATCTCCCTCAAAAAGCTCGCGGAGGCGCCGAAGGCCAACAGCTGGGCGGCGACGATCGGCGTTGTGATGGCGTCAGGTGATGGTTGGTCACCCGGACTTCGTTTGGGAGTGAACCGAACAAAGCGCGCTCTGGGGTTGGGCTGGGCTTTGGACGTGACTGCCTCGCTTCCCCATCAGGCCAATCTTCAAGGCGGGGTTTCACACTGGGTCCGCAATACGGTCACATTCGGCCCCCGC
>JBBSJE010000262.1:0-8663 GCA_038257535.1 Polyangia bacterium
TCCCTGCCCAGCCGAACCTCGAAAGGGCGTTCTCCCAGGCTCAGCGGTGAAGGAATGTCAATGAACTCGGAGGAGACCGGGATCAGGTCAAAAATTTGGTAAATCCGCCAATCGATCTCGTCCTGGACCCCTATCATTTCTCGTAAAGCCACGTCCCGATCTGCCAGGTGTTTTGCGAAAGCAGTTGAAATTTCAGCTGCTTCGAGTTCTTCGATCTTCAAAACTGCAGTGCGGATTTTGACCAGATGGTCCATACGTTGAGCGAGTTTGCGGAGCCTGGCATCGTTAAGAAGGCCCTCAGGGATAGGCAAACGAGCTAGCTTCGTTCCATCAAACTCAAAGCGAACGAGAAAGGGTGTCGCGTTAGATTCAGAGCCGTTGTGCATCCCCTTTGGCGAAAACATTTGTTTCATCCAGAAGCAGGCTGTGGAGCTGTTTAGGTAGGCGAGGAGGGCTAGGTGGTCGGCCTCGGTGGCGGATTCGGGGAGTTTGATGATGGGGGCTGACTGCTTAAAAACTTTGCCGCCGCGGTCGAGGACGAAGTGGTTGTGGGTGGCGACGAATGCGAAAGTGATCGTCAGGGGCGTTCGAAACCTTTCTTTAAAGAACATTGAATACTCGAACCATGCCAACCCCCGTTCCAACTGAGTTTTTCCATAAGCTACCCTCCCTCTAAGTTGCGTCCGCCATGACCAGAGAAATTTCCCCGCAGGTCCCCCGGATGGGGTCGGCCCAAATGTGTCCGAATCATAGGGCCACAATGCATCGGTTGCGTCGCTGATAGCCCAGTCGCGCACGTTCTCCCCGGCAACCAACGGCCGCACGAGCGACGACGGAACCCTTGCCCGGCTGAGTGCCCCCCCTCCAGCAAGGTAAACGTCATCTTCACGTGTTACTGCTCCGAACCCCACTTCATCAACAATATCCCCGAGCCTCGTTATGGCGCGACTTTCAAGAAAGGCCTTCAATGAAGCGGCACCTCCGCCTCCAAGGCTCCATGGATGTTTAGAGAAAGTTTCTCTAGGAACCTCCGCCACCGTGATGTATTCGTTCTCGAATCCCACTTCGGCGCCATGATCCGCAATGGACCGCCACACAGATCCTTCTTGGGCATTGTCAGGCGTAGTTGGTTCGCCGCGTTTCCCAAGGACTGCATGAACATTAGACGTTAATGGCGTTCGATTGCGGCCAAAGAGAATCACCGTAGGCGTCCCATGGCCCGGTATGTATGCGCCCGATGTATCGACCACCGACGTCAACTCCAACTTTGGCAAAACTTTCGTTATCAAGGCCTTGCCGAACTCACGTTTCATAAACGAGTTCGCGTTGATCAAGCCAATGAAGCCACCGTCAACAGCAAGCTGAAAGAACCGTTCAGTGAAAGGGGCACTCAATGCATATTCCCGATAGCACGCGGTGTAAAACGCGCGGTACCCGTCGCGCAGTGCCTTGTCCTTAGCTGTGATGTACGGCGGATTCCCTACAACTGCGTGGTAGCGTTGAGCAAAAATCCGGTTGGTGGCTTTGGGGTCATCAAGAGCAAACAGGTCGGCGCCCCAAGCGTGATAGGCGCCTGCCGCACTCTCATGTTGAGCGAACAACAAATTGGCGTTTCTAACCCCATGTAGCAACGAATCCGCCACCACCAGATTCAAGGGCAGCCGCGGCGCCTGTGCAATCTTCGCAAAACGTGCTTTTCGTAGGTACGACAGGGTCAAACGAAACCGGGCAATGGCCACGGCATAAGGATTAACATCGACGCCGTACACCTGACCCAGTGCTGCCGCAGCGTGTTCTCGCGCATCCACCGCGGGGCTGACCCGCAGCCGATGCTCCACCAGCCGCTCGAACGCCCCCAACAAAAAGTGCCCCGACCCACACGTGGGATCGATCACCCTCACGGTCTCCAACCCAAACTCCGCAATCGCCGGCTCTAGCGTTTGGTCCAGGATAAACCGCTCAACAAAGTCCGGCGTTTGCAGCAACGCATACCGCTTACGCACATCTTCAGAAAGATCCTGATACCGATCCCCCAGGAAACGCGTGTCATTTCCCTCGAACCGCCACACGAATTCCCCCGCCGCATCACGCTGACGGAAAAACTCTAGCAACCCCCGCGCGCCCTCATTGCTGGGCGAAAGCCGCCACGCCGCATTGTTTCGCGGCCCCAACAGATCTTCAGCCCCCGGCAAACTAGCCACCTCACGAAATACCGCAAGCAGATAGTCACGAGCCGTTAGCGAAGGCGCCAACTCAAAAAACAACTGCTCACTATCCGCAGCTCCCGCCCCAGCCAGACGATGCTGCTCCAGCAGATCCCGATCTTCCAACGTGCGAATAAACACGCAGGAAAGCACCCACGCCGCACCCACCTGCTCAAGCACGCGCGTTTGCCACTGCAGAAACCCATCTGCCGTGAGGTTCTTCTTGCGCTCCGCCTCATGCTGCCGCTGCAAAGCCGCCTTCACCCCCGGCTGATCCGCGCGCACCTTCAGATCCGGCAAAAGCACTTTCGCCAAAAACTGCGCCAACGCCTTCGTTAGCGTCAGCTCCTTCTTCTTCCGCGTCCCTGTTTTCTCCGCCATAACGAAACTCACGCGTAAGAAGGCTTGCGCCCTCGATCATAGTTTTTTAGCCACGCTAACGGCACACGCAACCGCTGCGCGTCCGAAGTGGTTTCAATCGCCAAATCCCCACCCGGATAAGCGATCCGCGCCCGCCCCGGCTCTTCCGCCATCGGCACAATCAAGAAAATTGCCGGCGCTGCATCGTTATCCCGCGCGTGCACGATCAGTTCTTTCAAGAAATCTTGCAGGCGAAACCGCGCCAACAAGCCCGGGTTCGTTAACACCAACGGATCACGCCGACGCCGCAACCCCTCCAACACCACACCCGCCGCTTCTTTCATTAGATCGCAAAGGTTGCCCCACTCACCCCCCCGTGGCCCTTCACGATCAGCCGTGAACACGATGTCTTCACTTACGTGATCGCGCAGCATCAATTCACGCGCCGCCGAAAGAAGCTCCGCTTCCACACTTAGCGCTTGCACCCCCAGCCGCGTCGCCAATTCCTCAGCCGCCGAGCGCGCATATGCAGGCGTCACCTCAAGCACGCAGAAGCTGCCGCGCTTCTTTCGCACCTCGATTGCCTGGCTAAACTCGTAGGCCTCGGGATCCACTGGGGCGCGATGGCCCGTATGGGTGGTGGCAACGCGGGTTAACGAAGCCTGCGTGCCCTCATCGCTGCGCGTGCCTCGCCGATTGAAGTGGCCACGCACAACATCAAGTTCGTAGCCGTGCCCTTCCATCATTCGCTGCAAAGCCGCGCCTCGCGGCAACGCCTCGGCCTCGGGATAGCGAGCCGCCACGATCCGTCGCAACAACGGCAAATCAACATCTCGCGGTGGCAATGACGTTACCGAAAGATTCAGCGCACGCTCCGCAGACATGCCCCGCGGGTAGATCTCCATGCGCGCACTTCGCGCCGCCTTGGTTGAAGCGGCCACCGCCAAAGCCACCAACGGCTCGTCAGAAAGCCCCGCTAGATCAGTGTTCGCCACGGCCGCGCGCAGCCGCTCAACAGCCACGCCTGGCGAAAGCAGGGGCTCAGCCAATGCCAGCGCATCTGCCGCAGCACCCAGATCGTCGAGCCGCGCAAAATCGGCATCCGCCGTGCCCACCCATAGCTTTGAACGCGCGCGCCCCAAACGCAGATTGTCACTGGTTTCGACCGTAAGCCGTACCAAAGCCTGCGCCTTGCGAACGCGCGCTTCGTCATGATCTGCAACGGCCCCCATAAAACCTTCTTCAGCGGGAGCAAGCGATTGCGCCACGCTAAGGGCCAGCTGCGAAAGCAGGGAAACGCCTCCTCCACCATCGAGAACCGAGAACACCAGCGCATGAAGGGTTTCGAGGAACGGTAGCGTAAGCCAATCTTCACGCAGCTTCGCCACCGCCTGATAGATCAGGGGGCGTGTCACGTTGTGAAGCGAGGCCAGGGTGGCCACGCTGTCTACGTACTGCCCCTTCACAGCATCCAACCCATAAAGCTGCCGCACGTACTGCGCGGCCTTATCGCCACGCTTTTGCGTGACCTCAGGGAAAGCCAAAGCCACCCATCCATCCAAAGAGCGCGCCACACCAAAGTCCGCTGACGCCCCCCGCGCCAACTGCCCCTTTAAAACCGCCACCGCATCAGGCAGATCAACCAGAATCTGGGTGATCCGTTCTGTGCTGGCCGACGCGACTGAAGCCAGATCCAACAAGCCCGCTTGCCGCAACCGATCCTTGGCCGCCGGGTTCAGCTCTGGCAAGAAGTGCAACGCCACAGGCGCGCCCGCGTAACCCGGTGCAAACCGATCCGCGGCCGACCCTTGCGAAGGCAGTGCCGCACGCAGGCGATCGAACTCGGGGCGTGCCATGAAGTGCAGAATTTCCTTGGCCGTGCCCCGGCCCGACCCCCGCATCGCGGACAGCTGGTTATTGGGCAGCCGCAAAAGCTCCTCGACCCGTAACACCCCCGCGCGTGAAAGCGCGTTTTTCGCACGCGCCGCCAAAGGCAACGCTTCGATGGGCGTGGTCAAGCTGAGGCTTTCAGGCAAGGCCGGTGGCTTCACACTGCCATCGCCGGCCGCAACCGTTTGCCCAGCGACCGTTGACCCTGCTTCCAGCTCGGGGCTTAGCGCCACATCAGGCGCCAACGCAACCCCCGTCAAGGCCGAGACCCAGGCCGCGCGCATATCGTCAGCCGATGCAAAACGATCATCCACCTTGCGCGCCAAAGCCTTGCGGAAGAAGCCGATCAGGCGATCTCGAACAGTGGCGTCGAAGCGCTCTGCGGCCAGCGTGATTTCGCCGTTGGTGGCGTTGGCGATGTCCTGATCGCCCCACCGTGGCCGCTCACCTGTAATGATCTCGTGCAATGTCACGGCAGCCGAATAGCGATCCGCCGCATCATCCCAGCGCCCGCGGGCCGGTAAGAAAGGATCCCGATAGGCCGGCGTGCCCAGCGTGACGTCGTTGCCATCAGCGCGCGAAAGCGAAAAATCGAACAACATGAGGTGCCGCTTGCGCTTCTGCTCAGGGGAAAGCACACCCAGGTTTCCGGGTTTAATGTCCCGATGCTGAACACCGCGCTCTTCCAGATGCTCAAGCGCCAAAAGTAGATCCTCGCCCCAACGACGAGCGTAGTCGACGCTTTGCGCGCCCTCTTCGGCCAAAAGGCGCCCTAACGTTTCGCCCGCGTCGGTCAGCCGCAGGCAGGTGCGCCCGCCCACCTCGTGAACGCCATGCAACTTCACGATGCGATCACAGCCCCGATCGCTTTGCAGCCGCGTGAGAATTTCACCCTCGCGTTGCAAGCGAACATCGTGATCAGGCGAGAGCGCCACTTTGAGCGCAAACGTGCTGTCGTTGTAACGGATGCGTAGCGTGCGTGCGGTAGACCCTGTGCCCAGGACAGTTTGCACCAGCATATCAGCGGCGATCTTGTCTTTACCGCGCGCCTCCAGCGGAGGTACATAGTGCGGCTTTGTTTCGGCGGGGGGGGCCGTGAGAGCATCTAAGAACTGTTCGGCCCACCATCCCGCTTCATCCGTCCGATCCACCGGGTTGCGATGCGTGGCCAGCTCCATGACCGTCTCAAGATCGTGGCCATGGGCTTCAATTCCCAGATCGTTGCCGTGCGCTCCCAGTCCCAGCGCCAGATCGTCCCGCGCCATCGCCGGCGAAAGATATCCTCGCTGCAGAAGCATCTCGCGCTCGACGATGTTCTGCCCGGGCGGCTTGCCCACCAGAACGAAGTAAGCCAAAGCGCCAAGAGAAAACACGTCGCTCTCTTTGCGCGCGTGCCCTGGGTTCTGCAGGACCTCCGGCGCCACGTAAACGATCTCGTCGCCCTGTCGCCACGACGTTGAGTGGGACGTGCCATGCATCGTGCCGGTGTCCGCCTCTGTGAGCGTGGCCAACTGGAAGTTAAACAGCCGCACGTCAAGTTTGCCGCTTTCTTCATTGCGCTGAACCAGCACAGATGAAGGCGCCAAACCCCGGTGCAGAACTGACTTGCGATGGCAGTACGCCAGAGCGTCGGCCACGCGCGCAATGATGGTGGTGCGATCGTTAAGATCTAAGTTGGGATGCGTGCGCAAGAAGGCGTCAAGCGGCTGTGCGTTTTCAAAGTGATCGAACACCAAACACGGCGCGCCCGTTGGACCTTGCGCTACGTAGTCTTTCAACTTAAGGATGTTCGGGTGGTCGGAAAGAACGGAAAGCATGCTGGCCTCCCGTTCTGCCGCCCGCACAAGCTGGTCGCGACGTTCTTGGGTGACACCAGAAGCTATCTGGTACGTGCGAACACGCGACTTGATTGCCTTGAGCTTCTCATTTTCCGCTACGTGATCTTGATAGTTGTCGTGTTCAACCAACAACTTGCCCAAAACCAGATCGTTAACCTTGCGGACCGCTTTGCTTTCACGTAGCCCCATCGCCTTGAGCGCTCTTAAAACCTCAAGCGCCTGAGGCTTGTTGATGGGGTGGTTTCGCGCTTGCGGCGGTGCTCCCGGATAATCCCCCTGTTGCAGGGCGCGCAGGAAGTTCTTGCGAGTTATGACGTTCTTGCCCGCCGCACCTTGTAAATCAACCTTCACATCTTCGGCAGCGGCAAAGATGAGTGGCTGCACCCAAGGCGGCCTTTGCTCGCTCTTCTGCATTTGCCGTTGCAGCATGCTGGCCAGCACACGTGATTTGTGGCTCGTGAGCTTATCGGGGTTTTCCTTGCGAGATTGGCGACCGTCGGGCCAATCGATCACCCAATCAACAACATCGCCGCTGATCCGCCCGGGGTAACTCTTAATCTCGATCAGGTAAAGCGCGTGAAAGCCCAGCACTAAGAGATCGACGTCGTAGCGGCGCCCGCTGTTGTCGACCAGATCAACCAAACCCCAAAGCAAGAAGGGGTGCTGGTCGGGTAGCTCTTTTATCGCGAATTCAAGCGCGTCTTGTTCGTGCCGGTGGTACGTGGTGCCCAGCGCGACGATGCGGTCTTTTGAAAGCGGCATGGCGTGGTCAGGCGCCTAAGCTGGCAGCGAGAGCGGTGGCCGCTTCCCTTGAGGCGGCGGACGCGTCTTGGGACATAAGCAGGAAGGTGGCTCGGGTGAAGCCTTGGGCTTGAGCTTGGGCCTCCCCGTTTTCGGGCGTAACTAACCGAGGCCTCGTGCGGCTGCCAGTGAGTGCCGCTGCAAGACCCAGCAGCTGCCGTTCGCCGGGCGCGTCGGTGACTAGAAGCACCTGATCGCCCAAATCAGTGTCGGTGCGCGGTGCCATGTGTTCTGCCACCGCGATGATGGCGCCAGCGCCAGCCAGGATGATGCGCGAGGCGGCTTGGATGTGGGAAGCGTCACCGGTTTGGGGTGGCGAGGGTGTTAATCCCCAGACGTCAGCTGCCATTTTTAGGAATTCCAGGAGCGATTCACTGGCCTCGGGCTTGTCACGCGCCTCACGCAGAATCGGGCCGGCGTCTGACGGTCGCAAGGATTCCCATTCAGGTCCAAATGGTTCGTCGGTTGCGAGATCCGGTAGGTCGAAGACGACAGCCGGCGAGAAAGCCACAGGGTAGGGCACAGCACCGTCGCGAAGTAGCAGGTCGAGCCGGTCAGAGTCAGTCAGCTCGCCCTTGAAGGCCTTCCAGCGGGCGTCTGCGTCCGGGGAGAAACGCTGTGCGCCGAAACCACGGTCTTGCAGGGCACGCAACCCGAGTGCACCGGTGCGGTAATAGCGAAGCCTGGCTTGTTGGGGGGGATTCATTTGGGGCTGGGGTCGTGGCTGCGGCCATAGGAGGAGCGATCGGCGCGCGGGGGCGTGTACAGTAACGCTTCAGTAGGGACCGAATCAATCGCAGCAAAGGGTTTAGCTTCAGAAAAACTCGCAACGCACAAAGCCCTACAGGTACTGCAATTGAGCCACTTTCCGATGATTACGGTGCGGCCAATAGTTGAAACGAAGGGTGTTTTCGGGAGTGAAGGAGCGAAGGGTGCGTGCAAACAAGCCCTTCGAGAAGGGAGATTGGGAGGAGCGAGGGTGAAAAAGGAGGCAGAAATGTGCGAAATGGCGGCTGTTTGGCGCAAGCGGACGCGGCTGCGCCAAAGCTCGCTGTGACAAGCCACCCGGCGGGGCGTCAATTACACCAGTCGAGCTCGGGCTGGTGAGGCGGTGCCCTGGCCGGCGCAAGTCGGGGCGGCGTGGTGGGCAGACCCATGGCGCCGAGGATTATTGCGATGGTGGCGGCTTCCTTCACCAGGGCGATGAGGCGCAGGTCGCACGGCGCGGCCTCATCGCGCTTTGCACCGCACCCGGTGATGACGAAGTCACGGTCATCGTTGGCGACGAGACCTTGGGTGAAGACGACCCCTTGCTCGCACAGCTGCTTGCCGCCGCCACCGCTGGTTTGCCGCCCGCTGGGCCGGCACAGCGACGCCCCCCCGTGCGCCTGGCCCTACCAGCCAACGCCCAACCTTCACCCAAAGGCCGCCTGTGCGCGGAGCACTGGGGCTTTAACCTGCACGCCGCCACTGCAAGCTGAAAGCCTGCAGGCGCGGGATGTGAAGCTCAACGGCGTGCCGGTAAGCCTGGGGGTGGATGAAGCGCTTCCAACGTTGAGCCCGCAGACGA
>JBBSJE010000263.1:0-8646 GCA_038257535.1 Polyangia bacterium
CCCTGGTGTCTCATGAGACCGGATCGAAACGTGGCCTGCGAATCTAAGCGGAATGACACGTGGTACGTTTCCGCCCCGCCAATTCCGATCTCTAGAGCCAGCAGGCGAACTGAAACGCCGCTAAAGGCGTGAAGCGAGGTTTCGGCCACGGGCGCTACTTGGGTCGGAGTCATCTCAGGCACCAGCGTCTGTTCGTTTTGATCGCAGGCGTGGTGTTGATTCAAGGCCGTCGTCGACGGGTAGGCTTTGAAGGCGACCGCCGCGGTTTGTCCTCTTCATCGCGACCTCTTCCCCCACCTTTGGCCCCGTAAATCACCGACGCGTAGCCCTCCGCAAACTCCGATCCGAACACCCTCTGATTCAGTTCGTGATCAGTTTCCAGCAATTCGCTGAACTGCTCGGTGTAAAGCCGCCAGCGATCTTTGTCCAAGATCCGCATGAAGCTGGGCCCCTTTTCGATCCCAAATTCCTGCGGATCCAGAGCGCTTAGCATCGCCCGCATGCCGCGATTCACACCCTCCATCATGGCCACTTGGTGCACGGCGAAGTCGGCGATAAACGCGCGCAGTTCCTGCCCACGCGCCACAGGATCCGCGCTGGCCTCGGTCATGTAGCGCAGCAGTTCCGCGCCATCGCGTGCCAGGTGCAGGGGCGAAGACCCGCTGACGGTGCGCACGCCCAGTTCCGCGCCGGCTTCTTCGAAACCACGGCGCAAATCCACAAACGCATCACAAAAGGCCCGCAACACCGCCTGGGTCTTTAAGTCTGGCCGATCGTCCGCAGACATGGCCCGCGTTGAGCCCACCGGCGTGCCTGCGTTGGCGATGGCGGCTGGTGCGGCCACGGGGACAAACGCTGCTGGACGGGGCGGAGGCGCTGGCTCAGGCGCGTGTGCTTGCGCCGGCGCTTGCGCTTGCGGCGGCGAAGTGAAGCGAAAGCGATCATCGGCCGCGGGGGCCGGCGCGGGCCAGGACGCGGAAGGTTTTGCAGCCTCAGCCTCAATGGGCGCGGGCCAGGCAGGCCCGGCGGCGCGCTGGGCCCCGTCAGACGCGGGTGCGGCAGGCGACGGCGGAACCACCCCCGGGGCCAGCCCGCGGTCGCCGTTCGATGGCTTTGCCGGGGCGCCGGGGGCCCGGGCCACGGCCCCTGTTGCCACCCCGAACAAAGTGGGTGGATTGCCGCTCTTCGCAACCGCTCCTGAACGCAACAACGCGGGTTGCATCGCCGGTGGCGCCGGTTCAGGCGGAGGCATCACCGGACGGTCGCCGAACAATGTGGGCGGATTCAGGCTTTTGGCGGCGGCCTCTGGCGCTGCCTTCGGAGTCATTCCGGGGGCCGCGGGTGGTGGGCTGGCCGCACGTGGCGGGCCTTGGGCCAACACGTCCTTGGGCGAAACACCAAACAACGTTGGAGGGTTGAATGATATCGGTCCGTTTGCGAAAGGCTGCGGCGCGGCGGCCGGCACCGGGGCCGGCGGTTGCTGCGGCTTCATGCTGTCGGCGGACATGCCAAACAAGGTGGGCGGGTTGAAAGTAGGGACAGCTCCCTCCTGCTGTGCCGACGGGGGCGGCTGTGTTGTCGCCACCCGGCCGCGCGGCTCGACCGCATGGTTTGGAGCCCCTGAGGGCATTGGCTCCACCTGCGGGGCCGGAAACGGCCGATCGCCAAACAAGGTCGGTGGATTGAACGCCGGCTGCACGCTGGCCGCCGGCGGGCCCGCGGGTGACGGCGCAGCGGCACCGCCAGCCCAAGCCTGTGGAGCCACGGCCTTCACCGGCGGCGTGTGCAGCATCGTGTGAGCCACTCCCGGGTCCTCCGTTTCGTCGAAAACGGGCTCAACCAGCATCATGAGCGGACCAATCTGGAAAACCGTCGATCCCTCGGCACGCACCGGAGCCCCGGGCACCAGCTTCTGTCCATCAAGCGTGGTGCCGTTGGTAGATCCAAGATCGGTCACCTCGATCACATCGGCCTCGAAGCGAATCGCCCCATGCCATTCGGAGACATAGGTTTCTGGCAACGGCAGGTCGTTTTGCGCGCTACGGCCAAACCGTACCGGCGACGTGGAGAACACACGTCGCAACTCCGGGTGACCCGGTCGCTGAACAATGATTCGCACGCACGTCATAGAAAGCTCGGGTGAAGTCAGCGGCGCCTGCCCCCACGATACGACAAATCGTTCGCGCGTCTACCTGCAAACCACCGCCAGGGAGCATCTCACAGCCGCGGCCGAAGGCAAAAACGAACATGGCCGCCTCAGCGACAAAAAACCGTCCCAATTCCAAGTCGTTGACTTTGACGTTGCGCGTTTTCTTCCTCATCTGGCAGACTCACGCCGCTTATGAGCGGGCAAGGTCTTAAATTCGTTGGGTTGCTGGTTTGTGGTCTTTGGACCGCGGGGTGCGCGCACACGCCTCCGCCGCCCTGTGAACAACCAGAGCCGATTCAGGTCATGTTGAAAGCGGGCGATCCCATGAACCCGGACGAAAGCGGGCAGTCGTTCCCCACGATCGTGCGCGTTTATTTGCTCAAAGGCGCCACCACTTTAGAAACCGCCGCCGCCGATGAGGTGCTGCGCGGCGATCGAGAATTGCTGGGCTCGGACCTCCTCGATATGCAAGAGGTCACCGTGAAGCCTGGCGGTTACGAACGGATTTCGTTTAAGCGCCAAGACGACGCGCGCGCCGTGGCCATCGTGGCGCTGTTTCGGTCGCCGGTGGGCAACACCTGGCGCTTGATCGAAAACCTGCCCCCGGCCGACACCGATCATTGCCACAAACCCAAGCAGCCTAGCGGCCCCCGCATTGGCGTGGTGCTTGAAGCGGCGCGCATCACACTCAACCGCTAAACAACCACGGAACATGCTCAACAAGCTCGCCCAAACCAAGGAGCCCTCGTGAAAGAGGAAGTTCGTCGGGTTGCCTGGACCGAAGGCATGCTCATGTGCCCTCAGCACCTGCAGCAGCAAGATCTTTATCACCAGCGCATGCTGTCCTCCTGGCTCGGCGCCTTGTCGCCCTACAGCTGGGGCGTGGTGAACCTGCGCATTGATGTGGGGGCTTTGGGCTCGGGCGAGCTGCGCTTAACCTCATTTTGGGGCGTTTTGCCTGATGGCACCCCCGTCGTGTTTAAGCAAGGCGATCGTGAAGTGCCCGCGGGGCGACCCATCGAGGGCCATTTTCCCTCCGGCCAACAAGAGCCGCTGGAGGTTTTTTTGGGCCTGCCCATCGAACGCGAAGGTGTACCGTCGTTCGAGGAAGCCGCTGTATCCCGAGCGTTGTTCCCCCCACGCACCCGCTTTGCCATCGAGCCCCGCATGGTCAAGGATCTGGCCTCGGCGGGACGCCCGGTCGAAATCGCCTTTGGCACCCCCAACTTGGTGGTTCTGTTCGGCAATGAGCCGCGCGACGATTTCAGCGCCATCAAGGTGGCCGAAATCAGCCGCGACGCCCAAGGCGCCTTGGTGCTGGTGGACACGTACATTCCGCCGTCGCTGCGCATCGACGCGGCCCCGTTCATCGTCAACAACCTCAGCCAAGTGTTGGGTGTGCTCACGGGTAAACAAAAAGCCCTTTCGTCGCAGCGGCGCGAACGCGACAATTCCAGCGTTGAGTTTTCAGGCTCCGACGTCACCCGATATTTGCAACTCAACGCCGTCAACGGACTCATCCCTTTGTTCGTTCACATGGGACGCAGCCCCGATCTGCATCCGCACCAGCTTTATCTGCTTTTGATTCAGGTGGCTGGCCAACTCACCACCTTTTCCACCGGCACTGATCCCGCGCAACTGCCCGCGTTCAACTTTACTGACCTGCGCAGCACCTACGAGGAGCTGTTTGCCATCATCAAAGCCATGTTGCAGTCCACCGTGCGCGAATCGCACGTACCGGTGCCCCTGCAGATCAAGCACGGGGTGCATTTCGGTCGCTTCGACAACGAAGCCGCCGCGCGCTGCAAAGGCTTCGTGCTGGCGGTCAAAGCCGAAGGCGTTCCCGAAGACCAAGTGGCCGAAAAGTTGGCCAGCTTTTCCAAGATCGCCTCATGGAATCAGATTCAATCGGTGGTGCGCGCCGCCACCCCGGGCGTGCCTGTAAAACTCACGCATCGCCCGCCGCCTGAAGTGCCCATACGCTCGGGCGTTGTGTATTTCATCATAGACACTGACAGCAGCCACTGGAAACACGTGATGGAGGAAAAGGCCATCGCGATCTATTTGCCGCCACCCTTTGACGCCACCAAGGTCAAAGTGGAACTTCTCGGCATTCCCCAGCGCAAGGAGTAAGCGTGTACGGCCTCATCGTCCGTTGCGCGGAGTGAATCATGGACAGGCTCAACGAGATCACCAAAGACAGCTTCGCCGCCATTCAACAACTTCGCGGCGTGCAAGGCGCTGTTTCGCCCGAGGCGTTGCAGCGACAGATCATTGGCTACATTGAAAAGCTGCGCACCGACGCGCGCCAGGCCGGCATTCAAGACCGCGACGCCCACGACATTGCCTACGCTCTGGTGGCCCTGATCGATGAAGTGGCGCTGACCAAACCCGACCCCTTGCGGGGCTTTTGGCTGTCACGGCCGCTGCAAATGCATTTTTTCAACGAGAACGTGGCGGGCGAAGGATTTTTTCGTCGCCTCGATGCTTTGCGCGGCTCCGAGCAGCGTAAAGAAGCCCTGCGCGCTTACTACCTGTGCCTGGTGCTAGGGTTTCAGGGCCAGTACGCCATGCGCGGCGGGGAGGTGGAACTCAATCGCCTGATCGAATCGCTGCGCGACGAGCTTGAACGCTCGTATGAATTTCCCGAAACGCTCTCGCCCGATGCCCTTCCCCCCGAAGAGCCGTCTGCCAAACGCAACGACAAACGCTTGTTCATGTGGGTCGCCTTGGGGGCACTTTTGGTCTCGATGTCCGTGTACATTGGCTTGCGCATTGTGCTCAGCGGACAAGTTGAAAACACCATCACGCAGGTTAATTCGCTGCGCTAGGCGCAGCGCTTAGGAAGGTTTCGATGCTCAAGTACATCTTTGGCATCCTGTTCATTGCGCTGTCATGGGCCGCCGTTTTCGTATTCGACGAAATGCCCATGTGGCCGGCCATTGCGGTCACCGCGGTGGTGGTGTTGGGATTGCTGCTGTTTGTGGTGCTGCGGGCGGTGCTCGCCAAAAAATCGGCCGGTCAAATTGAGGCGGCCCTGTCGGAAGGCGCCAACAAGCACGGCTCCACGATGCGGCCCGAGATGCAAGCGCAGATCGAGGCCATGAAGCTTGAGTTCGACAAAGCGCTTCGCACCCTCAAGTCATCCCGAACCGGCAAGGGCAGTCGCAACGCCTTGGGCGTGCTGCCTTGGTATGTGATCATCGGCCCGCCGGGCAGCGGCAAAAGCACCATCCTGCGCAACTCTGGCCTGCGTTTTCCCTACCTATCCGCCAAGCGTGGCGCCATTCGCGGCGTGGGGGGAACCCGCAACTGCGACTGGTGGCTTTCCAACGACGCCATCTTGCTGGACACCGCCGGCCGCTGGTCCACCGAAGACGAAGACACGGACGAATGGCTTGCGTTTCTCGACATGCTCAAGCGCACGCGAAAACGTCGTGCCATCAATGGCTTGATCGTTGCCGTCAGCGCCAGCGATCTGCTTCTGGGCGATGAAGACGCCGTTGCCGATCTCGCCTCGCGCTTGCGCGAGCGCTGCGACGAAGTCATGGGGCGGCTGGAAGTGTCTGTGCCCATCTATTTGATGATCACCAAATGTGATCTCGTGGCGGGCTTCGTTGAAACGTTTTCCAACCTGGGCGAAAAAGAACGCGGCCAAATCTGGGGTTTCACTTTGCCGCTGGAAACCTCAGCCGAGGAGCGTACGGATCTTTTCATTGAGAAGCTGGATGAACTGCTCGACGTGCTGGAATGGCACGGGTTGCAGCGTCTGGGTGAAGAGCGACGGCTCGAAACGCGGGAACAGGTTCACCATTTCCCGTTTGAGTTTGAAGAGCTGTGCCCCAACCTCGTGGGGCTTACCAAAGAGCTGTTCGCACCCAACGTGTATCAAGAAACCCCGCTCCTGCGCGGCATCTACTTTACCAGCGGCACCCAAGAGGGCCGGCCTGTTGATCGCATCATGAAGCGCATGGCCGACGCTTTTGGCATCGCCCCGCGCCTGAACATCGAGCCGCCCATCAAGGCCAAGGCCTACTTCCTCACCGAGGTGTTTCGCCGGGTGATGTTCCCCGATCAAAACATGGCAGGGCTTTCGGCCAAAGCGGTCAAGCGCCGCCGCCTTGCCAGTTTGGGCATTGCCAGCGCGTGTCTGCTCGCGGCCTTGGGTTTAGGCATGACGCCCATTTCTGCCTACAGCCGAAACATCAGGCTCGCCAACCGCGTGGGCCGCTTTACCGAAGGGCTGGCGCAAGCCAGGGGCGCCGATGGCGACATTGATCCGCGCAAACTTGAAGCCTTGGCCGAGGCAGCGGAGAACATCTGGACGCTCGAAACCGAAGGCCCGCCCACCAGCATGCGGTTTGGGTTTTATTCCGGCGGCGATTTGCGGGAACCCATGGCGCGCGCCATTCGCGATCTAACGGTGGTCCCCTTGCTGGCCAAAGACGCGGCGGCGCTCAAAAACTTTGCGGCCACCCGCAAAGGTGGAGTGGACGACGCCCGCGAACGGCTCACACGCTACTTAATTGCCACCGCCCCCAAATCGCCCGAAGAGCCACAAGTGGATACAGAAAAGTGGCTGACCGAACAGATGCCTGTGGCGCGTACCACCATGCTGGAAAGCTGGAAGCGTCGTTGGGCCACGGCGGGCATCGCTGTGAGCGAACGCGCCGAGGCCACGCTCTCGCACGCGCTGGATCTGTATTTCCTCACCGCCCGCAACGCAGGCGATTTATGGGTTGAACGCGACAGCGAAACGGTCGAACGCGCCCGCGCCACCTTGCGTGCCATGGCCGAACAAGATCCTTTGGCGCTGTTGCTTTCGGATCCCAACTTGGACGCCCACGATTTGTCCCTGGGCCGCATCTTGGGCGGTGCCATCATCTTGTTCCGCGAGGACACCAAGCAGCCCGGCGCTTTCACCAAGGGTGGCTTCGAGATCATTCGCGAACGCATTTCTGCGCTGGAAAAAGGCGAACCCACCATGGGCGGCGCCGAAGACATCTGGGTGATGGGCCCGCGCAAAACCCTGAAGCCAGAAGAGGTTGAAGACCTTCGCGGCCGGTACTTTGGCGAATACGAAAAATCATGGCGGGGCCTGCTCGCTCAGGTGTATCCCCGCGGACCTAACGACTTGGCTGATGCGCAGGGGCTGTTGCGCCGTCACCAAGATGAACGCCCGCTAGAAACCATTTGGAAAACGCTCGCGGCCAACTTGGATTTGAAATCGAAAACAGATGAACTGCTCGGGAAAGCCGCCGAGTCGGGCGCCATCGACAAAATTTTGAACAAGCTTGGTTCAAAAAAGGATGCGGCGGCCGCAGCGCTTAACAACCGCGACAAGAAGATCAGCGGTCCGCAAGCGCTCAAAGCACGCTTCGATTCCTTCTTGGCGTTTGGCATCGCCCAACAAGAGGGCGCTGAGCCGCCTTTGGGCGCGTACTACAAACAATTGGGAAACTTGATGCAGGCTCTCTTGGCCTATGAAGAATCCCAAGACATCAGTGGCGTACGCAAAGAACTCAGTCTGGCAAAAAAGGAGTCTAGCGAATTGGTGCTGCGGTTTGGTCGCGGGGGCTGGGAACCTGTGCTGAACAAAATGTTGATGCCTCTGATTGTGGGCATTGAAGAATTGATCACCGGCGCAGGCGCTGAAGCGGCCAACCGCGCGTGGTGCGACGCCGTTGCCACGCCGTTTCGGGAATTGCTTGCCGACCGATATCCGTTTCGTTTGGAAGGCACCGACGCCTCAATCGCAGAAATCGAAAACTTCTTTCAACCCAGAACCGGTACGCTTTGGGTTCATTACGAAGAGAATTTGAAGGGCGATGTGGAAGCTGTCAGCAAACGCTATCGGCTTAAATCGAAGCCCTCCGTGCAATACCGCAGCGAACTCACAAACTTCCTCACCAAAGCGGCTGGCCTCACAGCCTTGCTGTTCCCCAATGGCGCCGACAAGCTGGCCCCGGCGCTGCAAGTGCGTATCAAATCCGCCTCGGGCGACGCCGGAACGGCGGCAAAGGTCACCTTCAAAGTGGGAACGGGCAAGCCACTCGAGTATGGCAACTGGCAAGAGCGCTGGGAGCCGTTGGTGTGGCCGGGTCGCGACGCAAAGATTGGCGTCTTCGGCGAAGTCAAAGGCCTACCAAAAGATCTCAGCAAGGAGGGCGATTGGGGCTTGTTCCGCCTCTTGGATGCATCCTTGCGCTCATTGGGCCGCGATCAGGATGAGTACATGCGGGCGCAATGGGCGCTCGGCAATCCACAACTGACGGGGCGCGAGCCGATCTTTCCGAAATTCAGCGTTGGTTATGAGCCAGCCGACATAGCCTGCCTGACGTTCGCGAGCCATCTTTGAGTACGTCGAAGTCTTCTACAACCGAGTCCGGAGACACTCGGCTTTGAACTACTTGTCACCCGTCAACTTCGAGTCGGCGGCTTAATCCTAAAACGAGCGCCCACTTTTCGTGGGCAAGTCCAGTCGCACCGCCTGAAAC
>JBBSJE010000264.1:0-8586 GCA_038257535.1 Polyangia bacterium
CGCGCACTACGAGATCATATCGCCGCTTACATGACCGCTTGGAACTCAAATCCGACGCCGTTCGAGTGGACCAAACCTGCAAAAGCCATTATCCGCTCACACAAGCGAATGCTTGATCGCATTTCGCAAGCGGTGCACTAGTGTGGGCCGCTGCTACAATCGGCCGCGTGGTGTCCGATTCGTCAAGCCTTCTGCCCACCGTCGTCACCGCAGACGATGAGGCATTTATGCGCAAAGCGCTCGCCGCCGCAGAGGAGGCCAGCGCGCGCGGTGAGGTTCCTGTGGGTGCCGTGGTCGTGCACGCGGGGGCCATCGTGTCAGTGGCGTTCAATGAACGCGAAGCCGCGCATGATCCTACGGCGCATGCGGAAATTTTGGCGCTGCGGGCGGCGGCCCATGCGTTGCAGAGCTGGCGGTTGTGCGACGCAGACCTTTACGTCACGCTTGAGCCTTGCCCGATGTGCGCCGGCGCCTTGGTCAACGCGCGCGTGCGCCGCGTGATCTATGGCTGCGATGATCCCAAAGCGGGCGCCGCGCGCTCACTTTATCAACTGCTTGAAGATCCGCGTTTGAATCACCGCGTGCAGGTGATTCCCGGCGTGCTGGCCGACGAGTGCGCCGGCCTGCTCAAAGCGTTCTTCGCCAAGCTGCGCGCCCGCACCGCCCCCGCTACCGCCGCTTCGCGGGAGCCGTAATGGCTGGATCGGTGCGCGCACGCCGCGCCCGCGCCGCCAGATCAGCCAACGCTTTGGCCAACGCGGTGGCAATGCGCTCTTGCCCTTCATCGCTGGCCAACTCGGCCCCTTCGACGGGGTGATCGATGAACCCCACCTCAATAAGCACCGCGGGCATTTGCACGCCCGCCAGCACATCCAAAGCAGCCCCCTGCTGTTTCACGCCCCGGTTGCGTTCGATGCCTAATGCGTCGGCCAATTCCAGTTCCAGGCGCTTGGCCGCATCCAGACTGGCCTCAATCAAAATGTGAACACGCTGGGCCTGCCAAGCCGCTTCCGCTGGATTCTCGGCACCTGCCGCCGCCAACGCCGCTTCTCGATCGGCGTGATCGACCGGCAACACGTACTGCTCAAACCCAATTTGTGTTCCATGTGTGGGCCCGGGCGGCGAGGCGTTGGCATGCAGGCTGATAAACAAATCCGCAGCGGCATCATTGGCACAGCGTACGCGGGCCCGAATGGGAACCATCTCATCGCGGTCGCGGCACAACACCACATTGATGGCTTTTTGCTTCGCCAGCTTGCCGCGCACTTTGCGGGCGATGGCCAGCGTGACGCGTTTTTCGTACAGCCCCGAAATTAGCCCCGCCGCGCCCAAGTTGGTGCCTCCGTGCCCGGGATCCAGGGCCACCAGGAACGCCGCATCGGGCGCAGCCACCACGGCTGCCAGAGCAAATACCGCCCACACCCCATTACCATACCAACCTGCGGGCCTAGCCCCAAACTGTGTGTATCGAATGCAGGCGCCGCCGCTGCCTCAGGGTATGCTGTTGCGACCGTGAATGGCCCTCCCCGAATGTCGTCTTGGCCGGCTTTCAACCTAACCGCGGCCGCCGCATTCGTGGCGCTGGCTGATTTGGTTTGGGGTCGCACCGCCGCCCGCTTGTTGCTGCCCCACAACGCGTTGTCGGCCGGCATCAATGCGGCGCTCATGAATGTCAGCGGGTTTGTCTCGCAGCTTTGTGGCGTACTGGCCCTGGGCTTGTTCGTGGTGGCCCTCGCCAACGACGCCAACCGACGGGCCCTGTTTCCGCGCGCGTTGGGGGTGAGCCTGCTCTTCATCGCGGTGGTGTTTGTGCTGCTGTCAGGGCGCGCGCTTTTGGGCCCGGTGGGGGGCCGTGCCTTGCTTTACGTCAAAGTGGCTTATGGGTTTCTCAGCTTCTTCTTTTTAATGGGGCTTTGGCGTCGAACCTTGGGATCGTCGCTGGCGTTTCGCTTGACCTTGGGCACAACGATGTTCGCGGCGCCTGGTGTGCTGGCGGCAGCGGCCAGCTTCATCGATAGAGCCACCGGCCTAGGCGCAGGGGTGGCAACCACCTTGAACCGCGCCGGTGAGTTTGTGGCCCTGGCCGCAGGCCTGTTGGCCGCGCCCTTGTTGGCACCTCGTCGGCGCGATTTGCGCAAAGCGGCCTGGTTCGCGGCCGCATCGGCCGCGTCGGTGCTGGCCATCGCCGTTGTGTTTGCAGGCCTGCTTGAGCGTTTTGACCTCTTACAAACCCTAGCGGCCTACGGCTTCAACCTGGAGGTGCCCCCATGGAGCGCCAGCGGCAGCGGCATCTACATGGCGACTTTAGCCTTGGCCGCAGGCAGCGTGGTGTTTGCCCTGGTCACCTTCGCTGGCACCCGCGGACCGTTGCGGCTGGTGGGATACGGCCTTGTGTTGGTGTTGGCTGGGGGGTATCACCCAACGAATCCAGGGTTGTTGGCCACGTCGCTGGTTGGACTGGTGGCTGTGGCGCTGGGAATTTCACGGCTGCCGCGCGCGGTAAACGCGGCTCACGAACAAAGCGGCCAGCAACCCCAAGGGCCCCGCCAGAACATGGACCCAAGCCAAGACAACGCGACGCCGGCTTCGTAGTTCAGCGGGCCAGGCCGGATCGTCCACGCCGTGGGGATAGTGTGCGCGCAAGCCTACCAATTCCGAAAACGGTCCCTCGGTTTCGCTGAGCCGCGTAGGTGCCAGATCGGTCACGGCGGCGGCATCCGCCCAAGGCAAGTAAGCCTCCCAGGGCACCACAAAGGCGGTGCTCAAAGCCACGGTCACAACACCCGCCCAGCCCCAAGGCAGCGTCGTTGGTTGCCAGCGCCGGCGTTGCCAAGATCGCCACGCCCATAGCGCCAACGCCAAAACCAACGCCCCGGCGGCGGCCCGGTGACCCCAAACAAACAAGCGCTCGATGGCCACGTGAAGCCCGGTTCGCGCAGGATGGGTCCCAGCGAAAAACCCCCGTCCGCCTGGGCGGTGATACACCGCCAGCACCCCGCCTGTGACGGCCAATGCCAGCGCGAAGCCCACCCAGGTTCCCTTCCGGTGCACCACGGACGACACACCAACGCTACGGGGCTTCGGCCTCGTTGACAACCGATGACGGGGACGGTGGTGGCCCACTTGGAGGCGGCGACGCAGCACGAGTGGGTTCGGCAGCGCCCATCTTGTCCTCCAGCAGGCGAAGCTGCCGGCGAGCTGCGGGCGCATCGGCACCTGCAGCGTTGATTTGCAAATAGCGCCGGTAGACTTCCAAAGCGCGGGCTTCCTGGCCCTGCGCGCGCAACGCCTCGGCCAATCCAAACATGGCGGGCCCATACGAAGGCGCCTGGGTGAGCGCGCGTTCAAAGAAGCCGATTGCCAAACTCACCCGATCCTTGTCGAGCGTCGCATAGGCCATGCCGGTAAGCGCGTCGACGCCATGAGGTTGAACCTTCAAAGCGCGTTCGTAGAGCTTTAGCGCCCGGTCCGTCGCCCCGTTTTCAAGCAGCCGATCCGCATCACTCACCATCTTGTCGTAGCTCGCCGGTGCCTCGCCCTCGCTCGCTTCGGCCTTTGCCTTGCCGGCAGCCACAGCGGTGGAACCCGTCGCTTCTGCAGGCGACGACGCGGTCGGGGTGCCGCCGGGCGAGGTGGGGGCTTTTGCGGGCACGACCGGCGGTGCCGCCGCCACAGGTGGGGAAGGCGTAGGGGTCTCGCGTGGCGGTGGTGCGGCTGGCTCCGGCGAAACTTCTGTTGGCACCACAGGCGTTAGCGCGGAAGCGCCTGGTGAGACCTTGCCAGCGGTGCCGAAGCGATCCACCAAGAACCAGACCGCAACCGCCACCGCGGCTGTTAGCAGTATCCCGACGGTCAGCTTCACACCCCGGCGTTGGTTGCGAACCACCGAGGTGTCAAACTCTCCCGACTCGTCGGTCCGAGATTGGCCATCAGCCGCCCAGGCATCAACGCCCGCCATCTCCTGCGAGCTTGAGTGGCGTGCGGCGGGCGTCGGGCGTCGGACCGCCGGTGAAGGCGACGCAGCAGCGGCTCCCCCCGCCACGGGGCTGGGCCGGGCACTGCCCGCTCGACGGGCACGTTGCGCCTCCGCTTTAAGGTCTTCGGCATGCGAGCCTGCCTGACCCGCGCGGGCCCGATCGGCTTCGTCCACCACGTCGAAAAAAGGCGCCAATTCAACGATCTCGCCCAAGCGGCGCCAGGCCTGCCCCGTGCGCGAGATTTTGTCTTCACGGGTGACTTTGCGTTCGATGATCCACTTTTGCAGTGAAGTCAGATTGCGGAAACGATGCAGCCGTCCATCCGACGTTTCCAGCAACCAGTCAGCGGCCGGGGGAGAAGGCATGGGCTCACCAGCGGGGGCCGCATGCCCCCGATTCACCGTAAACGTGTGGCCGCATGAGGTGCATTGCACGGGGCACCCCCCCGCCGGCACCGAATCATCGTCCAGCTCGTATTCAGTGGCGCAGCGCTCGCAGCGGACGTCCATGAGGGAAGTTTTTTACCTGGGTGGCGAAAACGGCGGGCCCTGCAGCCCGAGGAACTCGTTGGCATTCTTACCATACGCCAACCTGATTCGAGAGTGTCGCTCCCGGTTCATTGAATAAGCCCCAGCAAAAACAAACCAAAACCACACACAAACGCCAGCCCGGCGCCCAGGGCCGGGCCCCGCTTGATCCGCATATTGGGCGTTAGCGCTTTGGTGATGAAAGCGGCAACAGCGCCCAGCCACATAGCCAAGCCCAACAACGCCGTCACGACCCACAGCAGCTTGGGTCCAGGGATCACGGCAAGGCGATGCAAATGCCATTGCCGGCGTTGCTCGAAGGCACGCGCGTCGGGCCGCGCGTTGCGGCCTTCGCGACGGGCATAGATCTCCGCGAGCCGCGCGTTGGCCTCACCCAAGTGCGCGCCACGTGACACGTAGACGGAACGCGTAGACAACACGGCCGCCCGAAACGCCTCGAGCGCCTGGCGGACAACTTCTGTTTCTTCACCCGGGGATGTGGCCAAAGGCGCAGCCTGCGAAGGCGTGGCCAACTGCCACAAGCGATCGAAGGCCTGCCGGGCATATGGGTTGCCAGGGTAGCTTGCCCGCGCCGCATCCAAATAATGGGCGATGGCTTCCGAAACCTCACCCGCGTCCATGCGCGCGTCCGCCAAAATAAGCGACGACCGCGCCTCAAGCGTTAGGCGCACCAGCACGAAGCCGAGCGCCACCAAGATGGCGCCCGTCAGCGATAGCGCCCAGGCACGAGTTCGAGATTGCACAGGTCAGGAGTTTGCGATGAACGGCGGCGATAATAAAGCGCGTTGGTTTGCTTTCACGCCGCGCCTACACAAAGTCTCGCTTGCGGAAGATGGCGATAGCCAATGCCACGGCCACGGCAGAATAACCCAGGCCGTAAAGAGTGGTCCACACAAGGTAGCTGGCGTTCACCAGTTCTTGATGAACTGTTACGCGCGCCGCACCCACAATCGCACCCGAAGGAAAGAAGAGATGCAGGTTTGGCAGCACCATCACCGCAAGCCCCACCATGGTTTGTGCCGCGCCGCCGGCTTTTTGGCCCAACGCCAACAGATCCGGAACTGACCGCCCCACAACAAAGATCCCCAGCGCAAACACACCCGAAAGAAACGGACTGGAGAACGCCGAAAACACCAGCGCGATCGAAGTGACGATCATGACATTGATCAACAGCAGCCACATCGCTTTGGCCACTGGCGGCTCAAAGCCTGAGCCCTGCATGAACAAAGTCAGTTGCAGCACCACGCCCATAATCAACACTTGCAACGTCAAGGTCCAGATCATGCCCAACCACTTGCCCAGCACAAACTGGTAGCGGTGAATGGGCTTGGGCAAAATCGTGTAAACAGTTTTGAGCTGAAGTTCCTTGTAAAGCAGATTGACGCCCAAGAAGATCGCGATCAGCACGCCGAACATATCGATGCCGTAAAGGCCCAAGTCACGGGTGAGCCGAAGACCCTGCCCCAACGTGAACTCACCCAGGACCAAGGACCCAAGGATCAAGATGATCGCAAACAGCAGCAAGCTGTAGAGCACCTTATTTCTTACAGCCTCGCGAAACGTGTTGCGCGCGATCGCCAAGATCCCTTTCATGCTGAGGGCGCTCCTGTGCCCGGCTGCGCACCCTTATTGGCTTCACGCACGAAAAATTCTTCAAGTGATTCGCGCCTGGGCTGCACCGAGATCACATGCGCACCCGAAGCTAGAGCTTGTGACAAAAACGCGTCCACATCGCATGCGTCAGGCAGGTCCAAACGCACGTCTTGCCCCACAAGGTGTTGGTCCGTCCCCGCGGGCAGATGTTCGAGAATGTCCGAACTGCGCGGACGCAGAAGCACTTCGGTGGCCACAACCTTGGCGGAAAGCAACGACGCCAAGGGACCTTCGCTCACAGTTCGCCCGCCCACCACCAGCGCCACGCGATCACAAATCATCTCCACGTCGGGCAGTATGTGCGTGGAAAAGAAGATGGTTTTTCCCTCTCGCTTCAAGGAAACGATGAGGTCTCTTACTTCTTTGCGCCCCAACGGATCAAGGCCGGTCATGGGTTCATCAAGCACCACAAGTTCGGGATCGCCCATCAAAGCCTGAGCGATGCCCACGCGCTGGAGCATGCCTTTTGAGAACTTGCGCAGGGCGCGGCCCCGCGCGTGTTGAAGCCCCACGCGTTCGATCAAATCATCACGTCGCTTGCGGCACGCGGCGCGGGACAATCCTGCCAACTGGCCTGCGAAATCTAGAAACTCTTCAGGGCTAAGGTATTCGTAGAAATAGGGCGTTTCGGGCAGGTAGCCCAGGCGTCGTTTGGCTTGTACATCAGCCACGGCACGGCCCAACACCTCCAGCTTGCCCCGGTCGGGAAACACCAGGCCCATTAACATTTTCATCGTCGTGGTTTTGCCCGCCCCGTTGGGGCCCAAAAACCCGAAGATTTCTCCTTTGTGAACCTGAAAGCTCACATCGCGAACCGCCTGCACCCGCTTTCGGAAAAACCCCAAACGAAACGTTTTTGCGAGGTTCTCCGTCAACAACACAACATCGGCCGGCACAGCGTTACGCCCCCGCGTTCCTTCTGTACCAATAGACCGTGCGCAACAAGCCTTCCTCCAGATCAATCCCCGGCTCGTACTGCAACAACTCACGCGCTTTGGTGATGTTGGGACTGCGCAGCTCGACGTCGGGGTGGTTCCAAGGAACAAATTCGATGCGGCTCGACGACGAGGCCAACCTGATGATCTCTTTAGCCAGGCTGTGGATGGTGAGGGTCGAGCGGGGATTGCCAATGTTGAACGCGTGCCCCACGGCCTCGGGGCGGTTGATGGCCAACAAAATGCCGTCAACGATGTCATCCACATAACACCAGGCCCGGATCTGTGAGCCATCATTGTGAATGGCCAGCGGCTCGCCCTTCAAGGCCCGCAGAATGAAGTGGTGGACGGCGCCTTCGCCCACTTGCCTGGGCCCGTAGATGTTGAAAGGCCGAATCGAACACGTGGGCAGCTGAAATTGCTTCCAGTAGTTCATCGCCAAATGCTCAGTGGCAAGCTTGGCCACCGCGTAGGTCCAGCGGGCTTCGCCCACCGCGCCTAGTGTGGTGGCGTCCCATTCGGTCACGTTGAAGGCGTAGCGACCAAACACCTCGCTGGTGGAAAAGTCGATCACCCGCTTCATGCGCTCCGCGCCCACTTCCAGCGCCGCCTCAAGCACATTCATGGTGCCCTCGAGCGACACGCGCATCGTCATCACCGGGTTGTTGATCACCGTGTCAACGCCAGCGATCGAAGCCAGATGCACCACCACATCACAGCCGGCCATGGCTTTGCGAACGGTGGCGCCATCCATCACATCACCCTTGATCAAAGTGACCCGCGGGTGGCTGTCGAGCCCGGCCTGCGATAAGGCGTTGCGGCGAAGCGTGTCCAAGATGACCACGTCGTTCTTCGCCACCAAACGCTCCACCAGGTGCGAGCCGATAAAACCCGCCCCCCCCGTGATAAACACGCGGCGACCTTCAACCACAAGACCAGACGGCTTGGACATGAGCTTTGCCGCCATAGTATCGCCATCTAAGCGAAAATCCTAAATCAGCCTCTGCCACGCCAGCGGCCCAACGACAAAACCCCGGAACGTGCCGGGGTTTTGGGTCGATTGGGCCTAGGTCACAAGACTTAGTATTTGTAGGTCAGACCTACACGCAAACGCATGGGAGCTTGCCGGGCCGTCCATGACAGCACGGTCCTGGAAGAGCTCTGGGTTTGAAAATCAGTCGGCGTTCGCAAGGCCAGCAAGTTGAGCACATCGACGAAAAATTGCAGATTGTGCTTCGTGATCGCTTTCAGGTTGGCGCGAACCTGAAGGTTGAAGGTTTGCAGGTCTGGCAGACGAAACGCGTAATCGTCACCCGGATCGTTCATGTCGACGCCGGGGTGGTAGCCACGACGGGTGCGGAAATCGGAAAACTCGTTGTTGATGGTATTGAAGTAGGTCAGGTTCATAGGGCCACCCGAGGTGTAGTTGTAGGTAACGCCCGAAGATAGCCACGAGGTCCATTGGTAGGTGGC
>JBBSJE010000265.1:0-8521 GCA_038257535.1 Polyangia bacterium
CTTGATCAAGGGCATTGGGTCGCCCAAAGCACGGGCGTTCTTCGGCGCAAACTTCAATCCCGACTTCCGCGACGGCGATGGCGATGGGGTTTACGACGCCGACGATCGCTGCCCAACTGATAAAGAGGATACAGACGGATTCAAGGACCGCGACGGTTGCCCCGACCCGGACAACGACGGCGACGGCATTCTCGATCATGAGGACAAGTGCCCCAACGATCCGGAAGACATCGATCAATTCGAGGACGAAGACGGCTGCCCAGAGGCCGACAACGACAAAGACGGGATTCCCGACATCAAAGACCCCTGCCCCAATGCAGCCGAGGACGGACAAGGCAAGCGGCCCAACGATGGCTGCCCCTCTAGCTCCGAAGACTCTGACGGCGATGGCGTTGTTGACGCCAAAGACCAATGCGCCGACGAGCCCGAAGATCGCGACGGCTTTCAGGACTACGATGGCTGCCCAGACGTTGACAACGACGACGACGGCATTCCGGATCAATTCGACACCTGCCCCAACGAGGCGGAAGACGCCGACGGCTTCGAGGATGAGGACGGCTGCCCCGATCCCGACAACGACAAGGACGGTCATTCCGACGCCAAGGATCAGTGCCCGCTTGAGCCTGAAACCCTCAACGGGAACAAGGACGACGACGGCTGCCCCGATCCCGGGGCGGAGGTTGTCACTCTAACGGCAGGGGAGATAGAGCTGCGCGAGCGGATTGCCTTCAAGGGCAACAATCTGGCCGCCCCCGGCCAAGTGATGGTGAACCTCGTGGGCTTGGTGTTAAAAGGCCACCCTGATCTGGCGCTGGTGCGGATCGATTCAACCGGGGCGAATGAGGCCGAGGCCAAAGGCCGCGGCGAAGCGGTCAAAAAAGCCTTGGTGGCTTTGGGCGTGGCTGAGAAACGATTGAAGGTGGATGCGAAGACAGGCCGCGCCGCCGTGCGCTTCATGGTGGAAACGGTGACACCGGCCCCCGGATCTGCGCCTTCGGGGGCGCAGTAGTCTTGCCAACCGCCCCCGCCTCGTGGTTGATGGCGAGATCTATGCGAGACGCGTCGGCATGAAAGCCACTGGATGGGCGCTGAGCGATGTGGGCCTCAAACGAGACCACAACGAAGACAGCTATCTTTGCAACAATGAGGTCTCCTTGTTCGCGGTGGCCGATGGCATGGGTGGCCACCTGGGCGGCGAAAAGGCCAGCCGAATGGCCGTTGACGTGCTGGAGCAAGAAATTGCCCGCGGCATCAAGCTCAAGGTGACCCGCACCAACGAGGACATTCCGGTCGTGGGGGATGGGGTTCATCCGATAGCCAAGGCCATGCGCAACGCCGTTAACGAAGCCACGCGCCAGATCTGGCAGCACGCGCAGGTGCACCCTGAATTCTCAGGCATGGGCACCACACTCACCGGGCTGCTCGTGCATCGGGATCGCGTGTCGATCTGCCACGTGGGTGATTCCCGCGCATACCTGTATCGGCACGGGCAATTGCGCCAGTTGACCGAAGATCACTCCTGGATCGCCGAACAGATCAAGGCAGGACTTGTAGATCCGGACGACCTCATTGCGTCGCGTTTCCGCAACATCATCACGCGCTCGGTGGGCTTCGAGTCAACGGTAGAGCCCGATCTGCACACCATGCCCATTGAGGCCGGTGATTGTTTCGTTCTGTGCTCGGACGGGCTTTCCAACTACCTGAGTTTGGAAGAAATCGGCAATGTGCTGGCCACCAACTTCTACGCAGAAGCCTGCAAAACCATGGTGGAGATGGCCAACGCACGCGGCGGCGACGACAACATCACGGTGGTGGTGGTGTACATCGCGAACGTCGAAGACGACAAACCTGAGGGCTGAGGTTGGTTTTTGTCGGCGTCATTGCGTCGCGCCATGGCACGCGCGGCCGGTTGATGCTAACGAGAGGGTCATAAACCATGGGCCTGCTTGACGTTTTTCGCCCCCGCTGGAAGCACAGCAACCCGGCCATCCGCATGGAGGCCCTCAAAACTCTGGAGGATGACGAAGCGCTCGCGCAGGCGGCCTCGCACGACTCGGATGAACGCATTCGAAGGGTGGCGATTCGTCAAATGATTGATCCCTGGCGCCTCAAAAACGTGGCGCATGTGCAGTCCGACGAAAAGCTACGGGCAATGGCACAAGGGCGCGCGCGCGAGCTGTTTGTGGAGATCGCGCTTTCAAGCCGCGAAGCCGAACGCAGCGCGCTTTCGGCCGTACGCGATCTTGATAGCCAGGAGCATTTGGCTGACATCGCCGTGAAAGCCACGCGCCCTGCCGTGCGCACCCAGGCGCTCGACTTGGTGGTGACAAAAGGCGCGCTGGTGAGCGTGATCAAACGCGCCACCGATCCTGAGATCCGCAAAGCCGCGCTGCTGCGATTGACGGACGTGCCTGCCTTGAAGCATTTGGCGATTGCCGAGCGCGATCTGCAATTTGCCGCCTTGATCCTTGAAGGCATCAAAGACAACCAGGCGCTCATGGATGTGGCGCAAAGGGCGCGCCACAAGGCGGTGGCAAAGCTTGCGCGGCAACGCTGCCAGCCTGCCGCCCACGAAGTCGCGCAAGCCAATGCTGCGGCCCCTGAGGCGGATCTTGAGGGGCGGCGACGTCACGCGCGCCAATACCAATTGGCCCGCGAAGCTGAAGGGCTTGCGGAGCGAGCCGTGGCTGGATCACTTGAAGACGAGGTGGCTGCGCAGGAAATGGAGACCGAATGGTCACGCATCAACCAGGACGCCGATTTGGAGGTGAAGCTGCGGTTTGAGCGCGCGCTGCAACGATTCGCAAAGCTGCATGGCGCCGCCAGCGAGGCACGCCGCAAAGCCGAGCAAAAGCAAGCCTCCGCCCGCACGGCTGCCAAGGTGCGTGAGCTGACGCAACGAATGGCCGAGCCACAAACCGAAAGCGCCCCGCCCAGCGAAAGCGCCCCGCAGACAAGCGACGCCACGTCTGGCGATGCGGGCGGCGAAGCCCCAGACGACAAAATCCAACGCGAGGCCAATCGCCCGGGTTTGAGCCCCGAAGCGCTGGAAGGCGAATTGCAAGCTTTGCGCGTGCTTCAAGCGCAATTGCAAGAGGCACTGAGCAGCGAAAGCCTTCGGACCTTGGACGGCGCCGTTCGCCAAGCGCGCAGCGCTGAGAAGCGGGTGAGCCGGCTTCCTGAGACTGAGCGCGAAACGATGAGCGCAGCGTTTGGCAATCTCAAAAGCGATTTGCTCAAGCGGCTCAGCGACGCCGAACAGCGCGAGGCGTGGAAACGTTGGGCCAACGTGAAGCGGTTTGAAACGCTGTGCCAGCAGGCCGAAGTGCTTCGCGACGTGTTGGTTGATTTTCCCGATAAAGAGCAGGGCCCGAAAGAACTGGCCAATCTGCGGGCCGCCTGGCGGAAATTGGGTCCGGTTCCAGCGTCGAAGCGCAATGAGCTATGGATTCGTTTTAAGACCGCGTGCGAGGCTGTGATGGACATTGTGCAGGCACATCGCACAGCAGAGGCCAGACCTGAAGACAGCGACGCCATCACCCTGGTGAGGCAAGAGGACATCAGTTCGGCTTTGCAGGCTGACGACGTGACCGTGATTCGGTCGCAGCTGGAACTAAACGCAGAGCCTGAGCAAACTGAGACTTCTGGGGTCGACGACGTCACGGTCATCAGCTCGCCTAAGCTGGATGAGACGGCTGCCCCCCAAGCCTTGGCGCCCTCGCAATCCGACGACGTCACTGTGATCGCCTCACCTCAACTAGACCACGCGGCAGAGGCTGAAGAGAAGGATCCCTCTTCATCGGACGACGAGACGCAAGTGGATCACGTTGAGCGCTTGACGTAAGCCAGCGCTAGAGCGCGTGGTCGCTATGTTCGCGACCGTCGTACGACATCATGCGAGGCTTCTCCTCGACCACCGTGCGTAGATGCACTGGCCGATGCCAGATCCGCTGCAGCGCTTCTAGCGTGGCGTGGGCGTTGTCGAGGTGAAGGTCTGTGCCCTCATGCTTATGATGAAGCATGAGGTCGCCGCGGTTTTCGTAATTCGCATCTTCGACCGCGATCAGCGGCTCGCCAAAATTGGTGAGCTGCGACAAGATCTTTCCTTTGATCTTCTTAAACTCACGCGAGTCGATTTCGTTTCGCTCCGTGCGCTCGTTGTACGAATACGAAAAGAAGCGGCTGTCTTGACAGAATTCCTCGGTGAAGAACTCATCAAGGAACGTGATGTCATTGTAGATCTTACGAACCTCGAAGATCTTCTGCCGCCCCAAGCCCAAGCGCTTGTCCCAGTTTTTGCGCTCGGCCATGTCCTGGCAATCGTTCCATTCCGAGCCAAACCGCCCCTTGTCCCATCGCTCTTCAATGTGACGGAATAGTTCGATGCCCACCTTATAGGGATTCCACTGGCCCGGCGCCGCCGACAAGACACCCGAGTTGTGATCGGCGTAATCGATGATTTCCGAAGGTTTGAGCGCCTTTTGCGTCATGATCTTGGTGTGCCAGTATGAGGCCCAGCCTTCGTTCATGATTTTGGTCTGGCGCTGAGGTGCGAAGTAATAGGCCTCGTCGCGAACAATCTCAAGAATGTCCCGCTCCCACGGCTCAAGCGGCGCGTGCTCGAGCAAAAACAGCATCACGTCCCGTTGAGGTTCGGGTGGAAATTTGCGCGGCTTTTCCTTCTCAAGCTCAACCTTGCGCTTCTGCGATTCGACGAAATCGGGCGGGTTGATGAAGGAATCCATATAAGACTTGGCGCGAAGCTTTGGAATCTCCTGCGCTTCGTCTTTTTTGTCGTCGTCTCGCTTGGGCGCCGTTCGGGTGATGAACGGCGACATGGGATCGATGAGGTTCTCCAAGCACAAGCAGGTGTCAATGAAGCTTTCAACCTTGTCGAGCCCAATGCGTTCGATGTGGCGCCGCACGCGGGTGGCATGATTCGCCATGCCATCGATCATGCGTCGATCGGTTTTCGAGAAATAGTAGTTGTTCTTGAAAAAATCAACGTGGCCCAACACATGGGCGATCACCATCTTTTGATCAACAAGTGAGTTTCCCTCTAGCAGGTACGCGTAGGCGGGATTGTTGTTGATGACCATTTCGTAGATGTGCGAAAGGCCGTAGGTGTGGCTCTTGTCGAGCTGCTCGAAATCCATGCCGAAGCGCCAATGTGGATAACGAACCGGAAAGCCGCTGAATGCCGCAACTTCCTGCATGCGCTTGTAATCGAGGACTTCAAAGCGCGTTTCCCAAAAGTCGAGGCCGTACGCCTTGGCGTAGCCTTGGATCTCGTTTTGGATGTCAACCAGGTATGCCGGCAATCCTGCCACGTGTGCTCCTAGCGGCCACTCCCGAGAAACTCTCGGATCGAGTCCATGATGTGTTCTTTGCTTTTGATCTCCGACGTCACGACATTTTCGGCCGTGCGAAAGTTTTCCTGCAGGTCTTTGATGAACTGGCCCGAACCATACGGGCTTTCGACCTGGCCGTAACAAAACTGGTTGGAGACGGGCAAGATGTCCTGCTTTAGCAGGTTCACGCACAGCGAAGTGTCATCCACCGACCAGTTGTCGCCGTCGGAAAAGTGAAACGGATAAATGTTCCATTCGCTGGGGGGATAATCGTCTTTAATCATCTTCGCGCACAGCTTGTAGGCGCTGGAGATCATGGTTCCTCCCGATTCACGGGTGCGGAAGAAAGTGTCTCTATCAACCTCTTTGGCGCTAGCGTCGTGAATGATGTACCGGGTTTCCAGGCCGTCGTATTGCGACCGCAACCAGGTATCAATCCAAAACGATTCGATGCGTACAATCTCTTTTTGCTCGTCGCCCATCGAGCCTGAGACGTCCATGATGAAAATCATCACCGCATTGGACTGCGGCAGCGGAATGGTTTTCCAGGAGCGGTAGCGCTTGTCTTCGCGAATGGGAACAATCAGCGGACGATCGGGGTTGTACGTCCCCTGCGCCACTTCGCGTCGCAAAGCTTGCCGAAACGTGCGCTTGAAGTGGCGCAACGATTCAGGCCCGGTTCTACGAATGCCAACGTAGCGGTCCTTCTGCGTGATAATGCGTTCTTTGCCCTTGGCCTCAATGCGGGGCAAGCGGAGCTCTTCGCCCATGATCTGAGCGAGCTCTTCCATGGAAAGATCCACCTCAAGCACGTGCTCGCCCGCTTGGTCGCCGGCTTTGCCCGCCCCCTCTTGCCCTGGCTGCTCTTGGCCTACGCCATCACCCACTTCGCCTTTGCCCTGGGCCACACCGCCTTGGCCCTGCTGGCCGCCAAAGCGGAAGCGGGGCATTTGAATTTGCGGCAAAGGAATGGAAATGCGGTCCTTGCCCTTGCGGCCAATGAGCTCGCCGTTCGATATGTACTTGCGTAGATCCTGCTTGATCTTCCCGCGAACAATGTCTCGGAAGCGTCGGTGGTCGGGATCTATGCGCAACGTCATGGGCGAAACCTCCGCAACGATTCGTTACCCCCGGGCATCCCCGCGTGCAAAAATGCTGGCCACGAAGTTCAGAACGTCTGTGGCGCAAATTTCGCAGTAGCCGTAATTGCGAATCATGCGATTTTTCACCACATCGATCTTTTCTTGCGTGTCCCGATCGATGACAGCGGACACCAAGCTGGTGAGCTTGATCGAATCTTTTTGATCCTCGAACAGCTTTAGTTCCAGGGCCTTTTGGAGTCGTTCGTTGGTGCGAAAATCGAAGTGTTTGCCTTCGATGGCCAGCGCGCCGATGTAATTCATGATTTCGCGCCGAAACTCCTCTTTGCGCGATTCCGGAATGTCGATCTTCTCTTCAATCGACCGCATCAGGCGCTCATCAGGCTCTTCGTCCTGCCCGGTGTATTTGTTCTTCACCCGTTCTTTTTGGGTGTAGGCCTTGATGTTGTCGATGTAGTTGGCGCACAGCTTTGAGATGGCTTCTTCATCCGCACTGATCGCACGCTGAACTTCGTTCTTCACGATGTCTTCGTACTCTTGCTTCACCATGCCCAAAAGCGAGGTGTAGCGCTTGCGGTCTTCTTCGTTGGTGATGAGGGAGTGATGGCGCAAACCACTTTCCAGCTCGTTCATCACCATGAACGGGTTGACGCAACCTTCACCCTGATCGCTCACCAGTGCGTTTGAGATTTTGTCTTGAACGTAGCGAGGCGAAACGCCACCCATGCCCTCACGGCTGGCTTCCTTGCGCAGTTCCTTGATGTTGTCTTGCGTGAAGCCTGGCAGCGATTTGCCGTCGTAGAGCTTCATTTTTTGCACCAAAGAGAGTTGATGCTTCTTCGGATCTTCGAGCCGCGTCAGCACCGCCCACATCGAGGCCGTTTCAATGGTGTGGGGGGCGATGTGCTTGCCCTTGATCTTTTTGGCGTTGAAATCTTTTTCGTAAATGCGCTTTTCCTCAGACAAGCGACTGATGTACGGAATGTCGATCTTCACGGTACGATCGCGAAGCGCTTCCATAAACTCGTTGGTCAGAAGCTTTTTGTATTCAGCTTCGTTGGTGTGGCCAATGATGACTTCGTCGATGTCAGTTTGTGCGAACTTCTTCGGCTTGATCTTGTGCTCTTGCGACGCACCCAGAAGGTCATAAAGGAACGCCACATCCAGCTTGAGCACCTCGATGAACTCAATGATGCCGCGGTTGGCAATGTTGAATTCGCCGTCGAAGTTAAACGCGCGCGGATCGCTGTCTGAACCAAATTCAGCGATCTTGCGGTAGTTGATGTCGCCGGTCAGCTCCGTGGAATCTTGGTTTTTCTCGTCTTTGGGCTGAAACGTGCCGATGCCCACGCGATCTTGTTCTGACAAGATCAGGCGCCGCACGCGTACGTGCTTGATGACCTGGGTCCAATCGCCGTCGTAGTTCCGCATCAGCTCGCGGAAGATCAGGCGGCATGCGGGGTTCAAATCACCCTCGATTATCACGCGGCGCTGCTCAGGCGTGTTGATGCCCATTTCCACCAAAGCGTTTTCACGCCATTCTGGGGGAATCAATTTCAGCGGCTCTTCGTTCATGGGCGAACGGAACACGGGATGTCCGCCCGCGATCTGTTGCAATTCCTCCGGCAAAACCCATTCGTAGGTGTAAAGCGCGCCTTCGGACGAGCGCGAGTATTCCTCGAGACCACGCTTGAGTGAGCGCGCAATCGTGGATTTTGAGCTACCGACGGGGCCGTGCAGCAGAATCACGCGCCGCTCGGTGCCATAACCTTGGGCGGCGCTCTTAAAAACATTCACCAACCGCATCAGCGGGATGTCCAAGCCGTAAACGGCGTCGCGCCCGCCGTGTTGCTCATCTTTGAAGAAGTTGTAGCGAAGCAGGCGTTTCTTGTTGTCGATGTACTCTTCGGTGCCGAACGACAAGATCATGTCGTACAGACGTTGAAACGCCGTACGGGTCACGGTTGGGTTCTGGCGAACCAACGCCAGGTATTCATCGAAGGTGCCCGACCAGTTCAGCTCCGCATACTCTTTGCGGTCCTGAAGGCGCGCGATCTTGTTTACCAAGGA
>JBBSJE010000266.1:0-8457 GCA_038257535.1 Polyangia bacterium
CTTTGGGTTTGTGCGTGGCTACGAGTTCCACCGTCCCCGAAGGCTGGGCGTCGCGTCTAAGCACAAGCAGCCCACCGTCGCTGCCACCAATCCACAACTGGCGCTTGTGATCGAAGGCCATCGCCCACGGCCCCGGCAACTTTTCAAGTTCAGGGTTGCGCAACAGCCGCCATTGCGTGGCCTCGCGATGCCAAAGGCCTTGTCCAACTTCCGCCACCCAAAGCTCGCCGTCGGCGCTGACGGTGAAACCTTGGAGAGTTTGCATCGACTGGTGCGACACCGGTCCTAGCGCCACCTGCTGCCACATGGTGGCCGCAGAGGGCCGCAACCACACGGAGGTTTTGTCAGAGATCCAGATGCCTTGTTCATCCACAGCGATGCCGTTGAGGCCAAACGAAGGCAAGCCTTGTTCGGGTCCAAAGTTAAACACCACCTTCTGCTTCGCCCGCAATGCGCCACCAGCGCGCAACGCCACCCACACCCCATTGTCCGCGTCGTGGGCCAGTGCCGTGACATCAGGATGGGGCAAGTGTTCGGTCAAATTCACGATGGCATCGTTGTGCAGCCGCACAAGACCCCGCCGCGTGCCCACCCACAACGCGTTGTCTTCATCCACCACAAGCGCCTGCACCATGTTGTCGGGTAAGCCGTGGCTGACGTTGAACACCACGGGGCCCGCCGCATCAAGCCGCTGCACGCCTTCGGCAGTGCCCACCCACAGGCGCCCACGAGCGTCTTCGGCCACATCCGTGACCGGCCCGCGCCACAACGGTTTGACGGCATCGCCTTGCACCGCAAACAAGCCCGATTGTGTGCCCACGAGCAAATGACCATTTTTGCGGAGGCGCAAACTTAAAACAGTTTGGCTTCGCCGCCCAAAGGCACCCGTTGCGCCGGTTGGTCTTCGAGTGACGGTGGCCATGATGACGACGCCGACGACGATGGCACCGCCGTACGCCACAACCCTTGCGCCGTGGCCAACCACAACGCCGATTGTGTTTCTGCGATCGCCAAAATGGGCAAGGAACCCAATGCCTTGGGCGGGGAAATGAAAGCGAAATCTGATCGGGCCGGTTCACCGGGGTCCTGCCGGCGCCGGCTGACCACAAGCCCGGCTTCGCCCTGCAGGGTTTGCTGGCATAACCAGTGTCCGTTGGCTTGCTCGCAACCCACCAACCCCCCGCCCAGCGCGACCCACAGCCGATCTCCCGCACCGGGCGCCAAAGCAAACGCTTCACTGCTGCGTTTGCCCAGTTCGTTGGGCAAGAGGCGCGTGAGCTTGTGCCCATTCCATTTGCGGATACCTGCACGTGTGGCCATCCACAACTGCCCATTGGCCGTAGGGGCAAAGGCCGCGATGGTTTCCGATTCAATGCGTTCGCGAAAGTCCCATGCCTGCGCGGGCCCGACCGGAAGCGGCGGCGATGCTGTCATCAACAGCAGCGGCAACCCGATGACGGCGAGCATGCGATCAACGATAACAGGGTGCGCAGCGGTGTCCCAGGGATTTGCTGGCCTTTGGCCAACCCTTTACCCCAACTTGGCAGCCAAGCCGATCACCATCGTGGAAAGCACCACCAGTGCCAAGCCGGCGGCCAGGCGTTTGAGGGTGCGGCGCCCACATCCCCGCCACTCGCCCAGGCGCAGGCCCCATAGCGTTGAGAACACGATGATAAACGCCATGTGCAGTGACCATCCGGCGAAGTCATAAGGCCCTAAGAACGTGGAGCCAAAGCCATAGAACATGAACTGGCTGTACCAAATCACGCCAGCCAAGGCCGAGAACATGTAATTGTTGGCCAGGGGCTTGGCTAGGTCGATGTAGTCGCCGCTGGTGCTGTTGCGTATGTGCAAAAACGTGCACCAAAGCAAGTTGGTGGTGAAGCCTCCCCCCATAATGAACACCAACGCCACACTGTTCTGCCACAAGTTTGGCGTTCCTTGCGCCAGGGCCAGGCCCGCCAGCGGTTTGCCCGCGGCCAGCCCGAAGGCAAAGCACGCGCTGAGCAGGCCAGACACCACCGCCACCATCAAACCACGCCCCAAGTGAAATTCAGCCACGGTGGCGCGCTGCTGTGACGGCGAAAGCTCGCGCTCTTTCAGCATGCCCGCCTGTCCGCACATAGCGATGCCAATCACACACAACGCCACCCCACCCAGCGTGGCCAGCCCCGAAGCTTTCGCCACGATCTGACTGAACTGCCCTTGCTGCAGCATAGGCACCAAGGTTCCAAATGCGGCGCAAAAGCCTAGCGCCACCGCCATGCCCAAAGACACGCCTAAGTAGCGCATTGCCATGCCAAAAGTCAGGCCACCTATGCCCCACAAAAGCCCGAAGCCAAAGCAGGCGATGAGCACGTTCGCGGGCGCCGCTTGCACCAACCGCTCCCAATGCGGAACCACGGCCAAAACCACCAGCCACGGCATGACCAACCAGGCAAATACGCCGTTGACCAACCAATAGCTCTCCCACGCCCATTCGCGCACACGGCGAAAGGGTACGTAGAAGCTACCGGCGGCAAGGCCACCGATGCCATGAAACAACACCGCAAACAAAGCGTTCATGCTGCGCCTTTCGCTTGGCCGCGCGCCAGCGCAGCCGCGTGACCAAATCGTCCATGAAGCCCACCAGCCGATGCATGGCCTTTGCGGGCGCCGGAGCCCATCATGGCACCTGCATGAAACTGCACGTGATGAGACATCTGTGGGGACTGGAGGCGGTCACGCCGCAGTTGTTGGCCCGCATCAAGAGCGCAGGTTACGACGGTGTAGAAGGCATGCTGCCGGTAGGAATGGAAGCGGGTGTCTACCGCGATCTTTGCAGTGAGCATGCGCTTGACATCGTGTTTCAAGTGGTCACGTGTTTTCCCGAGCCCGGGGGCAGCGTGCAGGACCATGTGCGATCGTTTCGCGCCCAGATGGACGTGGCCGCACAACTGCGTCCGCGTTTCGTCAACGCCCACAGTGGCGTGGATTGTTGGGAGGCCGACGAGGCCAAAGCGTTTTTTCGGGAAGCTTTGGCGATCGAGCGCGGTCTGGGTTTGCTGGTGGCCCATGAGACGCACCGCGGACGTGTGCTGTTTAACCCGCGGGACACGCTGGCCATGCTGCGCGCGTTTCCCGATCTCAAGATCACCGCCGACTTCAGCCACTGGGTAAATGTGTGCGAACGGCTGCCGTTCGATCAGAAGCCGGCCTTCGATCTGGCCATCGAGCGCGCCATACACATTCATGCGCGGGTGGGGCATGAGCAGGGGCCGCAGGTTTACGATCCGCGCGCGCCGCAGTGGCAAGCCCATGTGCAAGCCCACGAAAGTTGGTGGTCGCAGATTTGGCAACGGCAAGCCGCCCGCGGCTGTAATGACAGCACACTGACGCCCGAGTTTGGACCTCCGCCCTACGAAACGTGCATGCCCTATACGCAAGATCCGATCGTGGACATGTGGGAAGTGGCGTTGTGGCAGATGCAGCGCCAACGCCAGCGTTTTGCCTCCGCCTGGGGCGCGTGAGCGCATCCGCATCATCAACAGATCTTCCCGCGCTTGCTTGCTGGCCCATGCCCGGGAGGATCGGCCCCCACCCAACGCTCGTCCACCGGCTCGGACGCCAGCTGGTAGCGGCTATCGGACGATAGGCGAAAGCTTTGGCTGCGGTTATCGAGGCCGCCATGCACAAGGTACATGTTGAAGATCAACACGTCGCCCAAGGCAAACGGGCTCGTGAGCCAGCGGCCCTTGAGCCCACGTTGCAGGTTTACGGGATCCTCCGAAAGCCAGCCGTTGAGTCCCTGTGCGGTGCGGGCGTCGTCGTCAGGCTTGTTGCTGCAATACGTATCCACGTCGCGTTGGCCGTAGCCATTGCGCAGCCGCTCGTTCAAATGCGAGCCTTCAAGCACCATCACCCCGCCCATATCAAGATCGATATCGCCCAGCGGCGTCCACGCGGTGTAGAGCCTGGGCGTGCCGCGGCCCATATACACGATGTCGCAATGAGGCGGCGTGCCCTTGCCCGGCGCCACGCAGCGCAGCCACGTAAAGTCGAAGTGGCGAACATCTCCGCCCAAGAACCGCTCGAAGAACCGCATCATGCGACCTTCGGGGTGATACAAAAGATGCTTGAGCGCCGGGTTCTGCGCGGCCATATCGGGCCGAAAATAAAGATCGGTGCCCCGGCGCGCCACGGCGTGATCGATGTTGGTGCCCGGCTCAAGCTGAGCTTCGTCGGCCAGCGCTTGCACGATCGATCGGCGCGCGGCAAGCACGTCTTGCGGATCCAGAAGGTTGCTGAGCAGGAGATATCCATCGTGTTGCATGCGCGCTTTGAGCGCCAATGCATCATGGGCGATGTCATCTGAACGTCGCATGAGTCCAAAGCGCTCAGGACTCGTATCCAAAGCCTTACCCAATGACGTGATCGGCTGCGTTTGCTCCGTGGTCATGACATCCCCCATCCGATCGATGATGCGCGGCTTCGGCGCGAAGGGGCATGGCGGCCGTGGGCAAAGACTTGTGCGTTTTGGTCACGTCGCCCCGCCACCCACGCCCTAATCCGTGCGTGACAAGTTGCGGCGGTACGTGCGCGGTGGCACCCCCACGATCTGTTTGAAGCGGCGAGAAAAGTGAAATTCGTCGCAAAATCCCAGCTCTAACGCGATTTCCTTGTCGGTCATATGGCCGTGGCGAATCAGTTCACACGCCCGCTCAAGCAAACGTGCGCTGCGATAGCGTGCTGGCGGCACCCCCACAACTTGCACGAATTTTTTGCGAAACGTTTCGTAGCTCATGCCCAACTCGCGAGCCAGATCCGCCAGATCGATGGATTGATCGAGATCGGATGCCAGCAGCGCACACGCGCGGGCAATCTCTGGCAAGGCCGCTTTGCCGCTGGATGCCGCCGCTGCGCCGCCCGTGACGATTTCCGCCAACACAGTCTGCAGCCGGCACACCTCCAATAGCGGCAGCGTCAATCCGGGCTTGCGGGCACGCTCCACCACCTGTTCGAGCCGTTGCAGCCAAACGTCCACCGGATGGGCGTGATGAATGGGCGTCGCGGGATCCAACACCCTCTTGGCACGCCACAGATCAAAAACCGGGCCTTCAAAAATGAGATAAAACTCGCTCCACGTTTGCCCAGGTTGGGGGCCATAGGCGTGAGGCAGGTCGGGAAACAGCAAGATCACGTCCCCGGGCTCGATGTCTTGGTGGATGCCGTTGCGATCGCGGTAGTGGGCGCTGCCGCTCAGCGAATACACCAGCGCGTATTGCCCCAGCACACGCCACTGCCGCGGGCCTTGGCTGTTGCGAATCAGGCCAGCTTCCGTCACCCGCCCCAGGTGTGAGGCAGCGGAATATTGAAAGCGAAAGCGGTTGCCGGGCCTCATGCAGCGACAAACACATTAGCGCCAAGAGGAAGCCTCATTCGAGGCCAAAGGCGTCCCCTGACGCGCCGCTCGCTGCATACGGTAATTTCGCCGTCTCGTTTTCCTTGTGCGGATGACGCAATCTCTTTGCAGTCGTGCGCTTTGCTACCCGCGCCTCGGCGACAGGAGCTCCATGAAGTCCGGAAAACCTTGTTTTGGGGAGACACCAACTGTGGGCAATCAAGCAGGTCCTACGAGAAGAAGTGTTTTGCGAACGTCGGCAGGTGTGGCGGTTGGCCTACCTTTGTTGACATCTTTGTTGCCAAGGGGCGTTCAGGCGGCCACCGGCCCCAAACGCTTCGTGGCCTTCAGAACGGAACATGGTGGGCTTTCGCTGCCCAACATGGTGCCCGCGGCCAGCGTTGCCAATGAAACCGCCAACCTCTTTCATGCGGTGAAGCACGGCTCACTGTTGGCGGGCGCCAAGAAGAACGGCAGCGACACGGTGGTATCGCCAATACTCACCGGCGCCAGCAGCGTCTTGACCGACAAACTCATCGGCAAGATGAACGTGCTGTTGGGCTTCGACATTCCGATTTACATAGGCCACTCCCGTGGGGCTTCGCTGGGCCACTTTGGCGAAAGCGATCAGGGGCCTAAGGACCTAAAGCCTTTCGCCACCATCGATCAGTTCATGGCGTGGGCCCCGCAGTTTTACACAAGCACCGCGGGCGTTACGCAACGTTCAATCGTTCCCAACACGAACATTTCGTTTGCCTGGTCGAATCCGGCCGCACGAAGTGGGACGGTGCAACGATTCTCGATGACCTCGAACACACAGGAGCTGTTCGATAGCTTGTTTGGTGGCTTCACGCCCCCGCCTCCCGCAGGGACAATCGCGCCACCTAAACGCCAGCCGGTGGTGGATCGAATCCTTGCGGATTACAAACGGCTGCGCAACTCGAACCGCAGGCTTTCAGCGGAAGACAAGCGTCGCTTGGACGATCACGTCGCAGGGTTGAATGAACTCGATCGGCGCATCAGCGATGATTCGGGCCCTTCGGCCACCTGCGAAGCGAAAAAGCCGGCCACAGGTGTTAGCCCGGGAAGTGGAAACCTGAGCCAACAAAGCCGCGACTATCGCCTGCTCAACGATGTGATCGCCATGGCGTTTAGCTGCGGCGTCACGCGCATCGCCGCCGTCAACGTCAGAGGCACCTTCTCTGACTACTCGACGGGAAGCTGGCACCAGGATGTGGCGCACATGCACATGAATGCTGACAAGCAGGCGGTTTTGGCGGCGGCCAATCGCGCGACCTTTCAGGCCACATTGCTTGATCTAGCTGCCAAGCTGGATGCCTACGAGGATACCCCCGGCGTCTCGGTATTGGACAACTCTTTATTGCAATGGGCCCAAGAGTCCGGCCCCAACACCCACGACAACTACGCCCACACCGTGGTGACTTTCGGCTCAGCCGGAGGCTTTTTCAAAACCGGGCGGTTCGTGGATTATCGTTCGGGCAAAAAGGGCCCTTATGGCCAGCTGCCTGGCATCCTCTACAGGCAATGGCTTGCCACAGCCTTGCAGTCGATGGGTATTCCCCCTTCGGCCTATGAGGGTGGTCAGCCGGGCTACGGCGACACCCGCGGCAGCACTGGAGCCAACTACGCTTCGGGCATTTTCGCCCAAAGCGGCAAGCCCTTGCCTTTGGTTACCCAAGGCTAAACCCGTCCACCATTTTAGTGATGTCCGGGGTGCCGGGCGCGAAGGAGCTACCGTGAAGCAGTTGGTAGTTGATGTTCAAAAGGTTATTGGTGTTTCAGCCATGCTGGCGTTTAGCGCGAGCTTGTTTCCTGCCTGCACGGGCAACGTGGGAAAACAAGACTCCGAAGAACGAGAAGACAAACAGCCGGAATTCGAGGACGACAAGTTTAGCGATCCGCCGCCGGCTGTGGAGGTGATTGATGAGTCGGGCAAGGTCGTTGGCACGAAACCCACCTTCGCCTGCAAGCAAGATGCGGTGCCCAGGTCCGTAGGCCTGCGGAAACTCATTGCGTCGCAATACAAAAATACGCTCCGTGACGTGTTCACGCGCGCCCTGGGCGGGGATGCTGGCGAGGCGATGAAAGTTATGAGTGAAATTGCGCCTGCGCTGGCGAAGTATCCAGCCGAAGAGCGCGCGAAAGTGGCTGAGTCGCTACACGGCACCTATCGCCAGCTCGACCAAGACATTCAGCAAGCGCATGTCCTAAGTAGCTATGAGATCGCGACGCAAGCGGCGGCGCGGCTGGTCGAGGGCGGGCGCTTGGCCAAGTTGGCGGGCAGTTGTGCCACCGACAGCAACACCTCCAACGACGCCGCCTGCATCAACGACTTCATCAAGAAGTTCGGCGAACTGGCGCTGCGCCGCCCGCTTGAGGCGGAAGATGTGAGTTTCTATCGTGACTTCTATGGCGATTCGACGGGCATTGATCCGCTTGGCTTCATTGATGTGATCACAGGGCTTCTGTCGGCGCCTCAGTTCCTTTACATGGTGGAGCACGGTGACAAGGCGGTGGCCAACAAATCGAATGCCTACGAACTTTCATCTTATGAATTGGCGTCCCGGCTTGCTTACCACTTTACCCAAACGATGCCTGATCTTGAACTGACCGAAGCCGCGAAGGCCGGCACGCTGACAAGTGAGGGCGAGTATCTAAAGCAAGTGGATCGTCTTATGAACGACTCTCGCACCCGCAACGCCAGCCAGGAGTTCTTTTCCGATTACTTGCGCGTGGAGGATTTGCCACAGCTTGACATGCATGCCGACAAGAAGGACTTCAAGGCCATGTTTTCCGACGTTCCCGTCACAAACATGCTGCGCCAAAACATGATGTCCGACGCTGTGGACATGTTTCAATACTTCACGTGGAATAAGCCTGGCACAGTTCGCGACGCCCTGACCACTGAAAAATCCGGCTCCTCACCAGAATCTGTGGGCGTAGAAGGAGAGGGGCTGAGGGGCTGAGGGGGAAAAAGAAGGGAGGGGTTTTGAACGGCGGTCGACGGAGGTTGTCCGAAACGGGTATCGTCTCGGTGATCATCAACCCTGACGAAC
>JBBSJE010000267.1:0-8413 GCA_038257535.1 Polyangia bacterium
CACAAGTGGTATTATTACGATCTCATCTTCGGCTCCCTCGGGAGCGAAGCCAGAAAGGCCTTTGAAATGATTCCCGAGAACTACCAGTACCGCGACAAAGGGATGCGCAAAGCCAAAGCCGAGGGCAAAGCAGAAGGCAAAGCAGAAGGCCTTGCGGAGGCCATCATCGACGTCTTTCAGGCACGGGGCCTCGTCGTTTCCGCTGAGCAGCGCAAGCAGATCTTCGCGTGCGCGAACGTTGACCAGCTTCGCGAATGGCTCGCCGCCGCGATTGTTGCCGCTTCCGTTGCCGACACGCTGACCCGGTAGCAGGGCTGTTAGGTCCTGGGTAGACCCGTTGAGGCCGCGAGCGTTTGCAGTTCGGGCGGTAGTCGGTTTAGGGATTCCATGGCGGCGTTGGTCCAAGCGGAGCCGCGTTTGGCCAGCGCTTTCCATGCCAAGGTCACATCGCCTGGAAGGTCGGTAAGCAGCAACTGCAGCAGCGCAGCGGCCTGGGCCCGATCTTTGGACGATTTGGTTGCGTAAGCGCCGCTTGCGCCTCTTCGCGCCGCAACGATTAGTTTGTGAAGCGCAAAGCGCCCTGGGTTGGGAACATTAACCAGAGTCGCGGGGACTTCCCATTACCGCTGAGCAGCGCTCCAATGGGATTCTCTAAAGCCCAGACGTAAGCGTCGTCAAGTCTTCAACAAGCCAACCCTTGCCTCGAATCAGCGATGCTGTGGCGCTGTCCACCTCAGGCGCGATGGCCACTTTCTCAACAGCGTACCCTGGCTGTGGGCGGATGCTTAAGAAGCGATTGATATGCTTTTCTGTTGTTGCCAGTGATGACAGAAGCTTGCTGGCCGAGCGTTTGCAGTCTGCGAACCGAACCCGCTTTTCGTTTTCGTCTATCGCGACGAGATCTAGTTCCGTTCCCTCGCTGTCCCAGTAGCCGCTGATTTGACGAGTGAGGAAAAACCCCGGTAAACCCTTTCGACTTCTCTCTTGATATAAGCTCGCCACCAAACGCTCGAAGCCATGGCCTTCGGCCTCGTCCAATCGATTCAGGGCTTGTTCAACAAGTGAGTCCACCGGCTGGAAGTTTATGGCGGCCACCGGTGATGCAAGGGCAGCAAGCCACGAGCGAAGGAAGTTGTCGCGTATGTGGTAGCGCCCTTTGCGTTCCTTCTTTGTTGCGAAAATTGGTAGCTTTCGCTCAAGCAATTCGTATCGATCTGTCAGAATTTTTACGTATCCCGCGGTTTGTTCAGCCAACTCGGGGCTTACGCTGCGAACGAACGAGTCCAAGTCTCCGTTTGAGCAGCCGGGTTTTCGAGCGATGTACTTGAGAACCACGTCGTATCGTCCCCGAAGTTCATGCAAGAACCAGTTTTCAGCCTCGTTCCTCAAAGGTGCTGAGCTTTGGAAAAACATCTTTCGCAAAAGTTCAGGTCTGGATGCGCCGAGCACGCCTTGCTCGAAGCAATCGCGATAAAATTTGGGGACCCCTTCGAAGAGGTTCCACAACATCAGCAGCCGTGCAGGGCTAGCATCACTATGCTCGCGCAAGATCTCCAAAACCGAGCCAATGTCGAGATGGCCCACTTCCACAACATCCGTAGTGCGGTTGTATAAGGGCGCGTTCCGATCTTCGAGCAAGGTGGTGAGTTCGGTATGAATTGATCCGAGCACGAACAAGCCGCCAGGAACTTGGCCGGCATCCGCGGCCAGCGCATCTACTTCCCGCTGCAAAAAGGAACAAAAATCGGCCAAGATCTTGCGGTGGAAGTACTGAAACTCGTCCAGCACAACAACGTAACCCAAACGCGCAAGCTTCCCAATGGTGGTGGCAAACTCGGAAAGGCTGTGCGGCAGCGGCACCTTCTTCAAATCGATACCAAAAGTCTCGAAGGCATCGCGGATCGCAGATAACACGCCCGCCGGCCCAGAATCTGGAACCTGCAAGTAAAGCACTGGGTGGGGCGATTCAAGGAGCGCTTGCCGGATCAACGTGGTTTTTCCAATACGCCGTCGGCCACTCAGTTTTGCAAAAAACCACCGGCCTCGATCCAGGATGCGGCGAAGCTGCTCAATCTCGACTCGTCTTCCGTAAAACCCCCAATGCACACTTCACATTACTTAATTTAAAATAAGTTACCACGATGATTGGCATAAATATATGTATTTATTCAATTATTTCTGAAGCAAAGAAGGAAGGTGTTGCTGCGGTTGCTGTGGCCACCGCACTGCACCCCTCTTGCCCCGGTCGCCAAACTGGCCGCGCATTTGCAGTTCATTTGGTAAAAGGCCCTCTGCAACGCAGAGGAGCACCACCCATAGAAAGGAGCGAATTATGAAACGAAACATCATGAAGGTTCTTCATGTCGCCATTTGTTCTTCAACACTGGCTTTAGGGGGTGTGGCCGTTGCGCAAACCAATACGGGAACAGGCGCGCCTACGGGGTCCGGCAGTAGTAACACCACCGGCAGCGGCACCGGAATTGGCGGCACAGACTCTCTAAACCATCGTCTACCGGCTGACAGTGCAGGTTCCGACCGCATGGGCACCGGCTCCGCGGGAACCGATTCTACGCGCTCGTCTACAGGCACCGGCGCAAGCACGGGCAATCCAGCTAACACGGGTTCCGATTCCGTCCCCTCGGTGCAGCGTACGGGCCGACAAAGGGACACCACCACCACACCGCGGGGTGCGGAAAGCACCCCCGGCTACGGCAGCGGTGCAACCGATCCTACGGGAACGTTCGACCCGACGAAATCACACAACGATTCACCCGGCACGGGATCGACGGGTAGCGGTTCGCCCACGCCAACTCCTGGGTCAACGGGTTCTAGCCCCGGCGGCACGCAAGGAAGCGGGCTTTAAAGAGCGCGTGTTGCGAGGTGAGAGCGATGGCTTTCGCCTCGCGGCGTCGCAGCCGAACAAGCGGAAGCTCAACGAGGCGACCTAGGGTTGATCGACCCCAGCGTCGCCTCTTACGTTCGTATAAGGCGCGAATGGCCGTGCCGAGGTTCGACGTTCGTTGAGCATGGCAAGTTCCACAGGGGTGAACGCCGCGGGGCTGCTTGGGGGAAGCGCTTCGCGAATGAACTCCTCGATGGTGGCTCTAGCTATGGCACCTGGAGAGGCTGCATCACCATCGTCCAAACATTCCTCCCACAACTCGAATAGAAGTTCCTTGCGCTTGTGCAGCGAGAGGTCATCGAGGCCCCACACGCTGGCCAACCGTTCTTTGAGGTTGAAAATGGCTTCGCGGGTGTCGCGCCTTGCGGCTTCCACCATTTGACAAATGCGTTGCTCGCGCGTGGCTTCTGCCAGCCGGTGCTCTTCGTGCCGGTAGGGGTTGCCACCAAGAGCGCGGATGATCGCGTCGTTGACATCAAAGACGGCTCCTAAGCCGTTCAATCGCGCCCCGGGTTGCTCGAAGCCTTCGATGTGCCCGTCCTCCCCCACCTTCATCTTCACATCGCCGTGGCCTTTCACGATGGCGTGGGCGGTCTTGCCGCGGTTTTTTTATGACATTGGGTGCCGCATGCCGAAACAAAGCGTTCGGATCTTCGGGAGCGGGCTTTCCCAGCAGGTGCGGCGGAACCGAGGGGACCACGGGGCGGAGCGACCACAAGCGATCGATCGGTTTGGAGGCTGCGTCGCTAGAGGGTTGAGGTAGGGGCGTGACAAGATCGTGTGTTGGCTCGTCGGAGGGTGGTTGTGTCTTCCGCCGCTTTTGTCGCACAGGCGCTGAGACGGGTTTTAAAGCATTCGCAACCGTTGGTTCAGGCGCTTGCAAACCGGGCGCTGGCATTAGCTCAGGAACATTTCTATCGATGATGTCCATCTGAATCGCCACTGAATCCGAGAGCCCAGAGTTGTGCCGGGGCGCAAGCATCAGCAGAGCCATGCCAACGGCCAAGTGAATGGCTATCGACAAAACGGCCGCTCGATGTCCCGCTTTCAGCATCGTTCTTCTATGGATGTCGCTTCGTCGCACCAATGGCCGCCGGGAACAACCTTGGAAACACCACATCGGCGGTTTTGCTCGTAAAACGCAGGAACAAATCACCCTTGGGGGTTTCCGAACCCAAAAGTTCTTCGTCAAGCAAGCGGCGCACAACGTTGCGGGCGGTGCGTTCGGCGCGACCTGTGAGGGCTTGCGCCTCGCCCCTGGCCACGTGACCCCGCAGCAGCACTTGATCAACAATGGCCCACGCACTGGCGTCGAGGCTTAAGGATTCAACCACATACTTTTCTAGCCGCTCAGCAAGGGTTTCGAGTTCGAACAGCGACGTCATGAAGTGGACCTGATCTAACGCCACCCGCAGGAACCACACCGTAAACTCTTCCAAACATCGCGTGGACAGGTTTCTCCGACCGTCGTTGTCGTGAAGGCGCGGGCTATCTGCCAAATTCAGCATGGCTTGTATTCGCTGCGCGCATTCAGGCCCCGAGCCAGCCCCCGCGATATTGACCACAGGCCATGCGCACCAATGTTCGCAAGCAGGCCCATAGCGTGGGACATGAGCCGGCTCACGCGACCGTTGCCATCAAGAAACGGATGAATGTAATTGAGACGATGGTGCGCGGCCGCCATGTTGACGATGCGCTCGCCCTGGCTCATTCGCGCATACACGTAGCGCTCCTCGAAGTGCGCCATGAAGCGCTCGACCACAGCGCTGGAGGGAGGAATGTGACGCCCTACCACCACGTCGTGAGTAGGCAGCGTGCGGAACTGCCCAGGCTGCATCACCAGCGCTTCCCCCGCAGGGTTTTGAATCGTTAGCATCCGCGTAGACGCTTCGTTGAAGAAGCTTTGATGCAGCCACTGCACAAACGCTCTGGAGGCTGGCTCTTGCAAAAGCCCTTGTGCAAAGCGCCTATCAATTTCGGACTGCAGTCTTATGTGCGCGCGCGCTTCAAGCTGCAGATAGCGAGCGCCTCCTTCATCAAGGCGGCCCGCAACCGCGCGCTCGATGTCGGCTGGCAAGGTGTCGTGCCCCTCAATGAGATTGCTGTAGTAGCAGTTCATGATGGACACAAGCTCCCGCAGACTTGCGGCGGTGCGGGGCGAAAGCCGGTTACCCAAAGCGGCGCTGGCGGCCGTAAGCTCAACGGCAAGCTCGCCCACTTGCTTAGGCCAATGGGCCAGAAGGCAGGGCTCTATCCGCGTTGGTGACTCCGTGGCGGGCATTGCTCGCCGATCATATTGGCATATATTACCGATCGTTGGTATTCAAAAAACCTAATGATTATTAGGGCTTATGACGATTACATATGGCTCTCTGCCGATCTTGCGTGCCGATGTTGATTGCCGTTTACCCTGCCCAGGCCTTCCAATCAGTGGCCACTACGAGTAGCGCACAAAATCTCGCACTACCTAGCCCTGCACCTTGAGCGGAAAACAATAGGGCATCACCACGCCCCACCACGCAAGTGGCTCAAACTTCCACCCTTGCACCGCTGCGCGGAAGGTTTTGAGCGTGGCCGGATTTTCGCCCGCTTGAAGCACTTCGGGCGGCGTTCTTACTGCGCCATCTTCGTCCGCGCACACCTGCAGCAACCAAAACGGCGCGGGGTCGGTTTGTTGGGTGGCCGTCCGGGGCATTTCGCAGTCAAGGCAACGTTTCATTCCCACGTACGCCGACACTTGTATCGGCGTTTTGCGAACGAGAACCGGAGGATCCTCATTCTTCGCGTGCCACGCCAACGTGACCACCACAGTTTTGCAAAAGGGCTGGGGCTGCGGATCAAACCTTAGCTCGCGCGCGTAAGCCAACGCGCTTGCTTGCGACGAAGGCTCGCCACCATCAATGTGGCTGACTCTCGAAACTTGCCCGGATGGCTCGGCACAGGCCTGCATTTTCACAGCGCGTCCGCGCTCGTAAGGTCGCTCCGCTTCCACCCCATCAGGGTCGCCGGGCGACAAGCCCACCAATTGCCAAGTGCCATCGGGTTGGGGTGGAACAAACAGGGCCGGCTGCGGCCGTGGTGTGGAGGCACACGAAACCGCATGACAGCATGTCAACACCACAAGCAGTTTGAACAATTTGCAAGCCATCGCTGACGGCCAAAGTTAGCATCTCGCGCGGCGTTTGTGGCTGAATCGCAAAGTTGCCATAGGGTAAAGCGGCTCGGCCGGACTGGGTTCGAGATTTAGACCGACCCCCCCAAAAGCGGCGCCGCCCAGTGCGCGAACGCCTGCTGTGCTTCGGGCTCGCCGTGGTGAAGCGCGATGCGCTTGGGGTTGGGCAAGGCGCGGCACCATGTGAGCAATTCGTCGCGATCGGCGTGGGCCGAAAGCCCCGAGATGGTTTCTATGGTGGCTTGCACGCGCACGTCTTCACCACCTATGCGAACCACATCACCGCGGCGCGCGCTTTGAATCGTGCGCCCCGGGGTGCCGCTGGCTTGGTAGCCGATGAACAGCACGCAGGTTTCGGGCCTAGGCAAAAGCTCTTGCAAATGCCCCACGATGCGGCCGCCCGTGCACATGCCGCTGCCGGCGATGACCAACATGGGATCCTTCACATCGCGCAGACGAACCGAATGCTGGTACTTGTGAACAGCGTAAAGCTGATCGAAGTTAAGTGGATCGTCGCCGGCTGCCAATTTCGTCAAAGCGTCTTTGTCAAACAGATGCCGCGCCTGATGATGAAGCTCTGTGACCCGCAAACCTAGCGGCGAATCCACCGCGACCATAAGATCTTTGATGCGCCCCGTTTCGATCAGCGTGTTGAGGTGATAGATTAAAACTTGTGTGCGGCCAATCGCAAACGCAGGCACCAAAATGTGACCGCCATCGGCCACGGCGCGCTTGATCACCCGCTCCAGGCTGCGTTCAATGTCGTCGTGGCCTTGGTGATGGTTGCGATCGCCGTAGGTTGTTTCCAGCACCGCCACATCCACTTGTGGACCTGGCGCCCACGTGGTGTTGGGATCGGCAAGCAGAGGCGCATTGGGCCGTCCGAGATCTCCTGACACAATCACGCGGTTGTGAGAGGTGAAAAGCTCCACGCTGGATGACCCCAAAATGTGACCGGCTTCATGCAAGCGAAACCGCAGATCAGATGTAAGCGTTTCGCCCGGCCCAGTGGCCGAAGGCGTGTACGCAATGGGGCGCCACAGTTTGCGAAACCGACTTTCAAACGCCAAAACTTCGCGATCGGAAGCGCCCTGCAAGCGCAACCCGTCTTGCAACACCAGCATCGCCAAATCCAAGGTGGAGCGTGTGCCGTAAATGGCCCCACTGAATCCACCGTTCAGCAACACTGGCAACGAACCAACGTGATCGTTGTGGCCGTGGGTCAAGATCACAGCGTCTACATCAAACGCTTCCTCGGGCATGCGCCAGCGCCGCGCTTCGTCTCCTTGAGCGATGCCACAATCAACCAAAACGGTGTGGCCTCCCAAACGCACGCGGGTCATTGCGCCCGTCACAGCATTAACGGCGCCCAACAACGTAACTGCGCCGCTGTCGAAAGCGTGCTCGGGGGTTTGGGGGTGGATGGTGGGCGGCATGGGAGGGAGTTATACCGTGGGCGAAGGGGCCAAAGAAGGGTTGGTATTGGGCTGGAGACAAGGGCTGGAAATGGTGGGTGCCCCAAAAGGGGCGAGATTGCTGTTTCCGCTCAGCCATTTGGTGGCTATGATGCCGCCCGCATGTCTACACTTCGGATACTAGTTACCGGCGGCGCTGGTTTTTTGGGGTCTCACCTTTGCGAGCGCTTGATCGCGCAGGGGCATGAGGTTGTGTGCTTGGACAACTTCTTTACCGGCACGCGCGAAAACGTGTCCACTTTGCTGGCCCACCCGCACTTTGAGTTGTACCGCCACGATGTTCAGCACCACCTCACCATGGAAGTGGATCAGATCTATCACCTGGCCTGCCCCGCATCGCCGGTGCACTACCAACGCAACCCCGTGCGAACCATCCGGACCTCGGTGGAAGGCACGCTGAACATGCTGGATGTGGCGCACGAGTCCGGCGCGCGCATGATGATTTCGTCGACATCGGAAGTTTACGGAGATCCGGCGGTTCACCCGCAAACCGAAGATTATTGGGGCAACGTAAACCCCATTGGCCCGCGCGCCTGTTACGACGAAGGCAAACGATGCGCCGAAGCCTTGGCGGTGTCCTACGCCAGCCAGTACGGCACGCAGGTGCGCATCGCGCGCATCTTCAACACCTACGGACCACGGTTGCACCAAGCCGATGGCCGCGTGGTTTCCAATTTCATCGTGCAAGCGCTGCGCAACGAGCCCATCACCATTTACGGCGAAGGCATGCAAACGCGATCGTTTTGCTTCGTGTCCGATTTGGTGGAAGGCTTCTTGCGGCTGATGGCCAGCGAACACGGTGTGGATCCCGTGAACCTGGGCAACCCGCACGAATCCACCATGATCGAGCTGGCGCAAGCCGTG
>JBBSJE010000268.1:0-8373 GCA_038257535.1 Polyangia bacterium
AAGCTGGCCAACCTCCGCATTCACGAAGAATCCACCAACAACCCCAAATGCCGGGGCATGGGAACCACGGTGGTGTCGTGTTGCTTCGTCGACGACGCATTGGTGATAGGGCACGTGGGCGACAGCCGCGTTTATCGTTTGCGCGAAGGTCTGTTTGATCAGCTCACCGAAGATCACAGCCTGCTCAACGACTACATCAAAATGAAGCACCTCACGGCCGAGGAAATTGCCGCGTTCCCTCACAAGAACGTGATCGTGCGCGCCTTGGGGATGAAAAGCACGGTGCAGGTTGACATCCTGGTTGAACAACCTCGGCTGGGCGATGTGTATCTGCTGTGTTCCGACGGGCTTTCGGGCATGGTGGGCGACACCGATTTGGCCGAACTTGTCGCTGGTGTGCCAGACTTGGATAGGCTGTGTGACGACCTTATCGCCGCAGCCAACAAAAATGGCGGCATCGACAACACCACGGTGGTGGTGGCCCGCATCGAGCCCGAATAGGCGTTTTAGACGGTGGCTCAGGCGGGTATAGTGCCGGCCATGAAAACGCAAACGAATACGCAACCGAATCGCCCCGGTTTTTCCCATCCGCTTCCTTTGTCGATTGCGGCCTTGCTGGCCGTAGCCTGTGCCACGGCGCCCACCAAAGAGGAGCAACGGCTGCTGGACACACCCTCGCCCGCCCAAGCTGCCAACGAAAAGCTGAAAACGGCCTTGGCGGCGCCCCACCGATCTGCCGAGAACAAGGCGCGCGACAAGTACCGCCATCCGTTGACCACGCTGGCGTTCTTTGGCTTGCAAGACAATCACACGGTGCTGGAAATGTTTCCCGGCCCCGGTTGGTACACCGAAGTTTTGGCGCCCGTGTTGCGCGACAACGGCAAGCTGCTGGTCACCAGCGCCGATCCCAATGGCGACCCCGAAGATTATCAAGTCAAACGCGCAAAAGAATTAGACGCCCTCGTCGCCACGCACCCCGCGGTGTTCGACAATTTGGGCAAAGTGATCATCGACAGCAAAGACGTGAAGTTGGGTGCGCCCGGCACGGTGGATATGGTGCTGGTGTTTCGCAGCCTGCACGGATGGGTGCAAGGGGGCACCGCCGACAAGATTCTGAGCGAGATCTTCGCCGTGCTCAAGCCCGGCGGCACGCTGGGGATCGAGGGTCATCGAGGTAAAGAAGGCACACCGCTTGACGGCGGGTACATGCCGGAATCAATGGCCATTGAGCTGGTCAAGCGCGCCGGATTCGAGCTGGCCGAAAAGGCCGAGATCAACGCCAATCCAAAGGACACCAAGGATCACCCCAAGGGCGTCTGGACCTTGCCCCCCAGTTACGCCCTGGGCGATCAGGACCGCGAAAAGTACACGGCGATTGGCGAAAGCGATCGCTTCACCCTGCGGTTTGTTAAACCCGCACGCTAAAGGCAGACCTGGGATCGCGTGGATCCCAAAAGAACCGTTGGAGGGATCCGCTTGATCCCACCAACGTGGGCTTCCACCGCCCGATTGCGGCCACCGGGGTTTGGCCTCGTGTTTGCTGTTTAAGGTGCCCATGTTCAAAAACTCTCCGCTTCCCTCTATGCCCCAGTTTGCGTCACGTTGCGGTGCGTTGGCTTACGCCGCGTTTCTTGTGGCTGTCATCTCCTGCGGTGGTGACGAACGCATGGACGCACGGGACGAAGCCACCCAAGCGTCGTGCGCCTACTTCACCCGTTGCAACGAGGTGGGACCTTCTGGAATGTTCAAGACCCGCGATGAATGCGAGGTCAAACAACGAGCGTATTGGGAAGACACCTGGCCGACGGCAAGCTGCGATAAACGCATCGATCCGGCAGCCGTTTCCGCTTGTCTGACCGAAATCGACCTAGCTCAATGTGGCAACGCGCTCGATTTTTTCAGCGCCCTGGACAAGTGCCAACGCAGCCGCGTCTGTTCTCTCTGAGGCCACAGGTCGCTTACGCGCCCGATTGAGATCGCGCGCGTCGGCCGACGGGCTGAACGCCTGGCCTCACGCACGAACACCGGAGAAATTCGTGCTAGATGGCTAGGCGTGAAATTCGCGCTGGGGCAAATTAACCCGACGCTGGGCGATTTTGCCGGCAACGGACAGCTTATCGAAACCGCTCTTCGGCAAGCGGAGCAGGCGCAAGCCGATGTGTTGGTGCTGCCTGAGCTGGCCTTGTGCGGGTACCCGCCACGCGATCTGCTGGGCCGACCAGCGTTCATCGATGCCTGCGATCGTGCGCTGGCCGATCTGGCCGCGAAGGTGGGCCGCACCGCCGTGATCGTGGGCATTGTGGAACGGTTGCCCGATGCCCCTTGGGGCCGGCCCCTGGCCAACAGCGCCGCATTCCTGTCCGAGGGCCGCGTTGAGGCGGTGGGGCGCAAGCGTCTTTTGCCCACCTACGACGTGTTTGACGAAGACCGATACTTTCAGCCCGGCAACACGCCCATGGTGGTGCCATTTCGCGGCCGACGTTTGGGCATAAGCATTTGCGAAGATGCGTGGAACGATTCTGCGTTTTGGCAGCAACGCCGGTATCCCATCGATCCGTTGGAAGAGCTGGTGGCGGCGGGCGCCGACATTTTGATCAACTTGAGCGCATCCCCCTTCGGGGTGCAAAAGCGCCAGCAGCGGGTGGACATGCTGGCCAACAGCGCCCGGCGCCTGCAGCGCCCTTTGGTGTTTGTGAATCAAGTGGGCGGCCACGACGACGTGATTTTTGATGGCGCTTCACTGGTACTAAATGCACAGGGGCAGGTGTTGGCGCGGGCGGAAGAGCATGCGACCGATTTGATCACGGCCGTCGTCACCGAGGCAGGCGATGTGGCCGATGGACAATTGCGTGCGCGTGGCAACGAAGTGGCTTCGCTTTACAACGCCTTGGTGTTGGGCACGCGCGACTATGCCCGGCGATGTGGCTTCCGCACCGCCTTGTTGGGGCTTTCAGGTGGCATTGATTCTGCCGTGGTGGCCTGCATCGCAGCTGAGGCCCTGGGACCCGAAAACGTGTTCGCGGTGGCGCTGCCGTCGCGGTATTCGTCCACGGGTGCGCGCGACGATGCAAGCGCTTTGGCTGCCAACCTTGGCCTGCAGTTTTCCGAGATTCCGATCGAGGCACCGTTCGCCGCGTTTTTGGGCACGTTGGCGCCCCACTTTGAGGGTCGTGCCCCCGATGTGACGGAAGAAAATCTGCAAGCGCGCATTCGAGGCAATCTGTTGATGGCGCTTTCAAACAAATTTGGGCATCTGCTGCTAACCACAGGCAACAAGAGTGAGGTGGCGGTGGGCTACTGCACGCTTTACGGAGATATGTGCGGCGGCCTGGCGGTGATAAGTGATGTGTTTAAACTAAGCGTTTACGAACTAGCCAAGCACATCAATCGCAACGGCCCCATCATTCCGCCATCCACCATCGAAAAGCCACCCTCCGCGGAACTGCGGCCTGATCAAAAGGACGAGGATTCGCTGCCGCCTTATGCGGTTTTGGATCCTCTGCTTCGCATGCACCTGGAAGAAGACATGGACGCAGATGCGCTTGTGCAAGCGGGCTTTGCGCCGAAGCTGGTGGGCGACATCTTGCGCCTTGTGCGTTTGGCGGAATACAAACGCTGGCAAATGCCGCCTGGGCTCAAGGTCAGCGCCAAGGCGTTTGGCACGGGACGTCGCTTCCCAATTGCCCAGGGCTTTCGCGATTCCCCGAAAGGGTAAGTTCAATCAAACAGCGAGACGGAGGCTTCAAGGTACGCAAAGTGCGAAGCTTCCCGACGACTGGTGGCGCGCGTAAATTCGCCGGGAGAGAAAAACGCGTAGCCGAACGTGAGGTCCACATGAGGCATCAGCTTGCCGCGTAGGCGAACGTCCAGTTCATTCCCCACAAAAGTTCCGCTTTCGCCAGTGGCGTCGCGCAGGCCTGCGTTGTTCCAACGATCCGTGGCGCTGGCCAAAAAGTAGCCGCTGTAACCCGCATCGAAGCGCAGTCGTTTGCTGGGCGTGGCCTCAAGCCGCAGTTTCGGCGCCACGATGTTTTCCCACTGAAAGTAGTCATTGTTCGACCACGGCCGTGCGAAACCGAAGAAGCGCTCGAAGCGCTGGTTTAAGTTGTCGTTGGGATCCTTGTCGCCACTGGCATAACCCAAAAATCCGCTCAGCCGCGGGTTCCAACCGGTTTCAAACGTATAACCCAACTCACTGGCCAAGCCCCACGCGCGATGCAACAGGCCATCATCTTGCCCCCGTTGCAATACAACATTGAAATCGTAGTCGAAACCGCTGTGGCCTAAGATTCCGTAGCCGCGCAGAGCGTAGGCTTGGATGCTTCGCTCTACGTTTGACACGCGGCCATCTTGCCTGAGCCAAAACACATAGGGTTGCAAAGTGATGAACCGCGACCAGGGGCGCAAAGACGCGATTGCGGCAAAGAACCATTGTTCCTTGTTGCGTTCATCAAGGCTCGTAAGCTTGCGCAGCAAGGGCTGAAGCGCCATCAGATCCAATTGCCAAGCATCCATTTCGCTGCCAGCGGTGCCGCGGAAGCCCTGAAAGGTGTTGGTGGTGTTGCGCCATTCGTTGCGCGCGATGAACCTGCGATCAAGAACCTCGAATGCCATGCGGCCGGCGCGCAGCCGCACGGGGCTTTGCGGGCCTAGTGCCTGTTTGAAGTGCAGCTCGGCAAAGGCCTGAATGGGTTCCCATTCATTCACGTCTCTATCATCGCGCGCAAACTGGCTGCCATAGCGACGAGCATCTTCAAGCTCCAGGGTGAAACGAAACGGGTCCAAAACCTCCTTCACCGCAAGGTACGCCCGCACCCGCAACAACACCGGCACATCATCTTCGTTGGTGGCACGACGAAAATCGTTGTGGCGGTATTCGAGCCGCGTGCGTTGATCCAAACCTAGATCCAGCCAATAAAGGTTTGATAACGATGGTACGCCCGATTCGCTCAACGTACGCACATAGCGGGGCGGGTCGGTATCACGGCGGGTTCCATAGCTGCGTGGCTCGACGTAATGATTCGCTGGGGGCTGTGCTTGGCCGTCGGGAGCCTCTGCGGCTTGCCCAGATGCAGGCCCAGCGCAGATGAACAACGCGGCTGCAAGCCCCATGAACTGGGGCCACGACAATGACCTCTCGAAACCGCGCATGCCAGCGTCTACTATAGAAGACACTGCTATGCAACTAAAGACTGGTGCGCTTGCATTGCAGGGTCAGGGGAGTAGCTGGCCCCATCTGCACCACCTCGAAATCTCGCGGCCTTATAGCCTGAAGGTCGCGGGGGGCCAGGAGCCCATCCCACTTGGCCTTCGTGCGCCGGTCGCTTTGGGCTGTGAGGGTGATGTTGCCTCCGTCAGCCAAAAGCATTCCGTATTTTTGCAGCGCCCGCGCCACCACACGCGCGCCCTCGTTGGGCAGCGCGTCCATATCAAAGTCGGCTTTCAAGCGCAGCCGCACGCCATAAGGAGGCGCTTCGGCGGGTCCGGTGGTTGCGCGCGTGCCGTGCGTGGCGGGGCGCACGTACTCGCCTTTGCGCATGCGCGCGTTCGGCAAGATGAAGCGAATGGCATGGGCAATGTCGCCGGAGGCCACTTCATCGGCGTTGAACAGCAGCGGCGCGATGGGGTATCCAGCGGCGTCGGCGCTGGTGCACTGGTCGCCGCGACCTTCGGGAGGATACACGCGCTTGAGATCCCACACGGCCAGGCAACCACCACGAAACGCGCTGCCGCGAATGTCAGTGCGCCACATCTCGTAAAGCTTGTTGGCATCTTGCTCCCACACCAACAGATGACAATCGCCATCGTTGGCACAAGCGTAGCCACTTTCGCCTTCAAGATTGCCGCCCTCGGGAATGGGAACTTCAACGTGATCGCAATCAGGTTTGAAAAAATCGCCAGTTTCCACGAAGCTGCGGCGTGGGGTTTGCGCGTTGGCTTTGAGCACGTCCATGCTGAAATCAATTTGCATGCGCCCTAAGCCAAAGCCCTGAGCATCAAGCCAGGCAATGATTTTGGCGCTGTTGGGATCTTTGGGCGCAGCAGAGACGTCCTGGTTCCAGGGCGCGCCGGGGGGAAAGAAGTGCGCGTTGGGATTCACTGGCTGCACGGGGCTGCCGCCGTTGCCACCACGGCCAGCTTGTTCTACGCCCACATCAGCGTCGTCGGCTTCGGTGGGTTGCGACGGAGTGGTTCGGCATCCCCACAAGATGAGTAGGCACAGCGACAGCCGTTTCGTGACCATGGTGGGACTCACTATACCTCTGCCCCGAGCACGGGTGGTGTGCTTCACAATGGAAAGTGGCGCAACGTGCGTTGGCTTGAATTGACATACTACCCGTAAAATCTGCCGGAATTTTTACGATGTACGTAGCAACCGAAGGGCCAACGCTACGCGTCGCGCCAGGAGGAATCTGCAACACATGTCGTAAAAAATGCCGTAATATTTACGGCGATGTTTGCACGCCAGCTGAGTCTTCCAAAAAAAAGCTTCTTGCTATTTGGTCCCCGGGCCACCGGCAAAAGCACTTGGCTCAAGGCACAGATTGGCGACGGTGTTGTTTTCGATCTGCTGCGCAACGAGGTTTACTTCGATTTTCTGAAGCGGCCCGAATTGCTAAGAGAACACGTCTTAAGCCAGAACAAGAAGCGCTGGGTCGTGATTGATGAGGTTCAGCGCGTGCCCGCCCTCTTAAACGAGGTTCATGGGCTTATTGAAGATCATGGCTATCGCTTTGCTCTTACTGGGTCGAGCGCACGTAAACTCAAACGTGGTCAGGCGAATCTGCTGGCTGGCCGGGCCTTGGTGCTGAATCTATTCCCACTAACACAGGCCGAGTATGGCTCCAAGCTGAGCTTGGAGGACGCTCTGCAGTTTGGCACTTTGCCGGTTGTGGTGGGCGACAAGGAAACTAGAATTGGAACGCTTGAAGCGTACGCAGGAACCTACCTGCGGGAAGAAATAAAAGAGGAAGCGTTAACTCGAAACGTTGATGCCTTTGGTCGCTTTTTAGAAATAGCGGCGCTGGCAAACGCTCAGACTACCAATCTGTCTAGCCTCTCGCGCGACGCGGGCGTTGCACGCGCCACCGTAACGTCCTTTTTCGAGATTCTTCAAGACACGCTTATCGTAAGAAAGCTCGAGGCCTGGACCCCCCGCCTACGTGTAAAGGAAACGGGGCATCCCAAATTCTACTTCTTTGACTGCGGTGTTTTAAGGGCCATACAAGGTCGCTTGCGAGATCCCATTGGGGATCAGGAGCGCGGCCATTTGCTCGAAACGATGGTGCACCACGAACTCAACGCCGCCCAGGCGTATCAGGATTTAGGGGGAAAGCTTTGCTATTGGCGCACGGCCGATGGCGTTGAAGTGGATTTTGTGTGGCAGCGGGGCGCAAAGCTTGTTGCCATTGAGGTGAAAGCCTCTTCACGGTGGCGTCCCGAATTCGATGGTGGCTTTGTTGCCTTAAGCGGGTCCAAGCCTACGGCCTGCTACGGCGTGTACCTGGGTAAAGACATTCTGAAAAAGCCATGGGGCCTCGTACTGCCCGTGCGCACCTTTTTTTCACAATTGGCCGCCGGCGGCATTTTGTGTTGAGATTGGGGATGCGCCAGGTGGCTGCCGATCAGCATTGTGGTCGACGCTGGCGATGCCGCGGCCATCTTATGCGGTGGCACTGCGGAGATTTGTACCGGGAATGGACACGCCCTCCCAAAGCCATCGCAGGCGCTGATAGTGTCGAACTTGATATCGGTCGCCGCCCCTTCCTATCCATATTTGCTCGAAAAGCCCAACGGCCCTAACCGGGTTAAAATCTGGGGAAGTGGGATCGAAGGCGTTCCACATTGCGGGGATGCCGTTTGCATTTCCATAGAGAGCCACGCCGGCTGGATTGTAGCGGACATCCACGAGTGCCATCGCACATGACACCGGGTAAGACAGCATGAATGGGCGGCGCTCGTACAGCTGATCAAGGAAGCTTACAACCCGAGCCCTGACCAGGGTATTGATCACACGGTCGGGCATTGAGAGCCGGGTGAAGGGGCGATAGTGAGAGGCTGCGGTTCGACTGGCTACCACGACAGCACCCTCCGCTCGAACGGCGCGCCAATCGCCCACCATTTCGTCAACAGTGGCTCGACGCCCATCAGAATTCCGCAGCATGAAGACACCCGGCGTGCGGTAGAAAGCTCTTACCGAAGACTCCGCTAAGGCGGTGCTAACGTTAGGTACGTAAACCCCTTACAGGGTGCATGAGGGCGGAATTCGGGCGATGAGCCATCCTTGTGGGCATGTTGACAGAGGCCCACGAAACGGATGAGCACGCGGACCGCGGTGGTGGCGGTCTACTCTGTGCTCTTTTGTCGGGCTTG
>JBBSJE010000269.1:0-8291 GCA_038257535.1 Polyangia bacterium
CTAGAGACAAGGCACTTGTGGCCGGTGAAAAAGGATGAGACTCATCCCCGTTTGGGGGTGGGCGCCGCTGAGCCCTTGGAACTGCGCATGTCGAAACCTAACTTACTTGATACAGACGCACTGCCGGCGGCAGGCCACGTGGGGACCGCGCCCACGGAGCTTGGGGCTTTGTTCCGCCAGCAAATGGCGGTGCTCGAGACGCACGCCGCGATCATCCGTCAGCAAAACGAATTGCTGTTGCGTTCGGAAGGCCAGACGAGCGTGGCGGCAATCCCCGCGCTTGAGCCCCGCGTGGAAAAGTTTCCCTCAGCCCCCGCCGTTGCGACCGTTGACCACCAAACATCCAGCGCCCTATCTCTAGATCAAGCGCAAGCGGCCGTGATCGCCGCCGCCGCCCGCATCACCGCCAGCCCCGCCAGCCGCCTCAATGGCCAAACCCGCTTGGCGGCCGATTTGGGCTTCGATTCGTTGATGGTGGTGGAACTGAGCACGGCGCTTGCGGAAACCTTCGTGGGGCTTGAGCTGCCGCGCTCAGCGTTCGCTGGCGACACCACGATAGAGCAGCTGGCCCGCGAAGTTGTGCAGGCGCTGGCCATAAAAGATCAGACCAGCGCCCCTGATCAAACCCGGCCGCTCGAATGTCACGCCGTAGATTGGCAAGCGGCGCCTTTGCCTACAGCTGGCGACCATCCCCATCCCGTGGATGACGCCCCGGTTTTTGTCATCGACACCGCCTCAGTGCCCTCAGACCTGGGGACGCTTTTGGTGCAACGATTGATTGACCTCGGACGTGCCGCCCAACTTGCGCACTCACTGCCAGAGCACGGCCTATGCCAAGGCGCGCACTTGGTGGATCTGCGACCGCTTGCCGCCGCGCAAGAAGACGATCTTGTTTCGCCGGTGTTGCATGCGCTGGGCGACGCTCAAAAATTGGATGCGGGCCGCCCGGCTTCCTGGCGGTTTGTGCGCGCGCGCCTGGCCACTGCAGGCCTTGATGGCTTCGCCAAGTCGCTGGACCATGAATGGGAACACACAACCATTGCCTGCTTGGCCGTTGACCACCAGGCGTTGAGCCCAGCAAACCTCACGGGGCTTGTCACCGCGTTGGCAAACGAGGTGGTGCACGGAAGCTCCTGCAGTGAAGTGCGCTTCGCGCTTGCAGACCGCGTCTTGGTTCGCCAAGTCGCCGTCACCCATGCAGCGCCCACACCGCCAGCGCAGCCCGCTGCCGGCGGCGTTGTGTTAATTAGCGGCGGCGCGCAAGGATTGGGCGCCAAGCTCGCGCGCGCCTTGGTTGCAAGCGCCAGCGCCCACGTGGCGTTGCTGGGGCGCCGATCAGCCGATGACGACAGCGTCAAAGCCTTGCTGGCCGAGCTACGGGCACAAAACGCGCGCGTGCACTACGTCGCCTGCGACGTTCGCAACGCCGATGCGGTAATCGCCGCGGTAGAAGAAGTGACCCAAGCTTTGGGCCCGATCACGCTGGTTGTGCATGCGGCGGGTGTGTCCGCCGACGCCCCAGTGGCCGCCAAGAATCTTGATGCCGCGGCCGCTGTTCTGGCCACCAAACTGCAAGGTGCAGCAAATCTGTGGAATGCCTGCGCGCACGCCCCGCTGCAGGCATTTTTGGCGCTGGGTTCATTGGCGGGAAGGTTCGGAAACGCTTCGCAGACCGATTACGCCGCCGCAAATTCCGCTCTGGCGCCGTTGCTGCAAAGCTTTCACCAACAGCGCCCCCAGGTGCGCACCAGCGTGTTGGATCTGCCGCCTTGGGAAGGCGGTGGTTTGCTGGAACAACTGCCACAAGCGGCGCGCAAGGCGCTGGCCGCGCGAGTGCGCTTCGCCACCGACGAAGACGGACTGCCGCTGCTGCTTGGCGCTTTGGGTGCGCAGGGGCCCAGCGGCGAGTTTGTGGTTGCCGCAGGCGCCGCGGCGCCCTCACAGGGATTCGCCTGGCACCGCAGCGTGAGCGTTGATAACCCTGGCTACCTTGCGGATCACATCGTCGCCACCCGGCCAGTGCTGCCGCTGGCTGGGGCGGTGGATTGGATGCTGGAGGCGGCCCGCGCCGCGGGACACGTGGGGCCGCTTTCGTTAGCGGGCATCACTGTGGTGGATGGCGTGGTGCTAGACAAAGCACACGCCACGCTGCGATTGTCGATCGATGGCGAAGCCCGCCTGGCCTTGGTGCGTGTGGACGGCCGGGCGCGCGTGGGCTTCAGAGCGCATCTACAAGCCTCATCAGCGCCACCTGCACAATTGTCATCCCTCATCAAGCTGAGCCCGCCTCAGTTGTCGCTGGCTCAGTTTTATTCTGAAGCCACCTTTCACGGCCCCAGCTTGCGCGCCATCACCAGCGTTGCGGGGCTGGCTGACAATGGCATTGCTGGCAATGTGGCCGCGCTGGCCGTCGAAGGCGGCTCGCCGCTGGTGGCGGCACTCGATGGGGTGTTGCAGCTGTTTGGCCACTGGTCTACCGAACGGCATGGCCGCGGCGGTTTGCCATTGACGTTGGCGAACCTGTTCATCCACCGCATGCCTGTGAGTGGCGAAACGCTCACGGTTCGCGCGCACACCCAAGTGGAGTCGCAGGGGCGCTTGAAAGGCGACGCCGATGTGTTGGACGCCCAAGGTGCGCTGGTGTTTTGCCTACGCGGCTTCGAGGCCGAGCCGCTCCCGCACCAGGCTGCGGGCAAACGACCCGCATCGGCGCCTGTGGCGTCGGGCAACGGCCACGCCAACGGCAACGGGCACCACAACGGCCACCTCGGTGTTTCGCCTTCTGCCGTTGATGTGCCTTCTGCACACTTCCGCATCGACGAGTTCCCAGAGGTCAAGGATCTGCAGCAGCGCATGGCGATGGCCAAAGCCATGAATATCGCCATTCCCTACTTCCGATCTCACGAAGGCATCAACGCCGCCACGGCCACCATCGGCGGCCAAACCTTGATGAACTTTTCGTCCTACAACTACCTCGGCTTTTCAGGGCACCCCGAAGTCACTGCGGCGGCAAAGGCGGCCTTGGATCGCTATGGTTCGTCGGTGTCTGCCAGCCGCATCGCTTCGGGCGAGCGGCCTTTGCACAACGAGCTTGAAGCGGCGTTGGCGCAGGTGATCGGCGTGGAAGACGCCATCGTCATGGTGGGCGGCCACGCCACAAACGTTTCCGTTTTGGGGCACTTGTTGGGCCCCGACGATCTGGTTGTGCATGACAGCCTTGCCCATGACAGCATTGTGGGCGGCGCCAAACTTTCCGGCGCCCGCCGCCGTCCCTTCCCCCACAACGACACCGCGGCGCTTGAACGCATCTTGCGCGAAAGCCGCTCTGGTGTGCGTCGCGTGTTGATCGCCATCGAAGGCGTGTACAGCATGGATGGCGACATTGCGCCGCTCGACAAGGTGCTTGAGATCAAACGCAAGTATGGCGCGTTGTTGCTGGTTGATGAAGCGCATTCCATCGGTGTTTTGGGCGCCAGCGGCCGCGGTGTGGGCGAGCACTTCGACGTAAATCGCCACGACGTTGATCTGTGGATGGGCACACTGTCGAAGTCGTTTGCCAGCTGCGGCGGTTACATCGCCGGCTCAAAAGCGCTGGTGCAATACCTTCGCTACACGGTGCCAGGCTTTGTTTATAGCGTTGGCATTTCCCCCGCCAATGCGGCCGCCGCTTTGGCTGCGATCGGGCTGATGCAGCGGCATCCCGAACTGCCCGTGGGGCTGCGCGAAAAGTCAAAGCTGTTTTTGCGGCTTTGTCGTGAACGCGGCATCGACACCGGACCCTCAGAAGGCTCGGCCGTGATCCCCTGCGTGGTGGGCAATTCCTACATTTGCTTGCAGCTGTCGCAAGCGCTGTTGGCCCGGGGTATTAATGTGCAACCCATTCTCTACCCTGCGGTGGAGGAGAATCAGGCGCGCTTGCGTTTCTTTGTTTCAGTCACGCACACGGAAGAGCAGCTTCGCAGCACCGCGGACATTTTGGCCGAAGAGCTGTTCAAGCTTAAACCCTCGGCAGCCAAACCCTCTGTGCAAGGTGACCCAGCGCCACCACCCGCGCCATGAACGTTGAAGCGTCCAAAGGCACGGCGCTCAGCGATGGTGCGCCGCTTCGGGAGGATGTTCAAAACCCAACGGGAAAGCCCCTGCCTAAAGTGCATCAGGGCACCACCCGCATGTTCTCCAACAATTGGCTCGAAAAGCTCTCGCGGGTGCATCCCGCAACGCCTCTCATCTTGTTCGTGCCGGTGGTGTTGGTTTCGCTATGGCTTTCCGTGGCGAAAGGCGGTTTTTCACCGGCACAAACCGCGGGCGCCACGCTGATTGGCTACTTGGGCTGGACAGTCGCCGAATATTGGATGCACCGAGGGATATTCCACCTGAAAATTCGGGGTCCCCAAACCCGGCGTTTGTATTTCCTCATCCATGGTGTTCACCACGACTACCCCTGGGACCTTTCACGATTGGTGTTTCCGCCTGGCGCCAGCATCTTGCTTTGCGTTCTGTTTTTTGGTTTGTTCCGTTTCGTTCTGGGGCCCCTGCAGATGTACCCTTACTTCGCCGGGTTTGTTGGCGGCTACATTATTTACGACACCACCCATTGGTACATTCACGCGCACGTGCCGCGCACCCGGTTTGGCCGTTGGCTGCGGCGAGAACATATGATTCACCATTTCAAAACGCCCACGGCGCGCTTCGGCGTGAGTTGCCCTTGGCTCGATCACGTGTTTCGCACCACAGGGGAACCTGACACACCTAGGATCTGAAGGAGTTGGCGCATGCCGCTGTTTGGCCGTCCCGATGGCGACTTGGTCAAAACCGAGACGCCCGTACGAAACATCCTGCCCTACGTGATGCGCGGGCGAAACGAAAGCGCCATCTATCACGAGGACACCTACGACATCACCCAGGCCCGCGTGTGGCTGCGCGAGTTCAACCGCGCCCGCCCCAAGTGCCTGCCCGCGGGCCTGTTTCATTTGTTCATCTGGGGCTGCGCACAGGGGCTGCATCGTCGCCCTGACGTCAACCGTTTCGTCTCGGGCGCACGGCTTTACCGCCGCAAGGGTGTGTTCATTTCATTCGCGGCCAAGAAGGCCTTCAAAGACGACGCGCCCATGGTCACCATCAAATTGCAGTTCCCCCCGGTCGAAGCGTTTGCCGTCACTGTGGATCGCATGAACGCCGCCATCATTGAGGGCCGCGGCCACCGCGCCTCCACCGTGGACAAAGAGCTGGCTTTGGCGATGGCCCTGCCCGGCTGGTTGCTGTCCGGTGTGATGCGGCTTTTGCGATGGCTTGATGGGCTGAATCTGAAGCCCAGGTTCATGATCGAAAGCGATCCGCTTTATACGAGTTTGTTTGTGGCCAATTTGGGATCGGTGGGATTGGATCGCACCTACCACCATCTTTATGAAGAGGGCACGGCGAGCATTTTTGGCGTCATGGGCACACCCCGGCGCGAGACCAGCTTCGACCGCAAACAACAACCCGTGACCCGGGATGTGCTGGAAACCCGGTGGACCTTGGATGAGCGCGTGGCCGATGGGTTTTATTGTGCCGCCAGCTTAAAACTGTTTCGGCGCATCGTGGAAGATCCCGCCGCGCACATTGGCACGCCGGGAGCCGCCGCAGCTGCAGCCAGCCCAGGCACATGATTCCTCTTTAGAATTGCGCCAACACCCACATGTGCCTCCTTGCCGCCCGGCGGGGCTGTGGGGTCAAAAGCGCGCAGGACCCCAAGGGCTTGTGGTAGCCTGCAAGGCGTTTGTGGGTTGCCGCTGCGTTTGAACCCACTGTGGATTTTGGCCCAGGCGAAGTGTCGAATGCTGAAACGAAGGCTGCTGGTCCCGGTTGTTCTTGTGTCCACCCTCGTCGCCACGCGGGACGGTGCCTTCGCCGCTATACCACCTGCCCTGCTGTGCAGCGAAACCGTTACGGTGAATTGCTTTCAGGATGAGATCTTCATCCTCGACGGCAACAGCACGTATGAGGTCACCCCCACCGGCGCAACGGAGCCCATCCAAGCCCCCATCGTCACCGGCTGCGGGCTTGACATGATCGCGGGCAAGCCCCGGCCCATCTGCACCGACTTGGTCTACGAGCGGGCCGTACCAGTGGTAGCTGCCTTGCTCGCTGCCAGTGGCGTGCGGGCCCAGTGGGACACATGGGCCATCTTTGGCGCTGATTTCCCCGCCGAGCGCAAGCTAGACGGAACCCGCGGGGGCATCGGGCCTTGGTTTTTCCGCCCCGACGGAATCAACGAAGTTGATGGAATTGGGCTTACCCTGCGAAGGCGGGGCGATAGTCCTTATATTGGTTACATAGCGGGCGGCAGCACCAGCAATCTTGGCGTGTTTATCAAGCCCAGCTTGCCTCCGCCGGCCGGATTGGCGGCATGGCCCGAGCCAGACCCGGCTGGCGTCGACGGCTACGCCTTCAGCTATCCCGAGTGCGACAGCAACGCCATTTGCTTTTCCGGATTCCACAACGGCTATCAAGCGTTGGCGGCGGCCGTGGGCCAGATGTACGGTCCTTATGTTGATAGGGGTCTTGATGACAGAATCCTTCGGCGCGAGGAAGCCCGCGGCGTCACTCCCAACCCGTTGCCCGAACGCAGCGGCTTAACCCAAATTCCCGCGACCAAAAGTTTCGCCACAACAACCAACGCCCGCGTTTGGAACTCGCTGTTTAGCTTCGAGGCCTCCTTGATGGGTGGCAACCGCTGGCGCAACAACGGCGACGGCACCTGGGAGACCACGTACCCGTCCGCGTTCTGGCTGGCATCTCTTCCTTATCAGGGCCAATCGTTGTCGCGTTTCGCCCCGCTTGAGCTTTACCTTATGGGCCTGGTGCCGGCGCAGTCGATCCCCACGTCGCGAGACCACACCGATAGATCAGGCATTGAATTTCTCACCGCCAAACTTGAAGAAACATTCGGCTTTGCGTTTTCTGGCGTGGCTGAAAGATTTGGCCAATTGCCCCTTGTTCCGATTCGCGTGCGGGACGCCCTGCCCGGCGGCAGGGTGTTTACCGACAGCGATCGCACCTTCGATCCCGTACGGTCAATCTTGGGTTTTCATGGCGTCCGCGATCCGGAATTTGAGCAGGCGAAGCATTTTCACAAGCAGCTGTGGGTGGTGGTCACCAAGCCCAACGACCCTGAGAACACGCGACAGCAAATTCAGTACATGTTGCGGTGGCGGCGCGCTTGGAACGCGTACTACTACATGCTCACCAGCTACCGCGGGCGCATGATCACCACCGCGTTGGCCACGGAAGACGATTCGCCGTACTGGGAATTTGGCCAACCCATCGACGATGAGAAAACCTTTGTTCCGGTGGGTGGTCTGCAGGTGCAATTTCCTGGCCCTTTGCCAACGGCCGGCTCCTCTGTGATCTCCACCTTCGCACGCGTGTTATCCACGCCGGGCGACACCGGGGGCCTGCAGGTTGTGCCGCACGCCAATCAGCTTCCCGTGCGCATCAAAGGCGCGCAAGCCCATCCTGGCGCCATCAATTCATTGGCGGTACGCATGCGTTTGCCAACCGATGGGTCCCGGCAATCGGCCGCGATCATGCAACTTTCACCCACCGTGTCGGTGCGCTTGCCCTCGGATCCCAACAGTTTCCTGATACCTGATGGAAAATGGCACACCTATTCGGCCGATCTTACGAAAGTGCCCGGCTTCGCCGAACAAGACTTCACAAGTTTGTTGTTCGTGCCTTCCAATGTGCCCGCCTTCGATTTGGACATTGAATTTGTTCGCTTCGCCTGGGTTAAACCCGCTTCGCTTGGCGACAACGACGCCAAGTGCGATGGCACCCCGTTTCCCGATGGCTTCATCAACACCGAGGACAATTGCCCGAACCACTACAATCCCTTGCAAGAAGACGCCGATGACAACGGTGTAGGGGATGCCTGCGAAGACTTCGACCAAGACGGCACAGTGAACCTTTGCGACAACTGCCCCACCCTCACAAACTCGCGACAACGCGACAGAGACAATGACAGCGTGGGCGATGCCTGCGATGACAACGCTGGCGGCGGCTGTTTCTTGCAGCCTGAATCGGTGGCCGGGCGTTCGCCTCGGGGCGCGGCGTTGCTGCTGCTCATCAGCGCAAGCGGTTTTGCATGGGCCTTCAGGCGGCGTCGACAGCAGCGGACCGGCCCGTGAGCTGCCGCCGCCGCCGCGTCCACCACGTCTCTGCCCAGCAACCCAGCCACGCGTAGGCGGCGCCCAGCAACACATCTAGGATGTAGTGGTGCTGCAAGTACACGGCGGAAAAACACACCAGCA
>JBBSJE010000270.1:0-8230 GCA_038257535.1 Polyangia bacterium
GCGTTTCAACGGTGGGCCTTTCCGATAGATCAGGCCGGGTGGATTATGCTTTTGCCAGACCGCCTACAAGGTATCTCCGTAGCGGCTAAACCTGGCGAAGTTTCTGGAGTTGGGATAGTAATGATGCTCGGCGGAGTCGAGGTTGGCCTGAGTGCCACGAGGGCGAAGGTTGGCTGGCGGGCCTCGCTGTTGGCTTAGTGACCGACTACGTGTTCATCGCGGGGCTAACGATCAACCGACAATTGCGGCTAACCCTTCCACTATCGCTTCGAAGCCTTCTACAGGTCTAAGAGGTCTAAGCATGGCCCGTCTTGCACGAACACGGTGGTGCGCTGCTGGATTGGATTATGAGCAAACGACCCGGCCACTCGCGCGGCTATGGCTCCCAGCTTTCCATCCGCAAGCCCGGAACCCGCCGGAACTCTGCTTCGTTTGCGGTCACAAGGGTGGCGTCATGGGCCAGCGCAATGGACGCAATAAGCATATCGTTGGGACCGATGGGAGACCCTAGACGAGCCAAGCTCGCGCGCACGACGCCATAGTGTTCCGCACATCGATCATCGAAGGGTAGGCTTCGAAAAGGAGCGAAAAACTTTGTGAGAAGCAAAAGGTTGGCCTCCACACGTTCGCTGTTGCGAGCTCCAAATAGCAGCTCTGCCTTCACCACGGTGCATAGCCATACGCCGCGGGGATCCTTCTGCGCCAGCCGATGAGCCACATGCACCGAACTGCCGTTGAGCAGCCGGATGCAGACGTTGCTGTCTAATAGGTGCGGCAACGTTCACTTGTCGTTCAGGCGAAAACCTAAAGATTCACGTTGTTCGTAGTCGAGCTCAAGGGGCCGCGTCAAAGGCGGCCCCTGCCAAGCGCCGACAACTTTCTCGAAGAAACCCTCAGGCCACCCCGAGGCTAACTCGCGCCGCGCAAGCTCCGCAACGTATCGAGACACACTTTGCCCTTTCGCCGCGGCTCGCGATTTAAGCGCCTCGGCCATATCGTCGGGAAGGTAGAAGTGAAGCTGCACGACGTAGCATATATAGCATATATGTGTAATATGCGCATCGAGATCCGCCGATGCTTTGACGAACCAATGTTGCCAACGATTCTCGTGTCTTGTTGACGTGACGCTGGGCGCCGCGGTCATTTGAACTGACGCGCCGATTACGTGTTTTTGTTGCAGGGGCACAAAACTTAACGAAGGCTTTTGGCAAATTGGCCGACCAAGTCGGCGAATGCCTTCCTTCACTCACCCTATGCCACCTAACGAACACCTGAGCAGCCGTGTTATGTCGGCCGGCCAATTGGTCGTTCAGCGTACCGAAAAGGCAGTTCCCGCTGGCCCCAAGCAAGACGTCTTTGTCGAGGACCTGTATCGCTTGCACTGTTTGGACGTAGAGCGTTGGGTTCGCCGCTTAGGAGGCCCCTCCTGCGATGCTGCAGACCTCATGCACGATGTGTTTTCCGTGGTCCACCGCAACATTGGAAGCTACCGAGGTGATGGTAGTTTGAAATCGTGGCTGTTTGGCATTACCGCGAAAGTTGTCGCGGGGCACCGCCGTAAACATCGTTGGCTCAGTTTGTTTGTCGTTCCAGATTTGATAAATGACGTGGCTGATTCGACTAGCGAGCATGAAGCCTCCCTTGAAAACAGTTGCCGGGAAAAACGCCTGTATGCGTCTTTAGACAAGCTGAGCGAAAAGCTGCGTACAGCCGTCATCATGTTTGAAATAGATGAATTGTCGGCCGCCGACATTGCCAGGCTCACAGGCGTTTCGGAGGCGACGGTATGGGTGCGTGTTCATCGCGGGCGCAAGAAACTGTTAGAATTCCTAAAGGCTGATGAGGAAGGGAGCCGTGCGGATGACTGACCTGAACACGCGCCCTCTGCTCCGCGAGGACAACGCGCCTGGCTCGTTTGATGCCGAGGCTGCGGGATTAATTGCTGCAGCTGTAGACCGGCAGGAAGCTCGCCGATTTTCCCCCGCAATGCACGCGAGGATTCTGCGGGGCGTGTTGCAGAAGCGGCGAACACCTTTTGGTCTAAATCGGCTTCGATTCGCATTTGTGGTTGTCTCGTTGCTCACGCTCTGTGGTGGGGCCGTAGCCGGATATATTGTTGTTCCTCGTTGGGTCGCTACACGAGTGCCCACTCCTGCCATTTACCCACTTCATCCAACACACAAGTTTAAATACGAGGAGCGAAAGTCGGAACCATCACGGCCATCGGCTCCAGCAATCCCAGAGACAGCGGCCCCAGTGATCTCGAAAGCCCCGCCACGACGGTTGGCGAATGCAGCACCGAGAATGATCGGTGAATACCAGTTGCTGTCGTCGGCACAAAAAGCTGCTCGAATAGAGAAAAATCCAAGCGAAGCACTCAATCTGGTCGAAAAATATTTCAAGGAGTTCGACAACGGACAACTTCGACCAGAAGCTGTGCTTTTGCAGCTAGAAGCGCTTCTGACTTTGGGGCGCACAGCAGAAGCGCTGAACATCGCGCAGTCGCTGGATTTACGTAACGCTCCCAGCGAGCTTCCCCTGCGGATGATTCGAGCAGAGTTGCGTATTCAACGAAAGCAGTGCGTACAGGCTCAGGAGGATTTGCAGGAGGTGATCGCTCGTGCCTCCAGTCCGGATTTGCTGTCGCGAGGCCTTTATGGCCGGGGCGTTTGTAGAAGCCTCGCAGGGGATCTTGATGGAGCTAGAGCTGACTTAGGTCGCGTTGCTGATGACTATCCAACCTCGGCGGTAGCTGCCCAAGCTGTACGGGCTTTGAACGAGGTTCCTTGAACCTACTTGTTGCAATGATGCTGATGGCCCAGGCCGCCAAGCCATTGCCAGCGCCACCCGCACCACTATCGGTGCAGGGCGATTGTCCTAGGCGTCATGCCGTTGAGCTCGCTCTTGCCGATGTGGCGCCAGGCTTGTTGAACATGCTGCCTGCAAGTGGCGCGAAAATCTCGGTAACAATGCAGGGCCCAAAACTAGCAATACGAATGCTGCTTAAGGAGGGTGAACCTGTAGAACGTTTAGTTGAAGCGGGCACTGACTGCGAGCAGCGTGCAAAAACCGCAGCGGTCATCATTGGGGTTTGGTACGCGCGTTTGCAAAAGCAACATCTTGATGCTCCGGCCGTTGGGTATGTCGTGCCGGACGCCCCGCTGCCCATGGTGAGTACCCAACCCTTGGCTCCTGCGACACCAGATCCTTTGCCAGTTCCAAACGTGAACGTGGTGAAATCAACTGTTGCTCTGCCTCCCCCACGGCAAGTAGAGATCGCATTGGGCGGACTAGGTTTGCTTTCTACCGACGGTCACGATGCGGCAATGAAGCCTGGCGTATCTTTGGATTTTGCGTGGATGCCGCAGGAAAGTCGCAATCCAGGTTGGGGCCTAGGCGCGTTTGTCGTTCTTGACGGATCATCAGTGAACCAGTTCGATTCAGTTGCCGGTTCCGCTCGATGGCGTCGGCCTTCGCTGGGACTTGGCCCGCGCCAACGGTTGTACCTGGGGCGTGACACTTGGATAGACTTCCGAGAAGAACTTGACCTTGCGCTTGTATCCGCCAGCGGCGATGGCTTTGCTAAATCCACCTCTTCAGCGGCCACGGTTTTTGGGCTGGGGGCCGGTCTTCGGTTAATGCGCACTTGGCATTCATTGGGCCTGTGGGCAGACGTCGGAACACAGTGGTTCGTGACTGAGACGCGGGCAATTGTGACCGTAGAAGATGCTCCCGAAGCCGCACTTTTAATTCCGGCTTGGTCTTTCCATTTCGGACTTGGAGTACGGATAGCGCTGTAACGCTTATCAGCGAATGCACCGATGTAAGGTTTTTGCGCGAACGGACACTGACAGATATGAGAACGAACATACCCATAAGCACGAGGTTCAGATTCGCGAAGCTATCGCTTGTGAGTCTTGGGCTTTGCTGTGCTTGGGGGTGCACCAACGGTGCATCTCCTGATGAACAGCAGGACGGGGGCGCAGGCAGTGATGTTCGTGATGTCGCAAATGACGGCGGGTCTACGACAGGGGAGGGCGGCACATCGGGCTCGGATGCTTCAACCGCCAGAGCGGGTGGCAATTCTGGAGGCGGCGCTGACTCGCGCCCACTTCCGAAGGTGTACTGTTGGAACCGCACTCTACCTGCGACGGGCAACGTCACCTTGACTGTTTCCGACAAAGATCACATTCCGGTGCGTGGACCGATCATGAAAGCAGAAGTTTCCTTTCCTACACTTCGGATTTTGCTGCGCGATCCCGCCCAACCAACGCTGCACACCGCTATAACCGTCTTCACTGACGGTTTTGGCAGTGGTCCTTTCGAGACGGCCAAGTACAAAATTGCAAGGGCGTACCTCGACGCAACCAGTGTCATAGCGGCCCCGGGCATAGTGGGGAGAAATTTCGATGGTCTGTGGAAAACGGATGAAAGCGCTAACGGACACGGTGAGATTTTGGTGACGGTGCAGCCCGACAGCGTGACGATCAGCAATTTTCGCCTCTATTTAGGGCCGAACAGCTCCGGAGCCAACGGGGAAGTGCAAGTGCTGCTGCAAGACCTGCAGATCGTTTCGCCAACAATGGAAAAAGATGTGCCGTGTATGTTTGGCATAAATTAGGAAATGACGAACTTTTGCAAACAACGTGGCACCGTCACCTGTTGGGTCTGGCTGCCATTTTTGCTGGCGGGGCTATCATGTTCAGCTGACCTGGATGTTGGTCACGTGGCATCACGTCCTGAAATTCCGGAAGTTGCCGTCGCATATCCGGGCTTCACTGACGAAAGCATGTACTTTGATTTTATGGCTGGGGCCCAGCAGCTTTTCGATGGCAGCACCGTGGTGTTTGCTACCGTGTGCAAGGGGGGCAGCTCACCTGCGTGCGATCCAGGCTTTTTCCGCATGGATGATTCCTTTCGCTGGTTGGACGGCCACGATGGAACTGTTATCGATTCGCGATCTGAGGCGAATGTATATGCGCGTGCTTTCCTGTTTGGGCCTGACGGCAACTTCGTCACGGTGAGTTGGGAAAACAATTTACTCGGTTCGCCGAACGGCAACGACACTTACTGGAACGTAGTGAGTAACAGTGAACTGATTCCTGGACTGCCATCGCAAGGCAACACATGGAACCTCAGCACGTTCCCTACAATACCAGCGCTACCGGCCACGCACGCTGAAGCGCATACCGCGTTTTATGATCCCCGGGGGCTTTTAGTAATTTTAGGCGAAGTGTTGCCGCAAGGGGAAACGAGCCCGCGAGTCGCGAGTGCCGTACGTTGGGACAAAAACAACGATGAAGATGAGAACTTCAACCTCGAGATCAACAAAGCGCCCAGAGACGTATTTCTCACAGGAGCGCTGTCCATTGCTGACGGCGGCTACATCGTCGCAGGCTGGGATCGCGGATTTCAGCGTCAACGAAGCCTTTGGGTACACCGCTACCGGGATGATGGTGTACTGCAGATGGATTTAACACCGTTGCTCTCAACCACGATAAACCCCGATTGTTCGATTTGGCCGACCTCAATGACTCTTTCCGGTGATGGCACCTTGCACTTGATCATCAATGAAGCCTGCGGAAGATCCGATATTGCACCAACGACAGTTTTTCACGTCAGGATTCGGGCTGACCTGCACATCGACAAAGAGGCACTGTTCGAGGAGAGTTTCGTTCCTGAACGTGGCCTTCCTGAAGCCCGCATCGTAGCGGACAATAGCGGCGTGTGGGTTGCAAAATGGTTGAACAAAACCCCCACGGGACAGATGTTGCAGACACTTAACCTTTGGCACGAGGATCGACGGGGCGATTACCGATCGAAAACTGTGGAAATCCTGCAATATATTCGCACGATTTCAATCGATTCCATGACTGTCCTTCCCTCTGGCGATCTGATTGTGGCAGGGGCCGGCTATACAAATGGCAATCCGAAAGGCTCATTTGTCGTAAGGGTCCGCCACTGAAGTAGAAAAGAATTTCTTATTTTATTGGCCGCGCATGTAAGGAACCGTTGATTGCGCGCACTACGTTGCATGATGGCCAAATTTTCACGTAGAAACGTTCCTGTCAGTAGGAACGCGGGCGCTTATACCGTTGGTTGCTTTCTGGTCTTTGCTTTATTGGCAGCGTCAAGTTGTGGTGGTGACTCTGGGTTTTCCGTCGAGGTGACCTTATGGGGGCCTGGGAAAGTGGAGAGCAAGGCGTCTCAATGTTTATCGTCAGAGCCTGAAAAACTGTGCCCGGTTTTCGAAACCGACGGAACAACTTTGGCGCTGGTAGCGACAGACACCGGGGCGGAATTGTTTGGCGGGTGGCTCGTAATTCCCAACAACAAAGACGAGCCTTTTGTTCAAACAAGTAGAACACTGTCGTTGTCGAACAAGCTTGCGGCGGGAGGCCCGTTGCAGGTCGTTGCCTTCTTCGGCGAGGCCGCAAGTGTCTCGGGAGGTTTCGGCTCCGGCTCAGACGGGGGAGCAGGAGGCCGCGGCGGAGGAGTTTTAGGCGGGCAGGGTGGTGGCGCTAGCTCATTCGGTGGCAGAGGCGCAGAAGGAGGCGGCGGTCAAGGCGGCAGCAGGGCCACGGGCGGCTCCGGTGGCGGAGGTGGCGGAGGTATCGCGACGGGTGGGGCATCAGGCATGGTCCCGGCCGCGTCTTGTGGAACACAAAAAACCGACGCACCGTACTTCTTTTCCAATCCGGATGTCCAATCGTTGCCGCTGCGCGTTTTGCCGAACGACGCTCAAACATCCGATGCGGTTTGCAAATGCGCCGATGGCGGCGCCCGCCCCTTTGGGCAGTTCTTTTGGTTTGGTGATCCGGAAAACAGGCGGATGACCTCAAAGCTGTACTACTGTGGTGGCCCCTTTACCTCTGGTCGTGCACCCTCCGGGGCGCTTTGGTTTGTGTTCGGCGAAATGTACGACTGGGCTGCGGTTTACTCGTACTCAGATGATCCGAGCTCCAGACTACCATCTAAGGGGGCTCGGCTATCCCTCACGTTTAGCAACACCGGCAATTACAGTTATTACTGTGACAACGCAGAAGGTGATAGCAACCCACACGGCGAAATAGGTGCCACAAACCTCAAAGTGGGCACCAAGTTGTGCGGTTTCGAAATTGTTGCCCTGACACCGGCCCCCCGCGTTCGCGTTGCGACGCAATCGGGAGCCCTACACGAATTCAACATGATTCAGGTGCGTGGCAAACCGCAGTTGGCTGACCTCCGGCCGTAGCCACTGACTACATACAAGACAAGAACAGGAAACTTAAGAAATGAAGAACTTGGTGATTGGTATTTCATTGGCGGCTGCACTGTCAGGTTGCGCTGCGATCCGGGCCTCACAAGCCAAAGACAAACACTTGGAGCAAGCCACCCTCGCCTACAAATACTCGCAGTCCTGCGGCGCTGTGTGGAGCTCTGCGCGAACCATGCTTTTTGCGCAAGACTTTCAAGTCAAAAGCGCGGACGCCGCATCAGGGTTGACGCTGGAGACAGAATGGAAGACATTAAAAGGTGGTTCGGCAACGCGGTACCTATTCCAAGGAGCGGCGCCGACCTCGGATACGTGCCAAGTGATTGCCACGCAAGCGACCAAGGACACCAAGGGCGAAACTACCATGGGGCGTGATTGGCACATGGAGTGGAATCTCATCAAGCAAGTTGATATTGCAGCGGCCAAAAATATTGAAGCCGACGCCGAGCAAGCTGGCAATCTCGCTCGCACCAAAAGCTAAACCGCGCCGCTACTTAGTGGAGGGCGCGGCCCGTGAGTAAGCAATCTTGGTGAAATATGTTGTGGTGAAAGTAAGGCGCAATCAAGGCGTTAAATTCAGCGCCCATCTGGGCAAGTGCCTTGGGATCGCTGGCTAGTCCTTCCACCAGTTTCTGCATGGGTCCCACGGATGTTTCCATGAAATCGCGATAGTTGCATTCAAGGGGAGGTGCGCCGCGCGACTCGTCTCCGCATGACAAGCCAGCGTCAACATTGTGACAACCTTCAGTGAGCGCAACCCAGTGTGTATGAGCTTACGTGCGCGACCAACACGGCGGCCCGCCGGTGTTTCACCCCGCTGCACCGCCCTCGCAAATAGAGGTGGAAGAGGTCGTGAAAAAGGCGGCCGTACGCATCGTGCGCTTCTTGAAAAAGCGCGGCCTCATCGAGCTTGCCACTGCCCCCGGTGATGACGAAGTGACGGTCATCGTGGGCGACGAGACCCTGGGTGAAGAC
>JBBSJE010000271.1:0-8221 GCA_038257535.1 Polyangia bacterium
CGGGAGAGGAAACGGGCCAGCTTGACCGCGTCTTCGACGATGAGGAGCTTCATGGCGCAAAGGTTAAGGTAGTGCCCACCGCGGCGCCAGGAACCCGCTTCGGCGAACATTACGGACTCTTAATGTGCACGCAAGGCGAGGCGTACGGAACTGGGGCAGTCTTCAACAAGATGCTTTCCCGTCCTGCGGCTCCTCTCGTCCTTCCATCCCTCGCCTTTTTCTTTTTGGCTTGTGTGGGTCTTCAGGGTTGTTCCCAACGTGCCACCGCGGCGCGCCCCGAATTTGCTCCGCCGTTCCGGGTGGATTCAGAGAATCCAGAGCGTTTGACGGTGCGCGACGACCTGATGAACAAACTGAAATTCGAGACCGTCGGTCAGGACGACGTTCAGGCAGCTTTGACGGGCTACGGCCGGGTGGCGTTTGCTCCAGATGCCTCCTATGCGGTTCGTGTTCCCTACCGTGGGTACGTAAGCCGGGTCCTGGTCGGGGTTGACGATGTGGTTCGAAAAGGCCAGCCGCTCATTGAATTGCGCAGCAGTGAGGTGGCACGGTTGCGGGCAGAACTTGCCAATGCGCAGGTTGAACTCAAAACCGAGCGGCTGGGGCTCCAACGACTTGAACGGCTGGTAGAGGATGGCACAGCGACCGAAAAAGAGCTGATGGCGGCCCGTTCACGAATCGAGGTCTTGAGCGCCACCATCGCTGGTAACCGCGCGAGCTTCGCGGCCACGGGAATCGAGGCCGGGGTGGGGGAGCGATTCGTGCTCAAAGCGCCAGCGCCTGGTCGCGTTCTGGCGCGTGGTGTTTCGGCGGGTGAGCTCGTTTCTCCTGAAAGCCTGGACGCGGCGCTGCTCATTGGCGATCCGAGCCGCTTGGTGGTGCAAGCGTCGTTTCCCGAAAGGGACGCGGTTTGGCTGCAAGAAGGAGCAACTTGTGCGGTAACCATCAACGCTTTGGGGGGAGCTCGTTTCGAGGGCAAAATTGCGCGCATTGTGCGCGCGGTCGATCCCGGCACGCGCTCTGCACAGGCATTGTGCGCGCCAAAGCTGAACGACAAACGCATCGCCGCGCAGATGTTGGCGCGCGTCGAAGTCAAGGTGACGGGTGAATCAAAGGTGCTGGCGCCTCGTTCGGCACTGGTGCTTCGCCGAGACGACCACTTCGTGTTCGTCCGTGTCGGGCCCCATTCGGTTGAACGTAGGCTCGTGCAGCCTTCGCTGCGGCTGGGCGATTACGTAGGCATCGAACAGGGGCTTTCGCAGGGTGAAGAGCTGATCGTTGAAGGTGCGGTTCTCCTCGACGGCGAACTGGATCAGGCTCTGTAGTCGTCTCACGCAACCTTAGCCCCAACAACTGGTTAGCACCATGATGAGTCACATCGCCGCCGCGTGCGTGCGTTATTGGAAGCTCGTTGTTGCCCTGGCGGCGCTCTATGTCGCCTTTGGCATCCACACCTTCCAGACGCTGCCCATAGAGGCTTTCCCTGATGTCACCGATCCCATGGTCGAGGTGGTTGCCGTTTATCCAGGCCAATCGGCCGAGGACGTGGAACGGCAGGTCACCGTGGAATTGGAACGCGTGCTGGCAGGCACGCCGCGGTTGAATAACCTTCGGTCGGTATCTGTGTTCGGATTGGCGCTGGTGACGCTTCGCTTCGAGGACGGAGGCAACGACTTTCAAAATCGCGCGCACGTGGCCGAGCGGCTTCGTGAAGCTAAGATGCCCCAAGGGGTGGAAGCGCTGTTGGGGCCGCAGGCAACGCCTGTGGGACAAATCTTTCGCTACACCGTGCACGGTCCACGGCCTCTGCGGGAATTGCGATCCTTGCAGGATTGGGTGATCGAGCGAAGGTTGCGTGGTGTACCCGGGGTGGCCGATGTGGTGACGTTCGGCGGTTTCGAGCGCCAGTATGCGGTGCGCGTCGATCCCATCCGCCTCGCAAACGTGGGCGTTTCGGTGGGGCAAGTCTTTGCGGCGATCGAACAAACGAATGCCAACGCTGGCGGTGGATACGTCGGGATTGGCTCGCAGGATTTCGTGGTGCGCGGATTGGGCACTATGCAAAGTGCTGCTGACATCGGTGGCGCTCTCGTCACCAACCAAAGTGGCGTTCCCATTCGTGTGCGTGATGTGGCTGACGTTGTTGAAAGCTCGACGCCGCGTCGCGGTTCAGTGGGCCGGGGCGAGGACAATGAAGTGATCGAAGGCATCGTGCTTTTGCGCCGGGGAGAAAACGCAAAGGTTGTCCTTGAGGCCATGCAAAAGCGCATCGACGAGCTCAATGGCGGCGTCCTGCCGCGCGATGTTCGCCTGGTTCCGTTTTACGACCGTCGAGATTTGATTGCCACAACGGTGGCTACCGTTGGGCACAACCTTCTGCACGGCGCACTCTTGGTGGTGGTCGTCATCGTGTTGTTCCTGCGCTCCTGGCCCGGCGCCTTGATCATTGGGATGGTCATTCCGATCTCCTTGTTGACCTCCTTCGTCGGTTTGAAGTTGTTGGGGCGGTCAGCAAATCTCATATCCTTGGGCGCGGTCGACTTTGGCATCCTGGTCGAAAACGCCGCCGTCGTGCTGGAGGTGACGCTGCACAGTCTGGCTGTGCTTCACCTCAGTGGCGCCATCACCCTGCGGGCCAAGGCTGAGGCGATCACCGCTTCGGTGGCCAGCGTTGCCCGGCCCATAGGTTTCGCCACCGTCATCATCATCGTGGGCTTCGTGCCCTTGTTCATGTTGGAGCGGGTGGAAGGGCGCATCTTTGCGCCGATGGCCTTCACGCTGGTTTTTGCTCTCATCGGCGCCTTGGTGGCCGCGGTCACGGTGGTGCCGGCGCTGATGTTTGCGATTTTGCCTCGGCACGTGCGCCATGATGAAGCACGCTGGTTTGTTTGGCTGCAGCGCGGCTATCGGAGCATCCTACGGCACATCCGGGCGGCGCGGACTCTCGTTGTGGGAAGCGTTGTTGTGGCCCTCGCCGGCGTGGCCTATTACGCGCACAGCATCGGAACCGAGTTTCTCCCGGAGCTGAATGAGGGAGGCCTTTACATTACTGCGGTTTTCCCTTCGACGGTGGGGCTTGATGAGACGCGCCGCTACGTGCCGGACATGCGGCGCCGCATGCTGGCCTTGCCCGAGGCGCGCGATGTGCTGTCGCACATCGGTCGGCCCGAAGAGGCGACGCAGATTGAGGGCCCCAACAACGTGGAGTTCTTCGTGGCCTTGGCGCCGATGGAAAAGTGGCGCGAAGGCGTCACGCGGCACAGCTTGGATGCGCAGCTGCGCGCGACCTTGGCCGAGATCCCGGGCGTGCAATACAACTTCTCGCAACCGATTACGGACCGTGTGTTCGAGACGGTGTCGGGCATTATTGGTCAGATCGTCGTGAAAGTTCGAGGCGACGACCTACGCGTGATGACGCAGATCGCGAACACCATTGAGCAGCGCTTGCGCCCCATCAATGGCGTGGCTGACCTGTCGCTATATCAAGCGGGCGATGTGCCTCAACTCAGCATTGATCTAGATCGCGAGTTGCTCGCGCAGCATGGGCTTACGGTGGCTGACGTTCAGCAGGTGGTGGATGTGGCGTTGGGAGGCAAAGAGGCCACGCAGCTTTGGGAGGGCGAGCGACGATACGGGGTCGCCCTCCGGCTGCCTGACCGCGTTCGCCAAGATGTCGAGGCGATGGGCCGCTTGGTGGTGGGGCAGGCCGATCGGAGGGTGACGCTTGCCGAGGTGGCGACGATTAAAGCGACGCGGGGGCGTTCGGCGATTTGGCGCGAGGATTTGTCGCGGTTTGTCGCGGTCAAGTTCAACGTGCGCGGCGTCGACATGGGAAACGTTGTTCGCGAGGCCCGCGCGTCGCTTGAGTCCCTCGAGCTGCCGGAAGGCCTCCGGGTGACCTGGGGCGGCGAATTCGAGAATCAGCAGCGGGCCATGCAACGGCTGGGTGTTGTGGTGCCGCTGACGTTGTTGGCCATGGTGGCCATCCTGTTCGTAAATTTTCGCCGCTGGCGTCCCACCATCTTGATCTTGGCGTTGTTGCCGGCGGCGCTGATCTGCGCGGTGGCCTTTTTGAAACTGACCGGGCAGAACTTCTCCGTCGCCGCAGCGGTTGGTTGTGTGACCTTGCTGGGGCAAGTGACCCTGGGCGGGGTTCTCGTTTGTTCGCGCATCGATGAACACGCCCGCGCCTTGGCTCTCGACCCCACCGCCGCCGGCACCGAGAGCGCCCTGCGGCCTGTGCTGCTGACCATTTCTTTGGCGGCTCTAGGTTTGGTGCCGGCCGCATTGTCGAGCGGTATGGGCGCCGAATCACAAAAGCCCTTCGCCATTACCATCATCGGGGGCTTGATGGCCGCGTTGCCGCTGGTGTTGCTGTTCTTGCCCTTGCTGTACACGCCCTCGCGGCCGCAGGTCACGGAAGGCAGAGGCTCGGACACGAACGCGAGCGGTCCCCATGCAGGCATCATCGCGCTGTTCGTCCTGCTAGCTGGCGTTGCGCCACTCGTTCATCCGGGTGTGGCGCACGCGCAAGCGGACACCGCTTCCGATATACAAGCCGGCCGCGGGCAAACTTCTGCGGTCGAGGCTTTGGACGCGAAGCTCGTGTTGCAGCGTTGGCTGAAGTCGAGTCCCGAGGTGGCCGCCTGGCGAACGGAGATCGGCGCTTCGCGCTTCGATGTGGTGACGGCGGGGCTGCTCCCAAACCCTGCGATCGAGTTCGTTGGTTCGCGGCTGCTTGCCGGATCTCCTCCTGATGGTCAGCTCAACTTCGGTGCGAACCTGCAACTGCCTTTGCCTATCCTCGGCCAGGTGGCCGCGCGCCGTGCCGCCGCGCGTGCACAGCTTTCCGCCGTGGAGGCCGAGGTAGCTTGGCGCGTGTGGGAACGCGCCGCGGACATTCGCTTGGCCCTATTGGATCTGGCGTTCATGCAGCAGGAACAGGGCTTGGCCAATGCCCGGCTGAACGAACTAGAATCCCTAGGGCGGATCGTGGAATCCCGCAGTGCCGCGGGCGTGGAATTGCGCTACGACGGGCTGCGCATCACCATGGCCGCAGCGGGCGTACGCTCCGAACGAGATCGGCGCGAAACCACCTTGCTGCAAGGGCAAGGTCGGCTGCTGGCTTTGGTTGCCGCCAAAGGTGCCGTTGCCTTCGACGTGCGGGTGTCAGGGTTGCAGGTGTTTTTCGTCGATGGGTCGGAAGATGAGTTGGTGAAGGCCGCGCTTGAACAACGTCCTGATCTTGTGGCGGCGCAGCGTAGTGTGGCCGCGGCTGAGGCGCTGGTGCGGCGATTTCGTCGTGAAGTTTTGCCGATACCCAGTCTTATTGCTGGCACCTATGTCACCCGGGACGTTAACAGCGTGAGCGCCATACTGGGGCTCTCCGTGCCGCTTCCAATCTTTGATCGGAATCAGGGCGTGATTGGCCGGGCCCAGTCGCAGGCCGAAGGACATCGGCAACAAGTGCTCGCGCTGGAGGCACGTGCGCGCGCCGAAGTCGTGGCGGCCAACGCATCACGTCGCCACGCCCATGAAGCTATGCAACGCGTGCGCGGGGGCGTTTTGCAACAGGCGGCCGACCTGCTTCAACGTGCGCAACGCGCCTATCACGCAGGAGTATTTGGCATCACGGAACTCCTGGAGGCGCACGAATCGGTTTGGACCGTGCGAACCGAGGCTCTCGCAGCTGAGCGCACCGCCTTCGAGGCTGAGTTAGCTCTCGTGCGGGCAGTGGGGGCGGTCCCGGAGGCGCCACTAGGTGCGCGCTGACACGCGCAACGCGTGCAGCCAGCCGCGTGCCCGCATCGCCTACATTGGGGTAGCATCTGTGGGAACCTTTCGCCGCAGCGAGCGGCATTTAGTGGCCTCATGGGTCGTGAGATGACGATGGCCGCCCAGGCGCGCTCACCTTCGGCCTCGAGCTCCAATCCGAAGGTGGGCCCGGAGATGAAAATCAATCCCTGCAATCACAGCACGGGAACAATTTTGCAGGTCGTTCCGCAGCCCACGCCGCCGTCACACTCTTCGCCGAATGAGGTTTGAATGCGACCATCGCCGCAGTAAGGCGCTGCCGCGCAGCTTGTCGTGCACTTGTTGGCGCCATACGCACTGGCAGCGTTGGCCGTGCCCAAGTCGCACGTCTCCGTACCACTTTTTTGACCGTCCCCACAGTAGCCAGCAAGCGTGCAATCAGCTTTGCAAGTGCCGTATGACCCGTCGTTCTTGCCATCGTCACATTGCTCGCCTGGATCTTTAAACCCGTTGCCGCATTTGTTTCGGCATCGCGTGTCGCAGGTTGCTGCTGCCGTGCCGTTCTTGTTGCCTTGATCACACTGTTCAGGCGGCTGCACAGTGCCGTCGCCACATGAAGGCAGAGGCACCGCATCCGAGCAATCAACTTTGCACGATCCGGGTTGCCCGTCGTTCTTGCCGTCATCGCACTTTTCAGCGTGATCCACATCCACCGTTTTGTCGCCGCAGAACGGTGCCGTTCGGCAGCGAGTGGTGCACTGATTTTTGCCATAGGCGAGCGACATATTCTGATCACCCAAGTCGCAGGTCTCACCGGCGGTGGACTGTACGGCTTTGTCGCCGCAGCGTGGACCGAACATGCAGCCCGGTGCGCAAGTGCCATAGGTGCCATCGTTCTTGCCGTCATCGCAGGCTTCGCCCCCATTGGGAATGCCGTCACCACAGCGCGGCCCCAAGTGGCAATCGGCCTTGCACTTGCCGTAAGAGCCCGTGTTGTTGGCGGTGCCTTCGTCGCATTCCTCGCCGGCGTCCGACATTGCATTGCCGCACTTGAGCTTGCACGTGGTCATGCAAGCGCTGTTGGTCGTGCCGTTTTTTGCGGCGCCGTCATCGCATTGCTCGCCGTCGGAAACGACGGCATCGCCGCAGCGCGCGCCCAATTGACAGGTGGCGGTGCAAAATCCGTAGCCCTTGCCGTTGTTCGAGCCCTGATCACAACCTTCGCCATATGCACTGTCGACCATGCTATCCCCGCACGACGCCGCGAGCTTACAGCCGGGGCCGCACTTCGTGGGACCTGTTCCGCTGTAGGCGGACAGATTCACGCCATCGTCGCACTCTTCTGTGTTGGTCTTCATGCCGTCGCCGCAACGTAGGGGCAACGTGCAGTTGGCATTGCAGGTGCCATAGGTACCCGTGTTTTTGGCTGTGCCAAGATCGCATTGTTCGTTGCTGGTGACGAATGCGTCGCCACACACGGGCAAGCACTCGCTGCGGGTGGCGTTGAAGTTCGACAACGTCAAACGGTAGTTCGATTGCGTGGTGCGGCGCTCGGCTTGAAACACAACAATTTCGTAAACACTGCCAATCGTCAGGCCCAGGTCTACGGTTCGGCGCGCATTGCAATCGGTCGTAATGAGATCGCAAACCCTGCCTGTGCCATTCGTCGCGTCGAGTTTCACGCTGGCGTTCTTGGCTCCGTGAACGCCGCCAAGATCCACCGCAAGCTTCTTGTTGATGAACACCCAAACGTCATCGTCGCCAGTGAAATCAAGCTGTTCATTGCCCTTGTACTCGAACCAATAACGCACTTCAGAGGTGAAGTGGAAGTTGTGCACGAAGTTGTTGTACGAATAGTTGCCCCAACCCTTGCCATCAAGAAGAAAGAAGCTCGAGTTGTCGTAGCGATATTCACCCGTCATCAATTTATTGAATGTCAGCGTCGTCTTGTAGGTCTTGTTGTACGCCGGATCATCCTTGTACCAAATGCCGAAGTAATCGAAGGTGACGCCCGGATCGTTGTTGGTCGTGCGATCCTTTTGTCCATCAACGTGTACCGGCTTGCCGTTCGTCCCCAGCATGCTTTTGACGATGCCTGTCTCTTCTCCGTTGTACTGCTGAAAGTCGGGGTGGCCATTCGTCTCGTTGTAGGCCTTAAAATCGCGGAAGGTGACCGGTAAGGTCAAAGGATCGGGCGACACCACTTTGCCCGTGCACGCGTAACCCCTTTCTACCTTGCACGTGGCGCTGCAGCCGTCGCCGGCGACCGTGTTGCCATCGTCGCACTCTTGGCCATTGGCAATGTCAATCGGCAACAAAAGGCCGTCGCCGCAAGCGGTCGGCCAATAGTCGTTTCGAAGGGGGTTTTTGGCTTCTAGGGTAAAGGGTTTGAGGGAACAAGGCCAGATTCTGGCCCTCGATTGGACCTCCGAGATCCAACAATGTGCGGTGAACGCTCGCAAAAACC
>JBBSJE010000272.1:0-8103 GCA_038257535.1 Polyangia bacterium
AAGCCCCCATCGCAGACTTGGCGCACGTTTCTGTCCAACCACACCAGGGATCTTGCGTCCATCGATTTCTTCGTTGTGCCCACGGCCACGTTCCGAGTTTTGTACGTGTTCATCGTTCTTGACCATGAGCGCCGCCGCATCATGCACTACAACGTTACCGAGAACCCGTGCGCCCGATGGACTGCACAACAGATCGTCAACGCATTTCCGTACGACACGGCCCCCAGGTTTATGATCCGCGACAACGACGGGATCTATGGCAGCGAATTCGTGGGCCGCGTTGATGCCATGGGCATCGATCAGGTCTGTACGGCTCCGCGTTCGCCGTGGCAGAATCCTTACTGCGAACGCGTGATCGGCAGCATCCGACGGGAGTGTCTCAACCACGTGATCATCCTCGGTGAGCAACACCTTCGTCGCATTCTGGACGAGTACGTTGGCTGCTACCACACTGCGCGCACGCATTTGTCGCTGGCCAAGGATGCCCCCGTGCCCCGGCCTGTGATTGCCAATGACAACGGCAACGTGGTCGGCTTGCCGATGGTTTGTGGCTTGCACAACAAGTACATTCGGCGCGCTGCCTAAAGCCGAGTCGGCGTTTCGGTTGCGAGAACGGCGAAACCATGCCGAACGGCACAGGTCTGCCTTCACATGAACGCAGGCCATTTGTCACGCGCATTGGGAGCGGCATTTGCGGTCAGACCTTGGTGGCACGTCGTCCTGCCGAGCAACATTTTTTGTCCCCTCATCGTTCAGATGAGGTTTTGAGGAACCACAGCTGTGATTTCAATGGTTTCGGGGCGTTGTGGACGAGCGAAAGTGTACGAAAAAGCGTGAAAGTGCGTGAGAATGCGTGAAAGTGCGGGGGAATTTCCCCGAATTTACCTCCGGCGGTTAAGGATTCCCTCGGGCTTGAAGGGGCCACCCGCCGCGGTGGCCGACTCTTCGTCTGCTCAGCTCGGCCCTCCATACTAGGGACTCTGTTATCCTTAAACGCGAAAGTACGAGGCTTCAATGACGCGGCACCTCACCATCGCATACGACGATTCCATCCTTCTAGAGACCAGCTTGTCCGGCGAGGAGTTTGAGCGTCAAGCCCGCCTTCTGCTGGCTGCAAAACTCTTTGAATTGGGCCGCCTTTCTTCAGGTAAAGCGGCAGAACTTTGCGGGCTGGGGCGCGTTGAGTTCATGCTTGCGTTGCCCACCGTAGGGGTGTCCATGAGCAACTTGCGCCCTGAAGACGCCGCAGACGAGGTCGCTTTCGCCAGTGGCCACTGAGGTGGTGGTAACGAATACCGGGCCGCTGATTGCCCTTGGGCGTATCGATGCGTTCTCGATCAACGAACAGCTTCCCTTGCGGTTTGTAACGCCAGCGGAAGTTGCCGATGAATTGGGGGCGGGTGCGCGCCTGGGTCATCCCGTTAAGCTTCCTACCTGGGTTGAAGTGGTTCCCCTTGCCCGCCCGTTGAGCCAGATCAGCGTTCAGGCCCTTGATGTGGGAGAAGCTGCCGTCATACAGCTTGCAACCGAATTGGATGCCAATGTCGTATGCATTGACGAATGGCGAGGAAGACGCGCGGCTGCCGCTGTTGGATTGCGAGTTACAGGTTCGCTTGGTTTGCTTGGACGAGCGAAGGCACTCTCAATAATTGGATCTGTTCGTCCCCTGGTCGATAAGCTTGCGGGCTGTGGCGTGCACTACCACCCTGATCTGCTCAGCGCTTTGGGACACGATAAGGTCGCCGCTCAGAGAGTCTTTGGAACGGTCGCCAGCTCAGCGCAAAGGCTCCGGCCAGCGATCAAAACGAATCCGGGCTGGTGCCAGACCTCGGGGTTGCTCGTGCCGCACGCAACCTGGATACTTGCCCGGCAAACCCAGTGACGACCGAGAACCCCCACGACAAGCTTACCTATCTCAGCCGTTTCAAAGCCGGCCTAACCAGCCTGCGTCGGCAGTCCAGCACCTTCTACACGCGGCGGGAGTCGTGGGCGTTTTCGCAAGCGCTCGAAGAGCTGCTGTCTGACCTGGCCAAGTCTGAGCCCGAACCCCGAGAGGGCGTGGCGATGGTTGCGCGCTTCTTCGAGCACGATCGGTACGCGTTTCAGAAGTGCGATGACTCGGACGGGAATGTCGGCGACGTTTTCCGCAACAACGCATGTGACCTGTTTGCCCGGTATGCGAGCGCCTGCGAAGACAAGGACTTCGTCGCAAAGGCGATGCTGGCCCTGGTTGCCAACGATGACTATGGCGTCCGAGATCATCTATTTGATCGCGCAGCGGCGTTTCTGCCGGAGCGCCCCATGCGTGGCATGGTCGAGACGTTGTGGACTCAAGGCACGGCTCCCGGCGACAAGACCCATCGGCGAGAGCTGCGGCTTGTCGAGGATCTCGCCCGTCAACTGAAAGACGGGCCCCTTTTTGAGAAAGCGCGGCGGCTGTCGTGGAAGAACCTCAACGCCGCCGCCTGCCACGACATCGCCGAGGTTTACCTTGCCGCAGGGGACGCAGCGTTGGCTCTCAAATGGCTAAAGCAAGTGGAAGAGGGCGACACCTTCTATGCCCGTGAGCGCCAGGAACTGGAGATGCGCATTCACGAGCAGTTGGGCAATCGGGATGCGGCGGCCGCCGTTGCGTGGAAGGTTTTCCGCAACGAACGCTGCGTGCCTTCTCTTGAGGGGCTGCTCGCCGTCATCGGTCACGAGCAGCGAGATCGCGTGGTGGCCGAATCGGCTGATGAGCTTGCCCGCAGCGGTGTGCTGGACTTAGTTGGCCTCGGTTTCCTCGTCGAAGTGGGGCAGGTGGACGCAGCCGAAGCACATGTTCTCAAGCACGCCGCCTCGATTGATGGTGACCACTACGGTTGGCTTCTGCCCATTGCCCAGGCTTTCGAGGCTTCGGGTAAGGCGCTGGTCGCCTCGCTTGTGTACCGGTCTCTGCTTGAGTCGATCCTACGCCGGGCCAAATCGAAGACGTACAGCCACGCCGTTATGTACTTGCGCAAGCTCGACAAACTTGCCGTGGGCATCCTCGATTGGCGTGGATTCCCGCCCCATGGACCGTACAAGATTTCTGTACGAACGGCGCACGCCCTAAAACGGAGTTTTTGGAGCAGATATGAGAAATAGCTCCTGTCGCCACATCGGCTGCGGCGGTGGGCGAATCGCCACTGTTGGTTTTCGGATTCCTGCCCCAATGCGCGCTGTGCGTCCCCGGTACAAAGCCCGACGAACGTTGACTATGGGGCGGCAGCGGCGTGCGGTCCGCGAACGCGCGCGACATAACGGCGAGAGCTACTTGGCCGCGCGCCAAGCGCTCGAAACAAAGCGCCAGGTGGCAAGTTGGTGATGCCAGGAAACGACAACGGCGAGGCCGGGGCGATCAAAACGCGTTCAAGATTGGGCGGAACGCTGAACTTTTATCATCGTGAGGCCGCGTGATGGCGTCGCGATGGGAAAACGGACCCTACGCGAACAGCGCGCAGCACCCTATGCCCCAAGCTATTCGTAGTGGGTCCACATTCTCAGAATTTTGACGACCTTTTCCTTCTCGATGACTTGGTAGACAAGGCGATGCTGAATGTCGATGCGTCGACTGATTGCGCCAGCCAGATCACCAACCAACTTCTCGTAAGGCGGCGGATTCTGGAAAGGGTTTTCACCTACAAGGCCAACCAATTTTTCAATTCTTGGTCGGAACCCCGCCGCACCAGCCTTCTTTGCGTCCTTTACCGCCTGCTTCGTGTAGACAATGCGATAATTCACCACTTGAGAGCCGGAACACAGTCTGAGATGTCCGCCTTCATCCCATCAACAATGCTCTGGCGAACCCCTGGGATAGAGGTCAAATAGAGCGTCTCTTGGATGGCATTCCAATCTTCCTCAGACACGAGAACCGCATTGTTCACTTTGCCCGTAATGGTGATCGGTTGATGCGATTGCCCCGTTTCTTCGATGAGCCGATAGAGCCTTGTTCGGGCTGCAGTTGCAGAAACGGTGGTCTTCATTGATCTAGCGTACGCAAAAACGTACGCATGTCAAGGCTGTCCTTCTCAAACCCCTAGCCAAACCAACCGCCGCGAGTACGAAAACCGCGTTAACCGCGTGATCGACCACATCCGCGCCCACCGGTCTGAGCCGCTTTCACTTGAGGCGCTGTCCCCGGCTCGCCGCTTTTTCGCCCTTTCACTTCCATCGCATCTTTAAGTCCATCACAGGAGAGAACCTCAACGAGTTTGTGCAACGGATCCGGCTTGAGTGGGCCGCTTCTGCCTTGACGATGCGGCCGCACGAGGATGTGATTGTCATCGCGCTCGACAGCGGATTTCAGTCGGCCAGCACATTCGCGCGTGCGTTCAAGCAGCGCTTCGGCATGAGCGCCACGCAATGGCGACAACGCGGGGCCGAGGCGTGGGCCACGCGGCAGATCGAAGAAAGCAAGATTGGCAAAGCACAAAGCAAGCCACGCAAAGCTGAAAGCGTTTTAGATCGGCACAATGTTTCCCCAGGGCAAATGGATTGCCCCGAGGAGAATATTATGAAGGTAACAATCAGAACCCTTACAGCACAACGTATTGCGTATATGCGCCACACGGGGCCTTACGGCGCCGCAGGAGATATTGGAGGGCTTTGGCAGCGCTTGAAGCTATGGGCACAAGCGCATGAGCTTTGGACCGAGGACCGCCTTTGCTTTGGCATCTCACAAGACGATCCGCGCTTCGCCGAACCCGAAAAATGTCGCTATGACGCCGGTATCAGAATTCCCGAAGGCTTCGTGCTTGACTCACAGGTGAACGAGGCGCGCCTGCCCGGCGCCAGATTGGCCGCGGCGCAGTTCGTGGGATTGGCCGCCGAGGTGGGCGCCGCTTGGGAAAGTCTTTACCGAGATTGGCTTCCTCAAAGCGGCTTCCAACCTGACGATCGGCCGTGCTTAGAAGTGTACGGCGCCGACGCATTCGACCCCAAAACCGGGATCTTCCGTTGCGATCTCTGCGTACCAATCAAGCCCCTATGAAACCGCGTGGCTCCCGCCAAATCAACGACGCTTACAACACTTGGAAAAGCTGCTTGGGCGCTTGGGCCGCTCGTATTGCGTGGTCGTGCCGCGCGCATCCAGCGTACCGCCGCCCACTGGTTGCCTTGGATGAATAGCAGGGTGGGGTGGCTTTCGAATAGGTTACCGCTCGTGGCTAACAGCAACGCCCACCCTCGTGGCCGACGCCCTTATCATCACGGCCACAAGCCCCAGCAACCACCAGAAGGCATAGGTGCTCTGGGTGCTTCGCGGCAACAAGCTGCATCCGCTTGCCGAAACTTGATGGCTTTGAGCATCGGCGCCTCCCGCATCTACGCCGGCATCAGCAGCGGAACCCATCGCGCTGCACACAATACCGTGGCTCTGCCATCGTTCACGCTCCAGGCCTTCCCAATCGCACTTCGCCCAGCACCACGCCAGATCGCGCATGGTATTCCGCTTGCCCTCGCTCAGAGAAGAGCCCCCGGCGGCCGCTACCAATTGACCTTCGAGTGCGGGCGGCTCTCGGCAACGTCCGGCAGCCCTCGGAGGAAGATGGCGTCGTGGCGGTGGTTCACGTAACCCTCGAATACGAACTCGGTCCAGTAGTCTCGCGCAGGCCCCCACTTCATGTGCTTTTCGTAGGCGGCGATGCGCTTTTCCGGTGGGCCCTCAGGCAGGGTCCGGTCGAAGTAGGCCAGCCATTCCCGCTCGCTTGGGGCGATGAGCACGTAGGGCGTGGTGAAGACGATGTGCTCTTCCAGTCCGGCGATTGGCGGCGGCAGGACGCGCGCATACCACAGCTCGCCGACCTGACCTTTATACCCCGATGGACAGATGGCGCGGCAGGTCCGATCGGTCACAAGTTCGCGAAGAACGATCGCATCACCGTCGGTACCTCCATGGACGTAAACCGCCATGCGCGATTCCTGCATGAGGCCAATCACGCGTATGAGCTCCTCATGCATCCCGAAGGCTTTCCCCACGGCCATAGTGGCCGTCCCAAGCGTCTCTTGTCCCAACCCGATGCAGGCATCAAAGAACGCCCAGCAGGTAAAGAACGATGTGGTTAGCGGGCTCATCGGCGGAGCACTGGGGCAGTATGCGTCCTCGGCCTTGCCTACCAACCGCGTGAAGCGGTCCATCTCCGGTAGCGCCGTGAGCTGCTCCGCCATCACCGAGGTCTGATTCTGGGCGTAGATGTAAAGCGCGTGGGCCGGGTGGTAGTCCGCAAGCTCTTCACGACTGGAGACTGTCTGTTGGAGGCTTTCGGCCTTCTTCTTGCCCTCCCTTAAGGCGCTGAGGTCAACGACCTTGGCGCCGACGTAGCCGCGCATCCTTTTGATGAGCTTGTCGGCGATTGGCCGTCTTGCCGTGACCCTTGCCACCGTTTTGGTTTTGCTTTTCTTCTTCGTCATATGCAGCGCTACCAGCAGTCAGTCTTCTTCGTCCACCCACGCCTCGCGCGCGCGAACGTCGGGCAGCAGGAAGCGGGTCCCCTGGTTGTCCAATGGATTCATCCAAAGCATGCGCTCGAACACACGCTCGGCTTCTTCCCAGCGCTCAAGCCGCCACAGACACAACCCATAACCTTGCAAGCAGCGCAGGAAGGGCCGGTTGTCGATGACACTCCAGGCAAGCACGTCGCCAAAGTTGGCGCGCAGGGATAGCTCGCCGATCCGAACGCCGACCTCGTAGTGGCTCAGCGCCCAATGGGGGCTCGTGCGGAATAGCATGTTGCCGAGATGCGCGTGGGCGTCCAGGCAGCGCATGTCCGCTTCGATCATCTTGGCGAGGATCTCCTGCGCACCGGCCGTGTCACCCATTTCCTTCAGGTCGTTCGCCTCCAGGATCGGGTCCGAATCAAAATCCTCGGGATCGCTTCCTGGCATCACCTGCTCCATCTCGAACATCGGCCGGGGCCCGTGCGCGATGATCGGCTTGGCCCAGTCCTCGATGGGCTCGCCTTCCTCGCCCCAGTACGCCTTCGCGGGATCCCAGGTGCCAAATTCGTTCAACGTGAGGGGCGTGAGACCGAGTGCGGCGATGTCGATCCGGTTCGACGCAATCTTCCCGGAGAGGTAGGGATGCCCGTTGTGGCGCCAGTGCTTGTTCGGCTCGACCGTCACGATCTGGCCAGGAACCACTCTGTGAAGGGAACCGGCCCGCAAAGTGATGATCCGGCCGCTGTCCGGAAGTCGGCACCGCGCGGCGCGCTCCTTAACCGCGAGCACAATAAGATCGACGGGCTTCGAGAGATCGATGTCGTCGTCGCTCGCCTTGTGCGTGCGCACCTTGGCCTTCGTGCCCCGGCTGCGCATCGAGGCAGGCGGATCCACGCCGAGCCACTTGTAGTACGCGCCGATGTGCTGGTGCCCAACCGCTTCGGAAGGGACCTCGACATCGGCGAGGCTGACGACGTACTCCGTGCCATCTTCCCGGCGGCATCGAGCGACAATGCCCCGACGCGCGTTACCTTCGTAGTCCACGGCGACAAGCGACATCGGCTCGCCAACCACGTGAACGTCGAGCGGAAGAGCAAGCGCGTCGCCGATGCCTTTCGCGAGTGCACTTAACTGCTCGTCGTCTCCGTGGGCATGTTGCTTCTCCATGGCGGCCTCCGTTTGGCCCGCCCATACCATAGAGCCTCCGCCAAGGCACCGAAATCGGTCGCGGTAGGGACGACCCTTCTTCAGAAACCCCAGCGAATCGGCCACGTACACTGTGGGCCATCCCGTGAACGGTTCTTGGTAAGCCCTGGTTCTTTCTGTTGATCCGAACCTTCCCCCAAGAGTAACCTGACGCACCCACTCAAATGCCCCCCCCCTGGTGGCTTGATAAGCCTGTCGTGCGCCAGGAAAGCTTGGCGGTGGGGGATGTCATGATTTAAGGACGACAGAAACCATCGACAGGGACCTCGCGGGGAAACACCCGCCAGGCAAAGGTTGGTCACCAGCCTGAACCGAGTCTTGCGCTGCCTGGGGTGACCCAGGTGGTGAAGCGTAGACAGGAAGCATGCGGGCCGCGGGATTGAGCCCCGAGAGATTTATACCCGTGGAAGCCGACGCCGTGATAGGAAGCGGAAGGCAGCG
>JBBSJE010000273.1:0-8071 GCA_038257535.1 Polyangia bacterium
AAAAGCCGCGGAGTCTAGGAGCTTGAACAAACTGGCTAACGTCGGCGTTCCCGATCCTCACGACCACCCATGACGGTTTCGTGCCGCACCGACAACTCACGGGGACACGACAAGGTTCACCCAGTTCGCGTGATCGTGCGCGCTCGTGCCCAGCGGAAGCACCTCCAGCAAGACCTCACGGCTCTTTGGCAGCGACACCGAGAAGCGCTTTGCCGGTGTGGCAGCCCTCATAGGCCCCGAATCAAACAATACCTCTCTGGCGTCATTCCGAATGCGGAACCGCACCCGCCCTTGTGGCCCTGCGGTCGAGTTCAAGGTGCATGCCCCCGTCAGCTTGCTGCCAGGGCTGCGCGCCCGGACGCGGGCGAAGGCGCGCGCATGGGTGCCAAGACCGGGCTGCAAGGCTGGGGAGAAACTCTCCCCCGTGACCGCCCGGTTCAGTTCGAGCGTGCCCCATTCCTGTGCGGAACGAAGGACCTCCAGGCCGGGCAGCTGGACCTCAGGTAGCCGCAAGACGTGCCACTTGCCTGAACTCTTCAGTAGCTTTGCCTCGGGAAACGCGCTGTGCGCAGCCAACAGGTGATGCGCGTCTCCCCGCACCACCACGTACGGGTAGCGCGAAGGGAACGGCACTGCGTGGCGCTGGATTGGGATCTGGAAGTATTGCGCGGAGTCGTTGTTGATCAACCCGCCCTGACGAGTCGTAATCCACGCCGGCACTTGCCAATACTGCATATCGCCGAACACCTCGCTGGTCTGGTCCGTTGGAGGTGCGAAATTGAAGACGTCCGAATGCGGGGGGATCGCTGCCGTGATCTCGCGAAACCCATCGAGTTCGCGATTGAACTCGCGCAACCGCACGGTCAGTGTCAGGAGTCCTGCAGCAACGACGGCCGTGAGCAGGTGTGGGAACATTTTGCCGAACCATCCGCTCTGCCGCGGAAGTAGCGGCGCAAAAACGAAGGCGTGCACATATACGCAGAACCGGGTGCCCACGAGCCAGGTCGACGCCAGCCACTCCGGCAGCACCAAGAAGCCCACTGTGACGAGCGCCAACGGAAGCCAGACGGCCCACGACGCTTTAAGCCGCGGCCGGGCGAACACGACGATGAGCGCGATCGCCGCGCCGCCGACCACTGCCCAGAACCTGCTTGCAGTTGGGAAAAAGAAGCCCGACAGCAGGATGGTGGCACGGTCCCAGGTAATGAACCAATCTACTGACGGCGCGGAGTTTTGATCCTCGCGGTGTCTCACCCACGCCAGCGTCAGCGCCCCTAGCGCCACGAAGTGGATCGCCGTTTGCCACGACCGCCACGGCCGCCGCTGCAAAACCAGGCGCAGCCCGGCTGCAAGGACGGCCACCCCAAAGGTAATTCCATGGCAGAAGAAGACGAGCGCTCCGAAGAGCGTCGTCCAAGTCAGGTTGCGCCACGTCGGATGCCGCAGGCAGCGTTCGAAGGCCGCTAGATAGACGAACATGAAAGGCAACGCGAACATGTGCGCGAGGAAGCCCCACTGATAGGCAAAGCCGAATGCAACCAAGTAGCCTGTCAGGCTCCAGCGTGTGTCCGCTCCCACCACGGCCAGCCACTGCCGCATCGCCAGCGGGGTGCCGAGGGCTGCAACGGTCAGCAGCACCTTGGTCGCGACAAGCCCGTCGAAAAGCTTCGCGAACGGAAACGCCACCAAGTACGGCAGCAGGTACGGCGTGAACCAATCGATACCGTAGAGCGTGTCGAACTCGATGGGACCAATACCGAGCCGCGTCCACAACCCGATCAAGTTCCCATGCTGAGGAAGGTCGATGCCAACCGGATACTCGTTGCCCCAGACGGCGAGGAGCGCCAAAGCTGCGCACAGCCAATCGGCGTATTTCGGAATGCGCGTTAAGGCCGCCGTGGCTGCCTGGGGCTTCATCACGCGTAGTGTCTATCGAACCTGGGCGAAACAGTCGAGCCCTTTGTGGCGCTGAAGCAGCTTGATACCAGGCCGCGCTTTACCAATCTGACGCCGCGGGCGTTCAAGGACCTGATGGCATCCCGATCACAGCGCGCTCGCCAAAACTCGAGAGCCCGCCGGACAATCGGTGGAGGTTGGCGGTCTGCGCAAGTTCGATCCTGGTTGTTTCCTATAAAGAACAGTCGTACCCTTCCACCACGAACATGCGATTGCGCTTAATTTGCTTGCTACTCTCGGGAGCACTAACGGTGGCGCCAGCGGCCTGGGCTGGGCCGCGATCGTTTGAACTGAAATCGCCCGACGGCAAGAACAGCGTGGCCGTAGAGGTTGGGCCCCGCGTAAGCTGGTCTGTGACCCACGCGGGCAATACCGTGTTGGCACCTTCAATTCTAGGAATGTCGTTGCTGGACGGCAAAAGGCTCGGCACGGCCACATCGGTGAAGGCGATTAAACGCAGCACCGCGAACCGAGTTGTCGCGGCAGCTCTTTACGCCAAACGCAGCACCATCCGCGACCATTACAACCAGCTGCAGATCACTTTAGAAGATGGCTTGCAGGTCATCTTCCGCGCCTACGACGACGCGGTGGCATACCGCTTGGCAACGTCGTTTCCGGGACAAATCACAATTGTGAATGAGGACGTCGAGCTGCGCTTTCCTGGCGCGCCCACGGCCTATTTGCCGATCGCAGATTGCGCGCCAGCGAAAAAAAAAGGCGTCGACTGCTTTCACAATGGCTTTGAAGAGACCTATACCGTTGCGCCACTGAGTGCGTTGTCTCAAACCGCTATGGCCTTCGTGCCCGTATTGATCGACGGCGGTGGCCAAACACCCAAGTTGTTGTTTACGGAAGCCGACCTTGATGACTACCCCGGGCTCTGGGTCAGGGCACCTAGGATCACCAAGCAGGCCACAGAGCAAGCGACAGCACCTGGGTTGACGGGTGTATTTGCGGGCTACCCACTGGAAGAGAAGGTGGTTGGTACGAAATGGCCGCAAATGGGCGTGGCTCGGCGCGCAGAGTACATCGCGGTGACCAAAGGCGCGCGCTTGTTTCCGTGGCGCGTGGCCGTGATTGCGGCCCACGACAAAGACTTGGCAGACACTGACATTGTTTACCGCCTGGGGGGTGAAACACCGAGAGCTGATTGGTCCTGGGTGAAGCCCGGTAAGAGCCAGTCGGAATGGTTGTGGGACAACATTTTGTACGACGTGCCCTTTGCAGCCGGGTACAACACCGAGACGTATCGGCACTACATTAACTTCAACGCGCGATTTGGCCTTGGATACATGTTCTTCGACGCAGGTTGGTCCGAGGTGACGGATCTCCTTAAGCTCACAAGCGCGATCGACGTGCCTGGGCTGATCGATGAAGCGCGCGCCAAAGGCTTGGGGACCGTTCTGTGGGCGTCCTCGCTTGCGCTCAACCGACAGATGGTGCCCGCATTTGAAACCTTCTCGAAATGGGGCGTCAAAGGGGTGATGGTCGACTTTATGGATCGCGACGATCAGGTGACGGTGAATTTCTACCGGCGGGTGGCGCAGGAGGCAGCCAAGCGGAAGATGATTGTCAACTTCCACGGTGCCTTCAAGCCAACTGGTTTTGAGCGGCGGTTCCCAAACGCCCTGACGCGCGAAAGCCTCGTGGCCTTCGAGTACAACAAGTGGACGGAGAAGGTTACGCCAGACTATGAATTGATGTTGCCTTTCATTCGCGGTGTTGCTGGCCCCATGGACTATGAACCAGGACAGATGCGCAACGCTCAAAAGGGTGCCTTCCGTGTAATCGAGAGTCAGCCTCACAGTCAAGGCACGCGCATGCATCAGGCTGCCATGTATTTGGTTTACGAAAGCCCGTACGCAAAAATGGGCGGCAACGTGTCAGATTACCTTCGCGAGCCCGAGTTCACGAAATTTCTTGCGGAACTGCCGACCGTCTACAAGGAAAGCAAAACGCTGGACGGCAAGGTCGGCGAGTTTGTGGTCACCTTGCGCGAAGCAAAGAACGGCACCTTTTACGCTGGCGCGATGACGGGCTCTAGCGCCCGCAAGATCGAGCTGCCGCTAAATTTCCTGCCGCCCGGCGTTTTCAACGCTGAGATTCACGAAGATGGCGCCAATGCCGCTCGCTACGGCGCGGACTGGCGGAGGATCGAACGCACTGTTCGTTCATCAGATTGTTTGGTGATTGATATGGCCCCCGGAGGCGGCTGGGTGGGAAGCTTTAGGCCAAAACTTCCGATATCCGGCAAAGCGACTGGCCGCCAGCCTTGATTGCAGGTTGAGCGAATCAGGCCTTATCTCGCCGTTGTTCCCGTTCTATATATAAAGGCATGCGCACCACCGACACCGCCCGCATCGCCGCACGACTGCGCCAGCTGCGTGACGAACAAAAATTGTCCTTGCGGCAAGCGGCAGCGCGCGCCGGTATCGCTGCAAGCTTCCTGTCGAAACTTGAAACGGGCGCTGCGTCGCCGACCATTCAGTCCCTGATCAAAGTTTTAGAAGCCTTGGGAACAGACGTGGCCACGTTTTTTGGCGCGTTGTCGAGTGACACAGAGCTTCCGGTCGTGTTTCCGCGCAAACAGATGCGCGCGCTAGAAGGCAAGGACCGCACGTTTTGGTACGCCTTTCCCGCCCACCGAGACGCGCAATTGGTGCTGACATACGAAGAATACAAGCCCAGCTCGAAAGTCCACGAAGCAGAACAACACCGTGCCGACCTGTGCGGCTACGTGATTGACGGCACCCTCACCATCGAAGCGGAGGGACGGGGTACCTTCGAAGCGCGCAAGGGCGACGCCTTTTACTTGCGCGCGGGCCTGCGCCACATTGCCAGCAACAAAGGCAAGCGAACCTTGCGTCTCGTGTCGGTTCAGCCACGCTAGCAGAGGAGCTATCCGCGTTGGTCCGTCGGCTCGCCGGCTTGCTCCCTTTTCGAGAACGACCTCGAATCGCGACTTCTTCATACCTTCCCCGGCCAGGGACTCCGCAACGGCTTCGGCGCGCGATTTGCCAAGCTGCTTGTTGTGGTCATCTTCTCCGCGCGGATGGTTAAGCCCAACGATGAGTCGTTTCTGCCCGCGTCCCATAGATTCCAGGCGGTCCCCAGCGACACTTCTGTAGAAATGTCGCGGACAGACGTAACGGCTCCCGGCCCTGGCTGTTATAAACAACGTCCATGAGCCAGCTCGCAGACCTTCTGGAGTCACAGGCACATTGGCTAGTCCAGCGGTGGACCCGGCGCGTTGAGAAAGGCCTTGGGGTGGGCGGCAAGTCCGAGCCGGAGCTAAGGGACCACCTTCCTGATGTCTTGGCAGAGCTGCTCAAAGCTCTGCGTCAGGGCGGGGCGCCGTCCACCAACTCGATGGCTCAAAAGCATGTCCGGCAACGCCACCGCATCGGATTTAGCTTGGAGGCCGTGGTCCGAGAATACGATCTGCTCCGCAGCGTCATCCTTGACCTTATGGAGGAGTCCAACTGCCCCCTGAGGATGGAGGAGATCCGCATCCTGACAGACTTCTTTTCGGGATCCGTTGCCGAGGGTGTTTGCGAATACACACTGCTCAAGGAACAGACCGAGCATTCATTGATAAAGGGCCACCTAGACGCCTTGCGCGAAAGCGAAGAGCGGCTGCGCCTTGTGATGGACGCCTTACCCACCCTCATCAATTTCGTTGACAAGGAAGGTCGCTACCGCAGCAACAACAAGGCCTACGAAACCTGGTTCGGCGTTCCCGTTGGGTCGCTTCGGGGCAAGAGGGTACGTGAGGTGATCGGAGACGAGAACTTCCAGCACATGAGACCCTACGCCGAGCGTGCACTCGCGGGCGAAAAACTGACGTGGGAGGCGCCCTTTATCTTCGGCGGGGGCCGCAAAGGCTTCGTCGAAGGCACGTTCCTTCCGCAGCGCGATGCCACGGGGGAAGTCGTGGGCTACGTGGGCCTCATCTCGGACATCACTGATCGTAAGAAGGACGAAGCGCGTAAGAAGATCCAAGCGGAGTTCGAGCAACAGCGGATAGGCATCGTCAGCCACGACCTGCGCAACCCGCTCACTGCCATCCTTCTGGGGGCAAAGACGCTAGCCAGGCGTGAAGAGCTGGATGAGCGCGCGGCGAAGAGCGTCCTTCGGATCGTGCGGTCGGCCGAACGAGCCACCCGCTTGGTGACCGATCTGCTGGACTTCACGCAGGCCCGGCTAGGCGGCGGCATCCCGGTGCATCCGCGCTCCCTCGACCTGCACACATCCGTCCGGCAGGTGGTCGACGAGGTGCAGGTGAATTTTCCGGAGCGCCACATCGACGTGCAGTCCGAAGGCGACGGTGCCGGCGCATGGGATCCTGACCGGCTTGGCCAAGTTGTGCAAAATTTGGTCTCGAATGCCCTGAAGTATAGCCTTCCTGATACGGCCGTGGTCGTTCGCACGCGAGGAGACGGTACGGATGTGGAGTTGCAAGTGCACAACTGGGGCACGCCCATCCCGGCGGGGTCGCTGGAGACCCTATTTGAGCCCATGCACCGGGTTTCTTCGGAGACCGGAAGAAGCGACGGCAGCATCGGACTCGGACTCTACATCGTACAGCACGTGGTGCGGGCGCACGGCGGTTTTGTCCATGTCGCCTCCACGGCCGATGAGGGCACCAGGTTTACGGTGAGGCTGCCTCGGCTTCTCGAAACCTACGGCAACGATTCGTGAACGCAAACCAAGGGCGCCCCCACCGTTCATAAACGTTTTAGGAAAGGGCTTTGGGCGCGTGCTCGTGGTGATCGATTTCCGACAGCTTTTGGCGCGCAAACGCCGCGTACGTGCCCGCCTCGATGGCCGCTTGCGCTTGTCGCATCAGCTGCAAGTAGTAATGCAAATTGTGAACGCTGAGCAGCCGCGGCCCCAAAGGTTCGCTGCATTTCATCAGGTGGTAAAGATAGGCCCGGCTGTAGGTGGTGCAGGTGCTGCAATCGCAGGCGGCATCCAGCGGCGTGTCTAGGTGCGCGTTGGGCCCGCGGGTGATGCGAACGCGGCCGGTTGAGGTAAACGCTGTGCCCTGCCAAGCCAGATGGGTCGGGATCACGCAATCGAACATATCGATGCCGCAACCAATGGCGTAGAGCAGGTCAGGGGGCGTGCCCACGCCCATTAGGTAACGCGGGCGATCCGCCGGCAATAGATCGGCGGCGTAGGCCGTTACGTCTTCCCGCTGACTGCGCGTGTCGCCTACAGCAAGGCCGCCCACGGCAAAACCATCGAAGGGATGCTGAGTTAAAAAGTCCGCCGATTGTTGTCGCAACGTTTTCACAAGCCCGCCTTGCATGATCGCAAACAAAGCTTGTTGGGGGTTGGTGCGAGCGGCCAGGCTGCGCAACGCCCATCGGTGCGTGCGCTCCATCGCCAAGCGGGCCACCGATTCGTCCACCGTAGATTGCACGCACTCGTCCAGCACCATCATGATGTCAGAGCCAATGGCGGTTTGCACCGAAATGGATTCTTCGGGCGATAGCGAATAAATGCGACCATCAATGTAGCTGGTGAATCGCGCGCCTTGTTCGCTGATGGTTCGTTCTCCCGGCAGCGAAAAGATCTGATAGCCGCCCGAATCGGTGAGTACAGGCCCCGGCCACTTCATAAAGTTGTGGATGCCGCCCACCCGGCGAAACACGTCGGGCCCCGGCCGCAGAAGCAAGTGGTAGGTGTTGGCCAACAACACCGGCGCGCCCAACTGCACCATCTCGGCCGCCGTTAGTCCGGTAACGGTGGCGCGGGTGCCCACGGGCATAAACGCGGGCGTTTGCACTTCGCCGCGGGAGGTGTGCAAAACGCCTCGACGGGCGCGCGAGGTTTCGTCGCGGCAAAGCAGTGAGAATCGAAAAGTCATACCGAAGCTTTTGGCAAGCGGGCAGGCATATCATGTGGGCTATGCGCTGGCATCCGGGTTTTCGCTAGGGTGTAAGCCGCCAAGCGTATCCGATATTCAAAGCGCTTCAGCCTTGTGGCATCAGCAGCGGCAGATCGGAGAAGTAACGTCGGAGGTAACCGCGATCGATGGCGGCAAGCCGATCGGCCTGCGTTCGGGCGTGGGCCGCAATCAGGAAATCGGGGATGAGGTGCTCACGAG
>JBBSJE010000274.1:0-8045 GCA_038257535.1 Polyangia bacterium
ACGTCGAACCTTGAAAATTGGCTCATCGCAGCAGTCGTGCGGTGGCACAGGAATGGTGCGGCGGCAGAAGGCGTGCTTTTTCCCCCTTCGCGGCCGCAGTTCGCTATCATGACGCGCTTAACTCATGAGAATCTGTGACCTGTTCCAGGCCAAGCGGCCTTTGTTTTCCTTCGAGTTCTTTCCTCCCAAAACCGACGCCGGGCAGGCGTCTTTGGAAAAGACCATCAGTGAGCTTGAAGAACTGAAGCCTGCCTACGTGTCCGTGACCTACGGCGCGGGCGGTAGCACCCGCGACCGAACCATCGATCTGGTGGGGCGCATTCAACAAAAAGGCATCACAGCGATGGCGCACCTCACGTGCGTAGGGGCCAACCGCGACGAAATCGCCGCCGTGGTCAGTCGTCTGGAGCAGGCAGGCGTAAAGAACATCATTGCGCTGCGGGGGGATCCCCCCGATGGCGCCACCACCTTCGAGACCACGAAGGGGGGCTTCGCCTATGCATCAGAGTTGGTGGCGTTTTTGCGCGAACGCCACGCCGATCGATTTTGCGTGGCTGGCGCAGGCTATCCCGAAGGGCATGTCGAATGTCGCAACCTAGAACGGGACATCTTCAATCTGAAAAAGAAGGTCACTGCGGGGGTCGATTTTGTCGTGACGCAGCTGTTCTTCGACAACCAACACTATTTTGATTTCGTCGACCGAGCCCATCAGGCCGGCATCAACGTGCCTATCGTGCCGGGCATTATGCCCATCTTAAACGTTGGACAGATCGAGCGTTTCACCAAGATGTGCGGGGCCAGCATTCCCGACGTCTTGCACCGCGAGTTGGACCGCCATCGCAACGATCCTGTGGCGGCTCAGCAATTGGGAACCGCCTACGCCACGGCACAATGTTTGGACCTGCTGCGCAGGGGGGCTCCCGGCATCCACTTTTACACGCTGAACCAATCCGCGGCGACGCGGAACATCCTGACCGCACTGCGGGCCACAGGTAGCGCCTAGGCCCTGCCTGCCTACATTTCCGATGTCCGTTCGGCGCGGTGCAAAAATGCCCTAGGGCTTCCCTGTCAGGGCATTCGCGTTACACTACACAGGATGCCTGTGGAAAAGACCTCGGCACTACCCGAGCGTGAACTCATGGTGGCTTTGTTTCACGGCGTGGTCCGGGCCGTGCGCCCGCACGTAGGGAGCTGGGATGACCTCAAGCTGCTTCTGCTCAATGGCGCCGCGCTGGCAGTGAAGGAGCACGCGACGAAACAGGGCGCCTCGCTGGCCGACACCGCAGCGGCTTTGAAGGTTGACGTCACAACGCTACGGCGCAACTTGCCGCCGCCGCCGGGCCGGGACAGCCTGCACGATCAGATAGAGCGCGAGATTCACCGCCTGCTCGACAAAGAAGGGCGCGCCACCTTAGGTGAAATAGAAGCTTTGTTGAGTGCGGCGCCTCCTGTTGTTGCCGCCCGTCGGGTGCAGCCGCGAATTTGCGTCACCGATGTTGTGTTGCAGATGGAAGCGCAAGGGCACCTAATGCGCATCGAACGCGAACAACTTCCCACGCAATACGCCCTGGCATCGCAAAGGCCCCTGCTTCAACAAATGGGGCGCTCCCGCGAAGATTGGCTGCGCGGCTTGGGCTATTCACTGAGCATCGCGTTCGACGCGGCCTTTCGCCAAGCCCAAGAGATCAATAGCGACGCTTTTCAAAGGCGTGTTCGGCTGGCCGCAGATAGCGGCGAGCCATCTCCCGCGCCTGAAAAAGAGCGGGTGCCCTGGTTTTACTTTCAGCGCCCCAGCCACATCGCGACGGCTGAGGTCAACGAACGCTTTGCCGCGGCCATGCGGCAAGTGATAGAATAATTGGAAGCGGAGCGCTTGCCTGACGATGAAGGCGAACTGAGCCAGATGACACTTGCCATGAACCACAGTCTAGAAGGAGTTGGCCCATGAGTTCCCTTGCTCGCCCCTTTCGCATTTGGCTTCGCACCACCGTGGTTGTGGTGGCCATGGCTTCTGGGCTGTGGACCTTCATCGCAAAATCTTCGCTCGCCGAAGCCCCCACGCCCGACGTCGTGGCCGATGGCGGGCAGTGGGGCAACAAGGGCGGCCGCGGAATTTACGGCTAACAGGCGGCGCTCGTACTACTGAGCGCCAAACCCAAGGTCGCGGATGCCAGCCGGAAACGTGGCCACCTCGGTGAACGTACGGCCATCGCTCGACCGCATCAGCGTGTCGGGCCAGCGCGAGAAGAACCAATAGCCGTGACCTTGCCAAAGGCTGGCCGCAGGATCGGGTTGTTGGCACGCCACCCCATCTTTAAATGCGCCATCGCAATAAGCCACGTTTGTTGTTTGCAGCGCCGGATCGATGGACCAGGTTTGTGCGTCCTCGCTGATCCGCACGCTTGCATCCTGTAGTGCCATCGCGAACCGCCCACCGCCGAAAGCAACGCTGGTGATGTTGATGTCGATGCCGGGAAGTTTTTTATTGGCCCAGGTAACGCCATCTGTTGAGGTTAAATACGAACCCCAACCGCCGCCGGAAACATATTGGCCGTTGCCATAGGCAACCTCCCCAAACCATTGTTTGATGGGCAAAGTCACTTCAGTGAAGCTTGTGGCGTCCGCGGAAGAAAAGAACCGCCACCCAGTCGCGAAGTACATCCCATTTGCGTACGACGCACGCATCAGAAGCATTTGGTTTTCGATCAATCCAGGCTGATGCGACAAAGTTGTCCAAGTGAGGCCGCTGTCACGGGAAACCGAGATGAGGAGATCGTGTGAAACTGCCACGATCACGCCCGCGGAGCTTGGTGGACTCACAGGAGGTGGCAAATTGCGGGGTGGTTCTGTGGGGCGCGGGCCCCCCGCGCCGTCGGCAGCCATGGCATCGGCGAAAGGGTCTCCTGGGATCGTGGCATCGCCCCCTGCGAGCCCAGCATCACCGTTGATGCCAGCATCATTGCTGCCTGTGTTGGTGCCAGAGTCAACGGCATCCTTGCCGTCGCTACAGGCGTTGACGAGCGACATCACCAACAGAACCTCACCAAAGCTCTTAACCAGATTAGACGCCCTCATGACCCTGCCTCCTTGATGTTCGATCATATTAAGTTTCGCTACTCACGCTTTCCTCAGGGCTGGCGGGTCGGCTTTCCAGCAACGCACCCACCCAGTGTGTTCTTTCGAACCGGTCACAAACGATTTTCGCAGCCGCCATCACCGGAACGGCCAAAAACGCGCCAACGATGCCCCACATCCAGCCCCAGAACAGCAACCCCAGCACCAGCGCCAATGGCCCAACCGGAAGCCGGCGGCCGAGAATGGACGGCGTTATCACCATGCCTTCCAAGGTTGTTAGCGTTAAGTACAAAGCTGGAGGCAGCAGCGCAGCGCTTAGCGTGGGAAACGTCACCAAGGAGACTGAGCCAATGATCGCCACACCCGCCAAAGCGCCCAGGTAAGGGATGAAGTTGAAGAAGAACGCCATACATCCCCACAACATCGGCGTGGGAATGTTGGTTAAATACATGGCCGCGCTCACCGCACATCCCAACGCCAGATTGATGCCGGTGATGGTTACCAGGTACCGCGAGACATCAGCGCCTAGCTGTTGCACGATGGTCACAACGCGCTTTTTGTTGGACATCAATGGCATAAGCGCAACCACACGGCGCAGAACATCTTTGCCCGACGCCAACATAAAAAAAATCAGGATGAGAATGATCACCAACGAACTGGCAAAGGCAGTCAGTTGGCTCACCAGCCTTTCCTCTAACGTGGTGGTTTCCACTTTAAGTCGGCGGCCTGGCGATGTCATTTGCGCCACACGATCGGTCACTTCTGAAACCTTTTCCAAAGGCCCTTCCGCGCGACCGAGACGAAGCTGCAACTTCCGCAAAGTCCTAGGCGCCTTTTCCACAAGCTCGGCGGCGGGACCTGAAAGACTCTGTACCCCTGCGGTTGTGACGAGCACCAACACAAGACAAACCACGGCCGCAGCCACCGCGCGCGGCAGCCCCGTCCGCATCATCAATCGAACCACGGGAGCCAGAATCAGAGCGACCACCGCTGATACGAACACCGGGACGAGAAACACCTGCGCGAAGTACAGGGTGTAAAAGCAGGCTAAAACGAACAAGCCGGTCACCGAAACCGTAGCGCGCTTTATCATTTGCCGCGCCGGCACTTGGGGCAATCCCGGCTCTATCGCCGTACGGTCAACAGGCTCCTCGAATGGTTGTTTCCGCGGTGACAACATGTAGCCCCGAATGCGAAAGCTCACAGCATGTTTTGTGCCAGCACCCAGAGTTGTGAACTGATCACGAAAAAACCGCGCGGTGTATTTCCGCGCGGTTCTCTTTAGGGTGCGACGTGATCTAATTGTTGGGGGCCGCCGCGCTGATGGCTTCCAAAGCGTCACGCTCGCGTCCCAAAAGCGCAAGGTCGCCCAAGGACACGATGCCTATGGGTTTTTCGCCCTCCACCACGGGAATGCGCCGCACCGCTTTCGCTTCCATCATGCGCATCACATCAGTGATCGATGCATCCGCGTTCACGGTGAACACTTCACGTTGGCAAAGTTCCCGTAATTCTGTGCTGTTGAGGTCCTTGTTTTCAGCCGCCGCGCGAACCACGATGTCGCGATCCGTGACAATGCCTTTGAGCTTTTCGCCCTCGGTTACCAATACATCGCCCACACCTTCGTCGCGCATTTTGCAAGCCGCAGCAAAAATGCTGTCGCTGCCCTTCATGCTGACCAGCTTGCGGGTCATCGCGTCGCCTACGCGCTCGTTGTCTCCCTTGTTACGTTTTTCGCCCGAGTGTTTCTTTTTGTCCGTCATTCGTAACCTCCCAACAAGGGAAGGATGCGAGAAGCGTGCCGGCTTCCAAGAAACAAGGCGCAGCGGGCGCTGCCTATAGGAATTCGCAGACGTACGCGACCGGCGCGGCGGCCTTCACGTCAAAACCGCTTTTGCCTGGGACCTCGAAGCAGGTGCCGGCCGGATAAAGCGCAAAAGCGGATTGTCCCGCCAGCCGAACATCAAGAGCGCCACTGGTGACGGTCATGCGTTCTGGCGCGTCCGTGCCGAAGTGATATTCGCCGGGCGCGATGACGCCAGCGGTGGTCTTGCGTCCGTTCCGCTCAAAGCCAATGCTTTGAACCTGGCCCTCGAAATAGCTGTTGTGGCTAAGCGTGCTCATCTGCAGATCCCCCGTTTAGCCGGCAAGCGTCTCTTCGACCAGGCGTTTAACCATGGCGGGGTCAAACTTGCCTTTGTGGGCCTTGAGCACCTCGCCCATGACTTTTCCTGATTGCTTGGGATCCGCCGCCCCCAGTTTGGCCACAACCTCTTTGACCGCCGCCCGCACCTCGTCCTCCCCCGCCATCTGGGGCAGGAACCGGGCACAAAACGCGATTTCAAAGTCCAATTGCTCGAGCGCTTCTTGCCCGCGCTCGCCCAAAGCGGCGTACTCATCGCGACTCTTCTTCATCTGCTTCTGGTAAGCCGCAATGACGTCTAACCACAGCTCGTCGTTCAATTCGCCCTTGAAGCCCGCTGAGGTGCGACGTTCCATGTGCTTGGTTTTCAGCATGCGCACACAGTTGGCGCTGTTGCTGTCCTTGTTACGCATGGCTTCTTTCAAGGTTTCGTTGAGCTTGGCTTCGATCGACATAAGCGCACTGATTACCGCACTTCCTGGGCCTCGTCGACCCCTTCACGGCGCACCGCATCCTGGGCGACGTGCGCACGCCGCTGTGGCAAAAACGGCACGGTTCAAAGCCGATTTGCTGGCGAGCCACGGGCAAAACCGGCGAATTTGCTGCGCGCCACGACTGGGGACGGCGGCCTTGAGCTTGCAGCGGACCAATGCGTCCCCCGTCACGTCGCCATGCCCTCCACCACCCGCGTTCACTCCGTTCCGAGCCTTTTCGGAGGCCCCCCTATTCGACGCCTTGGGGTCCTCGTGATCTCGGTGATGTTTTGCATGGGGCCCACAGGTTCCTCTCACGCCAAGGACAACCCGGACGCCGCCGCCAAGGAAAAGGAAGTTGTCGCGCCATGCAACGCCCCTGTTCCCCCGCACGCAGAGGGGCCCCCGGTTCGACTTCCAAATGGTGGATTCTGCTTTGACGGGCCACATCCTGCGGACACCAGCGCCGCCGCCGGCCCCCCTTGGGACAACGCCCCGGGCCGCCACACGCACTTCTATCCGCCGGTGGACGCGCGGCTGTTCGTGCTCAGAAACGACTGTTACCACTTCATTGGGGATCCACACGACTTCGGCTTCGATGGCGAAACCCAGGCCTACTACGGCACGCATCCGGTGCCTGGCGGAGGGTGGTGCTACATGGTGGGCGGGCACCAGCACAGTTTCTCCCCCTTTTCCCCGCAGTTCGTGATGGTGGGGCCGTGGAACCACTGGCAGGGCGAGTACGACACAACGTTCTGGGCGCAGTGGCCGTACTACTCGGCGTTCTACAAAGACCTCTATCCGCGGTTCTATGGGGGCCGCCAGTGGGCCAAAGAACGCAAGGTGGCGCCACCGCTGCCTCCGGGCACATGGACAAACCGCCCAGCCGCCGTGCCTCGCGTTCCCGACGTTGCCGCGTCGCAACCGGCACCGAGCAAGCCTCCGCTGAGAGCGGCGCCCTCCGCGGCACCGTCGGGTCCCGGCGCCACAAAGCGCACGCCGCCAAACCCCTAAGCGGGCGCGCCGAAGGCGAAGTCCTCACGCGGCGACAAGGCTTCTGGCCAGCGCTGGCGCAACGCGCTTGTGCTTTGCGGCCAATGCGCGTATAAACGCCGCGGGTTTTAGGTGTGGCCTTAAGCGGGCGGCGGGTGGCCAATGGGTGGGGGGTGCGAACGCACACCGCGTCCAGTTCCACTTCCTTGAGGGCTTTGCATGACCCACTCCCATTACGACGCCATTGTGGTTGGTTCAGGGTTCGGCGGATCAGTTATGGCGTACCGCTTGGCCGCCGCCGGCAAACGTGTGTGCTTGCTCGAACGCGGCAAACGCTTTGGCCCGGGCAGCTTTCCACGCTCGCCCTACCAACTGGCGAAGAATTTTTGGGCGCCCAAGCAAAACCTATACGGCATGTTTCAGTTTTGGCAGTTCCGGCGTCTGTTTGCCTTGGTTGCCAGCGGGTTGGGCGGTGGCTCGCTGATTTACGCGAATGTGCTCATTCGCAAAGACGAACGCTGGTTCGTGAACGATTACCCCGGCGGCCGCTCTGAAGAGTGGCCTGTTGGACGTGAGGATCTGGATCCCCACTACCAAGCCGTTGAGGACATGATCGGCGTTAGCCGCTATCCGCAACATCTGCAGGCCATCACCCCAAAAGCGCACGAGTACGCACGCGCGGCCGCCCAAGCGGGCCTGAAGCACGAGTACCTGCCGTTGGCAGTGAACTTCTCGGCGGCAGGCCATCCCAACGGCGAACCCATCGACAACCGCAACCTACACGGGCAAACGCGGTACACCTGCCGCTTGTGTGGGGAATGCGATGTGGGCTGCAACTACGGCAGCAAAAACTCGCTCGACCACACCTATCTCACGCAGGCGCATAACCAGGGCCTTGAAATCATCACCGGCGCGGATGTTCGCAAATTTCGTCCGGCGCCCCAAGGTGGCTGGCAAGTGGACTACATCCAGCACGATTTTCAAGCCGATGCGGCGCCACCACCCGGCCCCCGCACCACAATTTCTTGCGACCGGCTGATCTTGGCCGCGGGCGCTCTGGGCAGCACCCACTTGATGCTTCGGAACGCCGAGACGCTCAAAGCGCCGCTGTTGGCGGTGGGCACACGGTTTTGCGGCAATGGCGATATGTTGGGTATGGCCGCGTCTGCGAAACAAAGCGATGGCAAATGGCGAGTGATTGACGCCAACAAAGGTCCCGTGATCACTGGCGGCGTGCGCTTGCCCGACACCCGCGATGGCGGCACCGGCCCAGGCGCTTACATCGAGGATGCGGGCATTCCTGTGTTCTTGAGTTGGTTGGCCGAGTCTTACGCCGGCAGCAGCATGCCGCGCATGATTTG
>JBBSJE010000275.1:0-8034 GCA_038257535.1 Polyangia bacterium
AAAGTACAGCTGGACTTCAAGCGCCCGTGGTCCGATGGCACAAGCTGCATCGTGCTTTTTGCCCTGGCCCTCATTGCTCGCCTTGCCGCCATCGTGCCCCCTCCCAGACGCCACGTGACCCGCTACTTTGGCGTACTGTCGTCGCACAGCAGCTTGCGCCCCCTCATCGTGCCCTCAGCAGCCACCGAGCCTCCGCAAACGGCAGCGCCCGAAGAGGCCGATGACGTCACCGATGCCAGCGCAACGCCCAAGCCTGTCCGCACGCCTGCGTACATTGCGTGGCATGAACTCCTTCGCAGAACCTTCGGCATCGATGTGCTCTGCTCGCACTGCCAAGGCCCATTGCGTCTCATCGCCTTGGTGAAGGAAGAAGCGATTATTGCCAAAATCCTCGCCGCCATGGGTCTGCCCACCACGCCGCCCAGACTTGCGCCGGCCAGGGCACCGTCTCACCAGCCCGAGCTTGGAGTTGACCCGATTTCACGGACAGTGGGATTTAGGAGGAAACTTTCTTGAGTTGATCTAGCAGCTCAAACTCAACAGGCGTCTTATAGGCAATGGAGGAGTGCCTTCGGTTGTTGTTGTAGTATTCAATGAAAGCCCTCACCTGCAAGTTTCCGATGGCGCGGCCAGGTTGTCTACGCCATTCATTTCGCGTTTGAGGGTGGCTGTTGTATTGAGGCCTCCACATTCGGCCTTGGTGGCGCCGCGGGTTTTGGCGGCACGCTCGCGATAGAAGGCCGCCACTGTGTCTGCGAACAGGCGGTGCACGGCGCCCAGCAGACGCGCATCGAAGGCTAGGGAAAAGCGAAGCACAAAGGGATGCGTCAACACCCATTGGCGAAGCGCAACGCCCGTGGGCAGCACGTGGTCAACAAGGTTCGCGGCGCCTTCCTTCATGCGGCGGCCGCCGCAGCTTGGGCAAAAGCCTCTACCCTTGCAGCTAAACGGCACCACGTGGCGTGGCGCCAAAGACTCGTATCGTGCGCGAGGATGGCAGCGAGTTCATCAATCGTGATTTTCGCGCAGTCACCAATCATCGCCGATTCGCCTGATCACGATGCCCGTAATATGCAGTCTTAAGCCGTGAGTTGATCAAGGATCAGCCGCACTCACTCCCAATTGGCGCACGCGCGGGGCGGTTGGGCTAGGATGGTCAACTCTATCCCTGCCGCTGGCTGGTCTCCGAAGAAGCCATAGACCTTTGGGAATGCCGCTTCCGAACCGCGCTCCCTTGCCTTACGATGGCGGCATGCCTTTGGTCAGAATTGAAACACGACGCGGCCTAACTACGGAAAGCAAGCGCAAGTTAATGGACGCCGTTCACGCGGCCCTCGTGAACAAATTCAAGATTCCTGACCACGACCGCAACCAGCGCTTTGTTGAATATGCGACTGAGGACTTTGACCTGCCGCAAGGTCGAGGCGAGCGATACTGCATCATCGAAATCACTGCCTTTGGTGGGCGGTCTCTCGATGCAAAGCGCGCACTGTATCGCGACATTGTGGATCGCTTCGCCGACGTGGGCATTCCGCGGGAGGACGTGTTGATCCTGTTGCAGGAGCAGCCGAGCGAGAACTGGGCTTTCCGCGGTGGGCAGGCCGCGTGCGACCTAGAACTAGGGTTCAAAGTCGAGGTGTAGATGACCGATAGCCCGTGGCTCAACATTCCGCTCTCGGCGCATTGCCGTTTTAGGGTGCACGGCAGGTGCTGACTTTGACGGGGTGGATCCGTTGATCACCGACGTGGCTGTGGGTGTGGACCGAAATGCCCATTATTGGCAAGCCGCTCTGAACAGGGCCACGGGCATTGGCCGAAGGGTTCACTGGGTGTGCGGTGACGTTCTCACGGTTGACCTTCCTCAGGCGCCCTTCGATCTCATCCACGCCAGTTTGCTGCTTGAATACGTGGATGCCATCGCCTTCTTTCGGCGTACGGCCTCCTGCGCGTCAATGCCGTCGCGCTCGTCACTGTTTCCCATGTGCTTTTGTGGGGGGCCTACGGCGAAGCTGCAGATGCTTTCGCTCCTGTGATGAACTGCGGGGGCTGGGGGCCAGATCAGCGCTTGAGGTGCAAGAGCCTGGCCTGCTCCCCGGCCACCCAAACGCCGTCCGCTCCATCTCCCCAGACTGCGAAAAGATCGGTGCCGACACCTGATTGCATCGTTCGCCAGGAGGCTCCGCTCCAGTGAAGGATCGTGCCGCGCTCACCAACCACGTAAACGTCGTCGGGCGCAAATGCGAACACGCCGTAGACGTGGACCGATACTGGGATAGGGCGGGGGGTCCACTTTTCACCGTCGAACTGGTGAACCTCGCTGTAGTCGCCGACCACCCAGAGATTGTTTCGTGCGGTGCCATGAAGCGCTCGGAACGGGCGCTGCCCGTAAAAATGTTGCTGCCAGGTCGTGGCGGTGCGCTCCCAAACAAAGCCCTCGCCTGGTGTGAACGACCACAACTTGAGAAGGCTTGGGCCCCATATCACCGTGCCCCGTGAGCCCCCAGGACCCCACACTTGACCATCCCAGGTGGCCGTGTTGAGTCCGTCGACGATGACCGCGGCGTCGGGGCCGTTGGCCCAGGCTGCCTTCGGGTCGGCTCCGCGCGGGAGCGAAAGCATCCGAGCGCCCACGTCGGTCCCGTTCCACGGGTGAATGTAGGCCTCGTCTCCGATGTCGCGGAACACCATCCAGAGCTTCTGATCCTGGCCAAAAATGTGGCGGGGTTCCAGGGATGGCAGAGGGGGCGTGACCGCGGGTACTTGCAAAGACCGGCCGTTCCACCGCCACAATCCGCGGCCGAAAACCCAGACGTCCGAGGGTCCGGTGCCCAGGATCCGGTCAAAGGCGGGGGCCAATCCGGATTCGAAGGGGATCCCGGTGACATACCCAAGAATTGCAGCGCCGTCGAAGCGCTCGAGGAGGCCCCGGAATCCCACGATCCACAGATGGTCAGGGTGAGCGCCCGCGATCGCCGCGGGCAACGACCCCAAGGCCCGCGGGCGCGTTCCCACCCGTTTCCATTGCCCGTTTTCGCGCATCAGAATGTCGGTGTCGTTCTGCAGTGCGATCATCCGAGCCGGACCCGCAGGCCCGAAAATCAGCTTGCTGGCATCTGCGGGTGGCCCGTCTTGCAGCTTCCAACCCTGGCCGTCGAATCGAAACAAGTTCTGTGTGGGCGCGCTGGTGCGAATCCAGACGTCGTTGGGGCCGGTTCCCCACAGACTCGTGATATCGGCCGTCGTTGCGATTTTGACGGCGGCCCAGGTCGTTCCCTGCCACCGCGCAACCGAGCCTCGTTCGCCCGCAACCCATATGTCGTCGTGGCCAGCGGCCCACATATGCATGAGAGCCCCCGGGTTGCTCTTGGGGCTCGATGGGGCCTTGGTCCAGCGTTGGCCGTCCCAGAAGAAGATGTCGTTGCCGCTCACAGCCCAGACCTGATCGGGAGCGAAAGCCCAGGCGGCGCCGACCGTGGCCGGCCCACTTGGCGTCACGTTCCAACGCTGTCCGTCCCAGCGCCGAGGAGCCTCGACATGGGGAAAGACCCAGATGTCGTTCGGCCCCGAGCCTGCCATCGCGGTGACGTACTGGTTCGTTCCTGCGTTCATGCGCCGCCAATGCGTTCCATCGAAACGCAGGACAGTGCCGCCTTCGCCGCCGATGACAATGTCATTGTCCGCGAGAACGAGAGCCTTGTTCAGGTTCGAACCGATCGGCGCGGGGTGGATCCAACACCATCCGTCTCCCGAACAACGAGCACCCGTGGCGTCCACGTTGGGCAACGGCCGCGAGGGGGGGGCGCCGTCAAGCGGAGGCAAAGCGTCCGCGCGCGCAGGCGTATCAAGGTTGACGCCCGCATCACGTCCCACTTCGTCGCCGCTGTCCAAGCCACCACTGCCTCCGGACCCTGCCGCCTCCCGACCGCCAGTCTCGGCGCCGTCCCCACCCCCGCTCGCCGCCTCGCGGCCGGCGGCTGCATCCGCGAGGGCGGCGCCGGCGGCATCAGTTCTTCCCGTGTTTCGGCCGCCGTCAGGGCCCCCGCATCCAGCCGCGGCGATCCAAATCGCGCAGATTGACTGGCAGACAATTCTTGTCACCGAGACCTCCTCCAGACACCACTGCTGCTCATGATCCACATCTCTATGGCATTGCCATGCCTGAAGCGCAATCCCTCAACCAACACGCGCAAAGGACCTTGCTTTCGCCACCATCGGGCCGATGTTCCATGCCAGATAGTGAGGCACAGAGAGCAGTTGATAGTTGACCGCATTGCCTTGCGACGTTTTCAGATCGATGGTCTGCACGGTTGGGGGATTGCTGTCTACCCGCACCGCGATCTGCAACTGCTTATCGAACATGAACTGGTGAAGGCTTTTCATGGCTCCCGAGGCGCCTGCCTTCAGTTCAACCGGCACCACAATGCCTTCTATCTGCAAAACATAGTCAATCTCGCCGGGACGCCCACCTTCACGGTGCCAGTAATGCAGCGTTGGTCCATCGCCCGTCTGCTCACCCGCTGCCAGCAATTGTTGGCCTAGCATCTGCTCGGACATGGCGGCCCTGGCTTCGGGCGAAAGAATGTGGGGTTCAGGGAAGATGCGCTCAGCGGGCGTGCCAATGAGGGCATGGAACATCCCTACGTCCAACAAGATAACCTTCCGTGAGCGATCTTTTTCCTCGGCAGCCAGCGGCAAGCCATTGGCAGCCGAGTGTTTGATGACGGTACACAATCGCGCGGCTTGCAAGAGCTCAAGTGATCGTTTGGAGGTCGGATTTGCCAGCGAAGGATCCGTGTAGTTGAATTTTTTCCCTAATGACGCGGCCACGCGCGCAAGCACTTGGTCTAAAGCGGATTGTTCAATCCTGCCTTTGTATTTAGGGAAATCAGCCCTGTATGCGGCGATTAGATCTCGCTGCGCGTCTCGACATTGCCTGGCAATGCCTGTGCTCACGTCCAAGTTGACCACTGCTGGCATGCCACCAACCATACAGAAGCGATGAAACCACACGCTGGCTGATTGGTGAACAACCTCGGGCAGCGTATCGTTAGGACTGTGATCTGATAAGTGAGAAAGCAATCGCCCTTGGCCGTGGGCAGACAGATACTCGGGGAATGTCATTGGTTGCACATGTCGAAACGAAATGCGCCCCACAGGCATTGAGTAAGCATGATCCGCAAGCGCGAACTCAAGCAGGGAGCCCGCGGCAACAACCGGCAGTTGCGGCAGGTCTTCGGCAAACCAGCGCAGCTTTGCAAGCAAAGACGGAACGGCCTGAATCTCGTCGAGGAACAAGAGCGACGTCTTGGGCAACACGGGGCGCCCTAAGTGAATCTCAAGCAGGCCGAGTGTTTGCTGCGGGTTATTTTGAGCGAACAAGGACTGAAGTTGCGGCGTTCGTTCCAGGTTTAGTTCGATGAGGTCGCGGCCACAGGCCTCTGCCAGCCTCCTAACCGCCCAAGTCTTCCCCACCTGGCGGGCTCCCCGCAAAATGAGAGGTTTTCCTTTCCCCTCAAGCCATTGGCGAAGCCAGGTTTCTAGGTCACGTTCCACATTGAGAATTGTAAGTTAAACAAACGCGTTCGCACAATATCAACGCGTTGTTTTAAGAGTCTGCCAGTGATAACAACGCGTTGATTAGCGTAGTAGCCATCAAAAACAACGCGTTGTTTGCATTAGAAGCCGCGCAGCGTCGTGGACGCGCCCACCGCACTCAGGGAGCCTAGAGTCTCTCGTTTTCCCAGCCCAACACCGCCTGTGCCCCCCGCAGCGCCCCGCAATGGGCTACCTTCCTCGCATGCGGGCTGAGCCGGCGCATGGTGCCGTGATTGACCAGATGCTTGAAGCCCTTCGGCTTGAGCCGGCTAAGTTGCGTGCGCGGCTTGCCAAGCCGGCGCGCTCTAATCTATCGGGAGCTCCGCCACCGCGGGCTTAATCGTCGACGTCGGTGTCCAAGTCCGATGCCGGTTTCTCCTTCGCCACCTTGTTGATAAAACGTGCCACAGCGGCGCCGGCCGCGGTCACAAAAAGCGCTGACGGACCTCTGCCTCCCACCGAACAACCTGACGCCCCATCTCGGTCACCGGCATCGTCTTCGTTGTCGCCATCATCGTCGGCGTTGTCGTCGCGACCGCCGCTGCCACCGTTGTCGTTGGGCGCTTCTGCTTCGCCGCCCTCGCCGCCAGATTGATCAACGCTGCCGTTTCCACCTTGGCCGCCGCTGCCACCCTGCCCGCCGCTGCCACCCTGCCCGCCGCTGCCACCCTGCCCGCCGCTGCCACCTTGCCCGCCGCTGCCACCTTGCCCGCCGCTGCCACCCTGCCCGCCGCTGCCCCCTTGATTGCTGTTGCCACCTTGCCCGCCATTGCCCCCTTGATTGCTGTTGCCACCTTGGCCACCCTGCCCGCCTGAGACTTTAAACGGCCCCGTAATCACAACGGTGATGGCTGGCACTTGCAGATTCACAAACAGCGCGCGTCCGTCGGGCGAGAAACAAGCGCCCGCGAGTTCTCCAGTTTTTGTACGCGCGAAGTCTTCGATGCTGCCATCACGGCGCAAGATGCGCAGGTAATCATCCCCGCCGGCCACGTAGCCGTCCTCGGCCATGTACACGTCACCCGCGGGTGAAAGCGTGATGTTGTCGGGCATGTCCAGCACATTGCGATCTTGGGACTGCGCGATCAATTCAAGTGTGCCGCCCATGGCTGTTGGCGTGAGCTTGAAAATTTGGCCCCCGCCCACAGGGCCACCATCGGACGCGGCAAAGTAAATGTCGCCCTCGAAAAACCAGATGCCTTCGCCCCGGCTAAACGTGGCCGCGCCGCTGCTCTTGCCGGTTTGGCGAAGCGTGTCCTGGCCGGGATCGGGATCGGGAAGATCCACCCACGACACCTGCCACGTTTTGCCAACTTGAAAGCCTGTTCTTGTATTCAAGGACGAAGAACCAATTTTCAACGCCTGAAGCTTTCCCTCGAACGGCGTGTTTTTGTTGGTGGGCACAAAGCGATAAAGGCAACCGTCGCCTCGATCCTCTGTAAGGAAACACATGTTCGTTGCCGGATCGACAGCCGCGGCTTCGTGGTTGAAGCGCCCGTAACCAACCACTTTGGTTCGCGCGGCCGCCCCCGTGGCGTCGATGGGACAAACGAAAACGTATCCGCAGCCAGGCTCCACCGTTTCTTCGCAGGTCAACCATCCCCAAGGGCTTACGCCACCGGCGCAGTTGCGTGTGGTGCCTTTGAGCACCCAATTGCTTGACCGTCGCTCGTAGGTCACGGGATCCAAAACCACCCTCGTTACACCGCCTGTGGCGTTGCCGCGCTCGTGGTTTCGCATCAACACCAAGGCACCGTCGGACGCTTGAAAGCAGGCCATGCCGTCGGGAACGGTGGGCACGTTCTCGCCGTCAGTCATCTTCATGCCGGCGCGATCGATGATCTTGTAGGTAAAGCCTGGCGCCAAATCGAGCAAGCCCTCAGGATCGGCAATCAAGGGCACAGGAACGTTGGCAAAGGAACGGCGGAACAAGGACGACAGACAACTTGCGCCGGCGGCCAGCGCGCCTGCGGAAACTACAGAGCGGCGTGTAAACGACATGGCGGCATCATAGGTGCATTGTCCAGGGTGAGAAGAGTTTTTTGATTGGCGCGTTCGTTCCCCTCCAGCGCACTGCCTCATGCGTGCAAAAACACGCGCGCTTTGGTTCGGCAGCGTTACGATTGCAACGCATCCATCCGTCGTTTGGCTTACTCCAATCGGCCAACAGAATCGGCATGCCTTACAAAAGCGCGGTCTCATTGCCCTTGCCACTGCCCCGGGTGATGGCGAGGTCTCTGTCATCTTGGGCGACGAGACCTTGGGCGAAGATGACCCCTTGCTCGCGCAGCTTCTTGCTGCGGCCACCGCGGGGCTGCCACCCGCAGGGCCCGCACAGAAACGCGCGCCCGTGCGCTTGGTGCTCCCCGCAAGCGCATCGCCCATGGCCAAAGGACGCCTGTGCGCCGAGCACTGGGGCTTCAACCTGCATGCCGCCAC
>JBBSJE010000276.1:0-8013 GCA_038257535.1 Polyangia bacterium
TCGTGCCATACACGAAGCCTTTAAGAGGATGACACCGATTCAGGATCGTTTTAATATCCATGTGGGAGTGGGTTGGCGTTCGTCAGGGTTGATGATCACCGAGACGATACCCGTTTCGGACAACCTCCGTCGACCGCCGTACAAAACCCCTCCCTTCTTTTTCCCCCTCAGCCCCTCAGCCCCTCTCCTTCTACGCCCACAGATTCTGGTGAGGAGCCTTTTTTTCAAACCGGCGAGTTGCCGCGCCAGGCCGCCAGCATCTCGCGCAAAACGCCGCGCTTGATGTCCTTGTTGGTCGCGCCATCGCGCGCCCACCAGAAGCCATCTTCTTTCATGGACGTGGCGGCCGCCACAAAGCGCTGCACCACCGCTTCGAAATCTTCATCGGTGTAGTTGTGGCTGAAGATCAGGCGCCCCGTTCCCACCCAGCTTAGCGCCAAGCCTTGTGCCCGCAGGTAATACTGCAGCATCCAGTTGTAGCGGCAGGGCTTGGTGTACTTGACGGTAAAGATCGATGCCAGGTTGGCCACCTCTACGGGCACATTGGCCTGCCGTAGGCGCTCGTTCAGCTGCGCGGCGCGGCCGTCCCATCGCGCGTCGAGGCCGTTGTACGTGGTGGCGCGCATCTGTTCGGTGCCCGCGCGGGTGAGAAATTCATTCATGGCCGTCATCACGTAGGGATGGGCGTTGAAAGTGCCACGCGCAAAGCAGATGTCTGCGGGGCGCTCTGCGCGAAAGCGCTTCATGAGATCAGCGCGGCCGCACACAACGCCAACGGGCAATCCGCCCCCCAGAGTTTTGCCGTACGTCACCATATCGGCCTTCACACCGAAATATTCTTGGGCACCACCCCAGGCCAGGCGAAATCCCATGAAGACCTCGTCGAAGATCAGCACGATGCCGCGGGCGGTGCACACCTCGCGCACCTGCTTTAACCAAGCCGTGTAGGCCTGTTTGTCGTAGTGGCCTCCCCTGTCGCTGGCCATGAGCGTGGAATCACCGGGCGCGTTGGCGTTGGGATGCAGGCCTTGCAGTGGGTTGATGAGCACACACGCAATGTCTTTGCGGGATCGCAGCACGCGCAGGCTGTCGTCGTCCATGTCTTTGAGGGTGTAGGTGTCATGCATGCGTTGGGGATTTCCCACCCCCGGCTGCACGTCGCCCCACCAGCCATGGTAGGCCCCGCAAAAGCGCACCAACTTGGCGCGTTTGGTGTGGTAGCGCGCCAGGCGCACCGCCTGCATCACGGCCTCGGTGCCAGACATGTGAAACGAGACCTCATCAAGGCCCGAGATGTCTTTGAGGCGCGCCACGTTGTTCGCAACCACGGGGTGATAAGCGCCCAACACCGGTCCCAGTTCGCGCGCCGCCTGCACAGCGGCTTCAATGCAATCTCGGTAGAAGTCTGTGCCAAAGACATTAACGCCGTAGGAGCCCGTGAGGTCGTAAAACTCGTTGCCGTCCAAATCGGTGACCTTCACACCCGAGGCCGCTTGCAACACCCCGCCAACCTTGAGTCGTTCGCGCACAAAACGGCTAAATGGGTAAGGCACCCGGTATGCGGCCGTAAATTGCATATCGGAAATGGCGGGCTTGAGCGCTTCGGTGCTGGCGATGGACTGCGGGCAGCGTTCGGCAAACAGCGTCTGCAAACGCGCAAACCCTGTGGCGCGGCTTTGCTGAATCGCCGCAGGGGCTCCGTCGGCGCGGAAGATGTTGGTTTCGTCGAATTCGTAATAGGGCACAAGCCGCGCGAAACGCTGGGACATGCGCGAATGCCCGCGCAAAGAGGGGTGCTTGGCCTTCGAAAGCATCAGCCGCTTTTTCACTTTTACGAAGACGCCCACAGAGGCCAAGGAGCCAACCCCATAGATGATCAGTGCAGTGCTCATGATTCCCTTGAAGCGCACAATTGTTTTTGAAACGTCACAAAAGCAGATCCATTGCCGAGCGAAAGTGCAGTGGTCTTGGCCCGCCAGACGCCGGTGGCGCGCGGCGGGCTTCCATTCCAAGGTGGCGTTGCCGTCGCCTTGCCAACAACAGGAACGCCCCCTTGTCGATAAGAACCGCCGTGGCCCGCCTTGCTTTGCAAGAAGACTTGAACTTTCTTTTGACCAACCGCATCCCCCGGGTTGCCGCCACCCGCTTCATGGCACGCTTTAGCCAGATCGAAAACCCCTTGGTAAAGGCGGTGTCGATAGGCGTGATGAAGTTCTTCGCGAAGCCAAATCTTGAGGAGGCCCACAAGGCCGAAGGCAGCTACACGAGCTTGCAGGATCTGTTCATTCGGCAGCTCAAGCCGGGCTCCCGCCACGTGGATGCCAACCTCGAAACCATGACAAGCCCCTGCGACGCCATTGTTGGCGCTTGTGGCGCCATCGAGGGCACCAATTTGATCCAGGCCAAGGGCTTCCCGTACACCCTTATGGATCTGCTTGCCGATCCGGAGTTGGTTGAGACCTATCGTGACGGCCTGTACGTAACCTTGCGCCTTACGGCGGGTATGTACCATCGCTTTCACGCACCGTACGACTGCCACGTGAATCAAGTCACTTACATCACGGGGGACACGTGGAACACGAACCCCATTGCTTTGAAGCGGGTTGAGAAGCTGTTTTGCAAAAACGAGCGGGCGGTGCTGCGAACCACGCTTGCGGGCAGCGCGCTGCCAATCACCTTGGTTCCGGTGGCGTCGATCATGGTGGCCAGCATCCGCCTGCATTTTCTGGACGTGCTGCTTCACCTTCGGCACAAGGGGCCGAACGTGATTGCGTGCGATGCACACTTCGCCAAGGGCCAAGAAATGGGATGGTTTCAGCTTGGCTCCACCATCGTCATTTTTGCTCCCAAAGGATTTGAGCTGCATGAAAACATTGAGCCTGGCAAGACGATTCAAATGGGACAGCCCCTGGTCAAATTGCCATAGGGCCGAGGGCGTGCGCTTCCCCCCCGCCATCGGCGGCACCCGCAGGCCATGCCTGGCAGCGTGCGGCGGTTTAGGCGGCAGGATAAACGTCTGCAAAGGGGAAAGCCGTCGACTGAGGCAGGGGCAATTCTGGGCGCGCCGGCACCAGATGGGATAAGAAGATGTCGTGGCAAGCCTTCACGGTGTAACGCGCGGCTGACAAGCGTGCGTCATGTGCGGTGCACGCGATGGCTCTGTGACAAGCCGCTTCGAGATCTTCGTCAATCGCACCGTTGATCGCCTCGCGAATCAGATCCGTGGGACCTGGCGCCGGAACAGACGCCACCGGCAGCCCCGAGGCAAGCGCTTCCAGCAACACGTTGCCAAACGTTTCGGTGCGCGAAGGAAACACAAAACAGTCGGCGCTCGCATAGTGGGCGGCCAATTCATCGCCGAACTTGTAACCGCGCCAAACAACTTCGGGGAAACGCTTGTGCAGTTCCGCACGGGAAGGTCCGTCACCAACCACCACTTTGGTGCCAGGTAGTTTCAGGTTCAGGAAATCCTCGATGCTCTTTTCCACCGCCACGCGACCCACGTTCAGCCAAATGGGACGTGCAAGCCCCTCGAAAACGGCTTCGCTGCGGAACCGCGGATGAAACGCTTCGGTGTTCACGCCCCGCGGCCAGTGCACCAGATTCCGGCCCACCTTCATGCCTTCAAGCTCGCGCAGCATCGAGACGGTGCCTACCATCGTGCGTTCGCCGCGGTTGTGAAACCAGCGCTCCAGGGCATAGCCCCAGCGCACAGGCACGGGAATGCGCGCACTGACGTATTCGGGATAGCGGGTGTGAAAGCTGGTGGTGAAGCGAATGCCGCGCCGGTGAAGCCAAGTGCTGGCCCACACGCCCAACGGGCCTTCGGTGGCCACATGTACGGCCGTTGGGTCGAAAGAACGTAGGCGGCCAATCGTCTTCCACGGATTCGTGGCGATGCGAATCTCGCCGTACGAGGGCAACTTTACGGTGCGGTGGGAATCCGGAGCCAGCACCAAAACCTGGATGCCGCGCGATTCGAGGTCCTTTACCAGACGGCCCAGGGTTCGCGCCACGCCATTGACCTGCGGAGCCCAAGCATCGGTGATGATCGCCAGACGTTCTATGTGCATCAAGTCTTCCTTCGCCCCGATCCGGCAACGGGCCGAAAAGCCGGACCGCGTGTTGTGTAGTGATGGGCCAAGGCGCTGTGCCCGCACCTGCCATCTTGGTTATCGATCACGAAGGACAATCTGCACGGCTTGGATGCGAACGCGCTCAACAAGTGCATCACGTTTCGGCAAACGGACGGCAACAGCGGCTCAGCAAACACGTTTCAAATTTGCCGTATGGGCCCTCCCCCGAAACGGCGCGGAAGCCTAGTCTCGCTCAGGGAGACAGTTGCCATTCGGACGCGGCACCCTGTGGCCGCATCACCACACCCGTGCCGCCACCCAAAGCGCCGTACAGGCGTTCGGGGTCAAGCAGGCCCGCCCGCCCGGCGGCGCTTGTGCCCACACACTCGGTGGCTGCGCCCGCAAGCACAATGCGCCCACCACCACCGCCACCACCTGGGCCATACGCCGCATTGTCATTGCTGCGCACGTCGCCACCGGAGCCACCGAGAGCTTCAACCCGGCCGCACTGGGCCTCGCTCTGGGTTCCGAAGCCACTTACGCCAGCCCGACCAGCGCCGTGGCGCTGCAGCAAGCGGGGCCATTGCGTTGGCAAGTGACCCCGTTAATTACGAGCCTGTTCGCCACGGATTGGCAATTGGCGAAGAATTGGCATGTGGTGATACAAGCCGAGGTCAGCCTAGATCCGGCACACGGTCCCTATTTTTATGAGGGGCCCGATGGGGCGCAGGACGTTGTCGATCCGCGCGCTTGGCGCGCTGGCTTGACCATCGCATTGTCGCACTTGCGGGCAGCAGCCGGGGCGGCTGGCAAGTGACTTAAGGCTGGCGGCACTCCTGCCGATCCATCCTGGACATGACGCCCATGAACCGCACCAGGCTACAAAAATGCGCCACTTTACCCACGCTTCCGGCCGTAGCCATGAAGGTGGTTGAACTGTGTCAATCCCTCGAGCCCAGCATCAGCCAAGTGGCCGAAGTCATAACGACGGATCCGGCACTGGCCGCCCGTGTGCTGCGGATGTCCAACTCACCGATGTTCGGGTTGCGGCAGCCTGTGAGCAAGGTCTCGCACGCCATTAGCATGTTGGGGCTGAACACGGTGCGCACGATGGCGCTGTCGCTTTCATTGGCCCAAACAATGAAGGGCAAACAACGTTGGTTTCCCACTTTCTGGAAGCGCTCTGTGTTAACGGCTACGGCCGCCCGCGAGATCGCGTCCGTGCTGCTGATTCCACAAAAGGAAGAGGCATTTCTAATTGGGCTGCTACAGGACGTAGGCATCCTCGCGCTGTCGCAGATTGATCGCAATGGGTATGACGCCGTTGCCGACGACGTCATCGGAAACCACGAGGCATTGATCGCGCGCGAACGCGAAGCGTACGGCTGCGACCATGCCAAGGTTGGCGCGTGGCTCGTGGAAAGTTGGCAAATGCCCGATTCTTTTGTGCAGGCGGTGCTGCACAGCCACGACATCGGCAAAGCCGATAACATGTCAGATGAGGCACTGCAGCTCCTCAAGATTGGCGTTGTGGCAGCACAATTGGCAGACATATGGCTGGACGGAGATTGTGCGCAAAACACCAAGCAAGCTAGAAGCTCAGCGCGCGAGTGGCTGGGCACAAATGATTTTCAGTTTTCCAGCTTGCTTGAACGTATGAAGGATTCCATCGAAGAAGTCACCTCACTCTTTGATATGCCTATTGGTTCCCCTGAGGAGATCGAGGGCATGTTGCAAGAAGCCCGCGAAGCCCTCCTGTTGTTGACCGTGGCTGAGCAGAACGCACGCCCGAAGAGCGCGTCGTCCATACCTGCTGCGCCGTCTGTAGAAACGGCGCTGTAGCTCGGGACCACAGGGTGTGTTCCCGGCGTGCCACGTGATGTACGGGCATGCAGGTAACCATCTCGTCCGGAATTCCTCGGTACTGAGCCGCGCATTTGGTTGAACAAAAAAATGCAGTAGTTTGTCCCAAACGCGTTCGCTCAAACGTCGACATCAAGTTGGACGTCACTAAACCAAGGAGCAATCCGTGCCCAATTACCTCTGTTTGCAACGAAATGTCCCGGCCCCGTCGTCAGAAAAGCCCTCACCTGCACAAATGCAGGCCATGTATGCGCATTTTCACGCTTGGAAGGAGACGTTCCAAGGCAGCCTCGTAGATCTGGGAGGCAAACTTGGCGCAGGGAAGCTTGTTACCGACAGCCCGCCCGTAGATGGCCCGCTTGTGGAAGCGAAAGAGCTGATCGGTGGCTACATGATAGTGGCAGCGGCCTCGATGGAAGAAGCGATTGAGGTCGCCCGCGCTTGCCCCGGCCTGGTGCGTCCCGGATCAGGTGTTGAAGTCATCGAGATTCACACAGGATAAGCGCGGCTGAGGAGCATCAAAGAACGCGACCACGCAACATTTTTCAATGGCGCAGGACGCGGACAATGGTCCGCATCAGGACATCGAGATCGAGCGGTTTTTGGAGGAACGCATCGCACCCGGCCAGCTCCTCGGGGCCGAGGTTGCTGGCGCTCGATATGATGACCTGACCGGGATCTCCCGATGCTGCGGGTGTGCCTTGATTCGCTTGAGTATCTCGATCCCATTCATGACGGGCATCATCACGTCGGACAGCACGAGATCGGGTGCGATGGTTGACATCTTCTTGATAGCCTCCTGCCCCGTCGATGCGGTCTCGACCGCATAGCCCTCCATCTCGAGTAGCATCCCAAGGGTCTCCCGGATGTCTGGCTCGTCGTCGACGATCAGGATTCGGTTCATCGCGATCGGCCCTTCGTGCGCGTTCCCGGACGTTTCGCAACGGGCGACTCAACGACCAGCGGATTGCCAGTCAGCGCCGAGCCGACGAGCCGCGCGCGACCGGTCAGCACCTGCTCCGCCCTTTGAAACGATTCCACGACGCTGAGCCCGGAGGACGACATCTGGAGCTCCCGAATGGAAGTTTCATGCTCGCTCTCACGCGTCTTGACGATCGAGATAAGCCGCGCGAGTCGAGCGCTAAGCTCCACGTAGCGCAGCACGATGATGTTCTCAACTGCCGCCGAAAGCTCCAGCGTTTGGCTGGTGATGTCCGGGGAGAACAGTGGCGTCTCCTGGGTAACGATTGTCGTGACCCCTTCGGCGCGGAGCGCGTTCGACAATGCTGAAAAGAATCGGTCTAGGCGAACCGAGTAGAACGCGCATTGGCGGAATCCGTCGATGCCGTCGATGAACAGCCGCTTCACCTTGTGCTCGCGGATCGTCGCCACGATCTTCTCGGCCAGCTCGTCGAGGATGAGCTCGAACGGCGGCTGCCAGAGTATCTGCAGGCGCTGGCTTTTCACCGCGTGCGCAAGCTGAATGCCCACGCCGCGCGCCTTGGCAATGAGCCGGTCCGGGGACTCGAAGAAGCCGAAATGCAGCCCGTTCTCGCCCCTGCGGATGCCCTCATCGAGGAACGCGAGCCCGAGAAAGGTCTTTCCCGTCCCGGCCGCCCCGAGCAAAGTGGTCACGGACCCGGAGACCAGGCCCCCCCGCAACATCACATCGAGGGTGGGAATGCCGAAGGAAAGGCGACCGCTCTGCTGGGTCGGTAAGGGCGTCCTGTCCGCATACCGGGCCTCGGATCGTGGGAAGCAGCGCAGCCCCCCGTCCGTAATGCGAAACAAGTGTCGCCCCGGCAAGTGGTTGCTGCCGCGGTTCTTGTGAATCTCGATCTCCCGCGAACGCCGCACGTCTATCGCGGAGCAAGTCAGCTCGATCATTCCGTCCACGAGCACGTGCTCGGCCTGCGGCCGGTTGCCCGTGCTCGGCCCAACGAGGACGGTCGTGCATTTGAAAGCGGTGACGAGCGAATTTAATTCGTGCACCATCTCGGTGAACGCGATGTCGCTGTCGAGGAACTCGCGGATTGCCCGGTAGCCGTCAATGACGAGAACTGTCGGGCGATAA
>JBBSJE010000277.1:0-7909 GCA_038257535.1 Polyangia bacterium
CGATTCCATCACCGAGGCAGTCTGGGCCGTAAAGTCCGCGCTGGGCTCCGACGTGAAGCTGGGCATCCACTGCCACAACGACGGCGGGCTGGCGGTGGCCAACACATTGGCGGCGGTGAAACAAGGTGCGTTCCAAGTGCAAGGTACCATCAACGGCATCGGCGAACGTTGCGGCAACGTGGATCTTCTGAGCGTCGCGGCCAACCTGCAACTGAAGATGAACCACGATTGCTTCAAAGGCGCCGAGAGCCTGGCGCGCCTCACCGATGTGTCGCGTTTTGTCTACGAAGTGGCCAATCTCGCGCCCATCTCGAATCGGCCTTTTGTGGGTTCGTCAGCGTTTGCGCATAAAGGCGGCATGCATGTGCACGCCATCGCACGCTTGGCGCGCAGCTACGAACACATCGATCCGGCGCGCGTGGGCAATGGCCGCAAAATTCTGGTTAGCGAATTGTCGGGGCAATCCAACATCGCAGAACTGGTAAGCCGCAAGTTTGGGGTCACCGACGACAAGCCCTTGCTTCGCCGCGTGCTGGGCCGCGTGCAAGATCTTGAAAACGTAGGCTACGTATTCGAATCGGCCGAAGCGTGTCTAGAGTTGTTGGTGCGCGGCGAGCTTGGCCAGCGCAAGCCCTACTGGGATCACCGTTACTATCGCTGTGTGGTGCGAAAACAAGCCGGCGAGACGCCCAGCACCGAAGCCACGGTGAAAACCCAGGTGGGTGCTGTGCTTGAACAGCATGTGGCCGAAGGCGGCGGCCCCATTCATGCGCTCGACAGCGCGCTTCGCAAATGCTTGCGCGCCTACTATCCGCAGGTAGACACGCTACATTTGCGCGACTACAAAGTGCGCGTGGTCAGCGGCGTGCAAGAAACCGCGGCGCGCGTTCGCGTGGTGAGCGATTACGTTGTGCTCGATTCCAAGGGGCACACGAAGAACACGTTTTCCACCGTGGGCGTCAGCGAAAATATTGTGGATGCCTCGTGGGAAGCGCTCATCGACGCGTTCGAGTACCACCTGATCGAAAGCGGCGTGCAGCCGATAGCGCCGCAGGCGGCGACGTAAGCGTGGTGGTCCGGGGCGAGCTTTGTGGCGTCGCCCCGGCACCCACCCGCTTTACGCGTTGTTCGCGGCGGCGTGTTTGCCCACCATACGGCTAACCCGCGGGATGGCCGCTTCCACGTGTTTTTTTGCCGTGGGCCGTAGCTTCTCGTAGGCGCCTTTCACCATTTGGTTCTTGGCCTTGGTGGCACGCGCGTCGGTGATGGCCAACAATGCCTCGGCGGCCTGCGAGGAGCGGCTTGCCAGATGCGCCTCCAAAGGCACATTCGCCGTCACCGCCTCTTGGTAGAGAGGATCCAACGCTGTAGCGAAATCACCCAGCAAATGATCAATCACCTCGGGGATGAACCCCGGCTTCACCGCACGCACCACCTTGTATGCGGCCTTGATGGGCAGGCCCGTCAAGCCCTTCGAATCAACCTCCTCCTCGATCAATCGTTCACAGTCTTTGACGACCTGGGGGCGTACGCCCGGCCGGGTCAAGATTTCGTTCAGAGATGCCATGGGCGGCACTCTACCGCACCGCACGGGACCGTGGTAGGCCAGCACCCGTGCGCTTCGCCCTCTCCGCCCGCGCCACCTTGGGCACGCTTACGGCCTTGAACGTGCTGAACTACTTCGACCGCTACCTGGCGGCCGCGGTGTTGCCGCTGATCATTGCCGAAATGGGGCTGTCCGACGCCCGCGGCGGCGCCCTACAAAGCAGCCTCATGGTCGTTTATACGGTGGTTTGCCCGTTGGCGGGTTGGCTGGCCACCTCGCGAAGCCGCTTTCGGCTCGCGGGTTTTGGCGCGCTGGTGTTTAGCATGGCCACCGCCGCGTCCGGCTTGGCCCCCACCTACGCCGCCCTGGTGGTGGCCCGCGCCCTGGTGGGTTTTGGCGAAGCCACCTACGCGGTGGTCACCCCCACCCTGCTGTCCGATAGCTACCCCCCCGCGCGCCGCGGCCGCGCCATGGCTGTGTTTTACGCCGCCATCCCGGTGGGCACGGCCTTAGGGTTTCAAATAGGCGGCTTGGTGGGCGCGCATTACGGCTACCGGGCGGCGTTTTTTTTGGCGTCGGTTCCCGGCTTGTTGCTGGCCACAGCCTTCCTGCTGTTTCGCGATCCACCCCGCGGTCAAATGGATCCCGCTGCGGCTGCGTTGCCGCCGCCCTCAATGTTGAAAACGGTGCGCCTGTTGATCGGCTTTCGCAGCTTCATGTGGAACACCTGGGCGCAAACCATCTACACCTTCTCCATGGGCGGTTTGGCGGTGTGGATGCCCACCTACTACCAACGCCAACACGGCTTGAGTCTGGCGGCGGCAACCACTGGGTTTGGCGTCACCGTCGTCACATCAGGTTTCATCGGCACGCTATTGGGCGGCCGCTGGGGTGACGCCTGGGCGCTTCGACACCCCGCGGGGCATTTCAGTTTTTCCGGCTGGGGGTTGCTGCTGTCGTTGCCATTCTCTGTGGGCGCTGTGCTTGGCGCGTCCCCTTGGGTGTATTGGCCGTGTTTGTTCGTCACTTTGTTTCTGCTGTTTCTCAACACAGGACCGCTGAACGCCGCGATGGTCAACGCCCTGCCCGTAGGTTTGCGGGAACACGCTTACGGTGTGAACACCTTTGCCATACATGCCCTTGGCGACGTGTTTTCGCCGGTTCTCATCGGGTTGGCTTCCGACCGCATCGGGCTGCGCACCCCCGTGCTCATCACGGCGCTGTTGCTTCCGACCGCGGGTCTTGTGCTTTTGTGGGGCCGTAGGGCGCTGCAAGAGGATCTACGTCGGTTGCAGGCGACCTAGGCGCCAACTTGGGCCCGGCGGATTCGGCTGCTAGTGTGTAACGGCTGATGTCGAAGCTTGCCCACGAACTGGAAACTGCCTATCAAATTGCCCTCGAAGCCGCGGCCCTTGTACGCGGGTACGCCGGCAAAACTGTGAAGGTTGATCACAAAGCCGGCGACGAGCCTGTCACCGAAGCTGATCGACGCGCCAGCGATCTTATTGTTTCACGCTTGCGCGCGGCCTTTCCCGACGACGCCATTTTGTCCGAAGAAATGCCCGACGACGGCAGCCGACTTCACAACGAACGCGTCTGGATGGTGGATCCCATCGACGGCACCAAAGACTTCATTCGCGGCGATGAAGGGTACGCGGTGATGATTGGCTTGGCCGTGGCGTCAAAGCCCACCGTGGGCGTGGTGGCTCAACCGGCCACCGGGAAAACCTACGGCGCCGTTGTGGGCGGCGACGCGTGGCTTGATGTCAATGGGCACAAACAAGCGTTGGGCACGTCGTCACGCTCGCAGCTAAAGGGCGTGCGCTTTGTGGCCTCGAAAAGCCACCGCACCCCGCAAATCGAAGCCATTCGTGAGCGCTTGGGCATCGAGGACGAAACCAACATCGGTGGCGTAGGCCTGAAAGTGGGCCTGATCGCGGAAAATCTGCGCGACCTCTACATCTACCCCGGCACGCGTAGCAAGCTATGGGATGGATGCGCGCCCGAAGCCATCTTGCACGCCGTGGGCGGCAAAATGACAGATCTCTACGGCAACCCGCTGGTTTACGACACGCCCGAGCTGTGGAACCTCAAAGGCCTTGTGGCTTCCAACGGGCCTCTTCACGATGTGGTGATCGAGGCCCTGCAGGAGGCGCTCAAAGGCCTGGCCATCGAGTAGCCAGGCCCTTTTGTCGCTCGTTACTGGAAGTCGTTGAAGTACGGCAGCCCAGCCGCTGTGGCTTTGATGCTAGCCACGTTGGCCAGGAGCTCGGCCGACGAATCCCAGCGCCCTTCCACAAATTGCTGCCGCGGTCCCTCGGGGATCTCGAACGGAAACGATTGTGTGCCACAGGTGATGGTCTTGCTGTGCAGGTTCAGCGTGATGGAAACCGAAGGATCGGCTTCCACGGCTGACATCAAGCTTTCAATGACAGTTTCGCTCACCGTGGGGCACGGCACGCCCAAGGCAATGCAATTGCCATAAAAGATCTCAGCGAAGCTTTCGCCGATAACCGCCTTGATGCCTTTGCCCCAACGCATGATCGCTTGCGGCGCGTGTTCGCGCGAGGAACCGCAACCGAAGTTTTTGTTCACCAGCAGCACCTGCGCCTCGGCGAACCGCGGCTCGTCGAAGGCGTGTGTTTTGCCGGCCGCCGTTAACTGCAAACGGTCGTCCTCAAACGCATGCTCCCCCAACCCTTCAAAGGTTACGGTGCGCAAAAAGCGCGCAGGAATGATGCGATCGGTGTCGATGTCGTTGCCGCGCAGAGCGATGCCGCGTCCGGTGATGCTTTCACGTTTTACGTCCATGATCTTTGCTCCTACGCTTGGCCGATCGAAAACAATTCGCGCGCGTCTGTCACTTCACCCTTGATGGCCGCGGCGGCCACCATGGCAGGGCTCATCAACAACGTGCGTCCCGTGGGTGAGCCTTGACGGCCCTTGAAGTTGCGATTCGACGACGAAGCACAAACCTCGCGGCCTTTGAGCTTGTCGGGATTCATCGCCAAACACATCGAACAGCCCGCTTCCCGAAACTCAAACCCCGCCGCTGTAAACAACTTGTCATAACCCCGCTTGACCATCTCAGCCTGCACCGCTTGCGAGCCAGGAACAATCAAAGCGCGCACACCCGGCGCCACCTTGTGCGAGGTGTTCGAGAGCAAACGAACCAACTCTTCAAAGTCGCTCAAGCGGCCGTTGGTGCAAGAACCAATGAAAGCCACATCGATCTTGGTGCCGGCGATGGGCTGGCCCGCCTCGAAGGACATGTACTTGTAGGCTTCATCAACCGATTCCTGCTCATCGGCGGGGAAAGCGGCTGGCGAAGGGATTGATTGTTTTACGCCCACCGATTGCCCGGGAGTAATGCCCCAGGTCACCATAGGTTCAATGTCAGCGGCGTCGTATTTCACCAAGTCGTCGTAAACGGCGTCGCTATCGCTGCGCAGGCTGTTCCAATCGGCCACGGCCTTCGCCCACGCTTCGCCCTTGGGCGCATAGGGGCGACCCTTGAGGTATTCGTAAGTAGTATTGTCCGGGTTCACATAACCGCAGCGCGCGCCGCCTTCGATGGACATGTTGCACACAGTCATGCGCTCATCCATCGTGAAGTTGTCGAACACTTCACCGGCGTACTCGTAGGCGTATCCCACGCCGCCTTTGACGCCCAGCTTGTTGGTGAGGTACAGCACCACGTCCTTGGCGTAAACACCGGGGCGCAGCTTGCCGTTCACCTCTATGCGGCGCACCTTCAGCTTGCCCATGGCCAGCGTTTGCGTGGCCAACACGTCGCGGACCTGCGAGGTGCCAATGCCAAACGCAATCGCGCCGAAAGCGCCATGCGTGGACGTATGCGAATCGCCGCAGCAGATGGTCATGCCGGGCTGGGTTAACCCCTGCTCAGGGCCCACCACGTGCACAATGCCTTGCTCGTGGCGCTCGGGCGCAAAGAAGCGAATGCCGTGCTTCTTCACGTTGCGTTCCAGGTGCACCATCATCTGCTCGGCCAACGAATCGGCGAACGGTCGCAATTGCGAGGTGGTAGGCACGATGTGATCCACCGTGGCAAAGGTGCGCTGCGGGTACATCACCTTCAAACCACGCTCTTCGATCATGCTGAAGGCCTGGGGCGATGTGACTTCGTGAATGAGATGCAGGCCCATCAGCAATTGGTATTGCCCCGATGGCAAGCGGGCCACCGTGTGCCGATCAAACACCTTTTCGTACAGCGTCTTTCCCATGATTTTCCTGACTCCCAATTCGCTCCGCATAGCGTTCCAAACGATCCGCCAACTCTTCGGAGAATCGCGCAAACGCTTTGACATCCTTCTGATCCAAATCTGACCAGATGGCATTCACGGCGTCCTGCCGGCTTTCCCGCAGGCGCCTCATAGTGCTTTGCCCCTTCGCCGTCAACACATACGCCCGCTGCCGCCCATCTTCCTTGGCCACAGACGTGGCGATAAGGCCCTTGTCCAAAAGCTGCCGCAACGTTTTGGAAACGGCGGCGGCTGAACTTTGCCGGCGCCGCGCAAACATGCTGGGCATAAAATGTTCGGTAGAGATTTCCTCCAACACCGACCACTGATGATCGGTCAGCCCCACCACCCCCGCCAACTGCCCCCGACGCACCCCAAACGCATCCGCCAGCCTTTGCAGGCCGGAGATGGCGCCATGAATGTCGTCCCCGTTAGTTGCCACAGGGAAATATTTAACCTGGGTTAAGTAGGTTCGCAAGGAAAATCCGCGGGACACTGGGATCTCCGACCCTCCGACCATCCGACCCTGAGAAGCGCAATCCTCGGGGGCCGGGCCACCACCGCTTTTGAGGTCAGCTCCTTGCCGTGCCCTGAGGCTGCCACACGATGCCCAACACGCCTACGCTGACATCAGCCTTTTTAGGCCGGACCTCAACGCGCTCTAGATCCATCTGCTGCACATCCGTTTTCGACTCCACGTCACGCATCTTTTCAGTCAGCTCTTGGTTCAAGGCGGCCAACGCAGCTTGTGCCGCTTGCCGTTCGCCCGCTGCCGCCTGCACATCCTGACGCTGGCGGGCACCTCTGCTAGCGCTGCGCACGGCACGGCCCGCCGACACCCGCCGACCCATCAAAGCACCCAACACTTGAGCACCGACCGAAAAGGCTGCGTCCAGGCCCTGTTGATTCGCCTCCATCTCTTCACGCTCCACACGATCGTCCGCCCGCCGCACACGATCTTGGGCACGCGCGAACTTGTCTGCGTATTTGGCGTGTAGATCCGAAAGCATCTGATCGCGCCATTGCCTGGCCGTTAAGGCCATGCGCGTGCGAAACGACGATTCGTCTTCGCCCGCCTTCGAGTTGGTTTTGAGCTCGGCGCAGCGATACACCACCATCGGCCGCTCATGCACCAAATGATCTACGAAATCTTTCTGCCACGTTTTGTGAGTGGCGGGCCGCAGTGCATCCGGTGGCAATGACAAGAACACTGCGCCTTCCTCGGGTTGCTTTTCGAGCGACTGCGATACGGGATCAAACGGCACAGCTTCATGCCACACCAACGCTTCATCGTGCAGCTGCACTGTCAAAGCGAACGATTGCAGCTCGTTGATGCCAAGCTTGGCATTGACGTAGCGCACACGCCCGGAGGCGAACACATGTGGCTCGTAGACAACGTGCGAAACGTTGGTTGTAACGAAAAACTCTGGAAGACCCGCGGGCAAAACCGGTCTTGCCGCGGCCGTCACCAATGTCGATTGCGTCCGCACCGCGGCGGGCGTCGCAGGGGCTGCAACCACCTGCGGGGGGCCGGGCGGTGAAAGGCGTTGCATTTCTTCGCGCGACAAAGGCCCGCGCATGTATGAAAGCGTCCACCGGGTTTGAAACAACGTCGGCCCCTCGGCATGTACGTTGTTCATCAGGAACACACGTTTGCCAAGCCCCGAAAGCAAACGGTCCAGTTGCCCGCGATCGAAAGCCTGCCCAGACGATGCCACAGCACTTTCCAAACCATCCAACAAACGCAGCTTGTCCCGCTCGGTTTGCAGGCGGCCAATAAACCAAGTGCCTGTGTTCGATAAACCCTTGTAGTCGAGATCTACAGGGTTCTGCGTCGACAACACCACGCCCAAACCAAACGCACGCGCTTGCTTGAGCAAGGTCAACATCGGCCGCTTCGACGGCGGCATGGCGTTCGGCGGGAAGAAGCCGAAGATTTCGTCCATGTAGAGCAACCCGCGCAAACTGCTGGTACCAGGTTGCCCGCGCATCCATGCCACCACTTCGCCAAGCAGCGTCGTGACGAAGAACATCCGCTCGGCATCTCCAAGGTGCGCCAAGCTCAACACCGATAGACGCGGCTTACCTGATGGTGATTGAA
>JBBSJE010000278.1:0-7888 GCA_038257535.1 Polyangia bacterium
AGGGCTTGAAGGGCTTGTTCCCGCGGACTCTCCGGCCCGCCACTCCCCAAAACACCCTTTGAATCACTTATTCAGCATCTGCTGCCACACATGCGACGCGAGAAGATAGTTCAGCGAAGCGATCTTTCGGCGCCACGGCAGGCCCGCGGTGACCTTCAGCCACTTCGCGTGTTGATTGAACATCGAATCAATGATGTGGATGAACGCCTCGTAGCAATTGAAGAGTCCATGCCGTCCGGTGAGCAAATAGCCTTCAAGCCAGCCTTCGCATTGATGCTCGCTTAACATCTCCATCACGCGCCCCTGTTTGGCCAGGAACTCATCGTTGTCCTGTTGCCGCGCGTCCCACTGGCGATCGGTCACCTCAAACACAGAGCCCAGGCGATTGGAAAGCGTTTCGTCGGGACCGAAGATCCGGAAATTGCGCTGCTCCTGATTGAGCACAACCACATCACGCAAGAACACGCCGAGCTCTTGTGCGTCGGCAGCTTTGACCGCACCGGGTGACGGCACATTTACCGCGAATTTGCGAAAATCGGGCATGATCAGGTCGCGGAGCAGGAGGCCCCCGTTGGCGTGGGGATTCGCGCCCATGCGTCGTTCACCCTTGGGTGCCAACTCTGCCAGTTCCGGCTTCAGGCGCCCTCGTTCATCAAAGAGTTCCTCCGCCCTGTAGCTCTTGAGCCAGTCTTGCAACTGCTCGAGGTGTCCAGGATGCGTGGACGGCTCGGACAGCGGCACTTGGTGTGCGCGAAAGGTGCCTTCAATCTGCCGGCCATCCACCCACTTTGGTCCCGTCCAGCCTTTCGGTGATTTAAGAACGATCATTGGCCAGCGTGGGCGCTTGGTGTCTCCGTTGACCCGCGCCTCAAGTTGTATGCGCTTGATCTCCTCCACCACCTGATCCAGGGTCGCCGCCATTGCTTCGTGCATTGGCATCGGCTCATGTCCCTCAACGTAGTAAGGAATCCATCCGTTGCCGCGCAGAAATTGATCCAGTTCCTCCGGCTCGATGCGAGCGAAGATAGTCGGGTTCGCAATTTTGTAACCGTTGAGGTGCAAGATAGGCAAGACCGCGCCATCGGTAGCGGGGTCGAGGAACTTGTTGGACTGCCACGCTGTGGCCAGTGGCCCGGTCTCTGCTTCGCCATCACCAATCACACAGGCGACGACGAGATCGGGGTTGTCGAACACGGCTCCAAACGAATGACTGAGCGAATATCCCAGCTCGCCGCCCTCGTGAATCGATCCTGGGCATTCAGGAGACGCGTGACTCGGGATTCCGCCTGGAAACGAAAACTGGAGGAAGAGCTTGCGAAGGCCGGCCTCGTCTTGACTGATATCGGGATAGATCTCGCTGTAAGTGCCCTCAAGGTACGTATTGGCTACGACGGCAGGGCCGCCGTGCCCGGGGCCAGAGACATAGATCATGTCAAGATCGTACTTTTTGATCACGCGGTTTAAGTGCGCGTAGATGAAGTTCTGTCCTGGAGTCGTGCCCCAGTGCCCCAGCAGCATGCGTTTTATGTCGGTCAACACCAACGGCCGCTTCAACAGGGGATTGTCAAAAAGGTAAATCTGACCAACCGAAAGATAGTTCGCTGCGCGCCAATATGCATCGATTTTGCTCAGCAACTCGGGTGTGATGGAATTGACTTGCGGGTTCATGATGCTTTGTCTTTCAGGCCGAGTGCGGACAATTGAATTCTCCGGATCAGAGAGACCCGCACGAATGACACCAGCAAGAAGTGAGCCGTATGAGTTGACGCCCGAAGTTCGAGCACAAAGCTCCGGTTCGAAGGCTCGAATCGGGCAACCGGCCGAACTAAGGCAAGGTCCATACGACGTTCGAAGGCCTCGCTGTGAAGCACTTCGACCGGAAGTATCGGCGCCCATCTCATTCGTTTTGATTTAGCCCTACATCAATATGATGAGATTGACGCCGCTCCGTTCGGTAGACCTGTAAGGTCTTTGACGGCAGCAAAAGCGTAGGGACTTTCGTGTCCATATGTAATCGCAGCGATTTGGTGTAATGAATCACTGAACACTGCGTTTACGCAGGGAAGGAATTATGCAACACCAGCACGAAGATAAAAAGGCCCCGGCTTCTGTGGACGGCAACGTAACAGATCCGGTTTGCGGCATGTCGATTGTCCCGGCCAGTGCCAAAGGTGGAAGTGCACAATACGAGGGAAAGACCTTCTATTTTTGCAATCCTCGCTGCCGCGAAAAGTTTGTTGCCGCGCCTCTAACGTATGTGTCTCCCACGCCCAAGGTCGCCGTTCCCACGTCGCCCAAAGGCACGATGTTCATCTGCCCGATGGATCCCGAAGTGCGGCAGGATCATCCGGGGTCGTGCCCAAAGTGCGGAATGGCCCTTGAGCCCGAAGTCCCGCAGCTGGCAACGAAAACCGACTATGTGTGCCCGATGCACCCTGAGGTTGTACGTGATGCCCCCGGTTCGTGCCCGATCTGCGGGATGGCGCTCGAACCGCGCACCGTCACCCTTTCCGACGCCGACAATCCTGAACTGGTGGACATGCGCCGGCGTTTTTGGATCAGCGCCGCCCTGGCTTTGCCCTTGTTCCTCATCGGCATGTCCGACCTGATCCCTGGGGCACCGCTGCAACACGCGGTTTCGCCCGTGGTGCTCAATTGGTTGCAGCTAGCGCTCGCGACTCCCGTGGTGCTGTGGGGGGGATGGCCATTTTTTGTTCGCGGCTATGCGTCCATCAAAAACCGAAGTCTCAACATGTTCACTCTGGTTGCGATGGGCACCGGCGTCGCATTTGTGTACAGCATCGCGGGAACGCTTTTTCCAAGTTGGTTTCCAGCATCACTGCGCACGCACACCGGTGCGGTTGGCGTGTACTACGAAGCGGCCGCCGTTATAACGACGCTGGTGTTGCTGGGGCAGTTGCTTGAACTGCGTGCGCGCAGCCAGACTTCGGGCGCGATTAAAAGTCTTCTGGGCCTCGCACCGAAAACAGCCCTTCGCATTTCTTCGACGGGGGGCGACGAAGAGGTAGCTCTTGATCAAGTGCAGGTCGGTGACAAGCTGCGGGTGCGCCCAGGCGAAAAGGTTCCGGTCGACGGCCTGGTGAATGAAGGGCGCAGCGCCGTTGACGAGTCGATGGTGACGGGCGAACCGTTGCCGGTCCAAAAAAACACGGGCGATAAAGTTACGGGCGGCACCGTGAATGGCACTGGCAGTCTTGTGATCAGCGCACAAAAGGTGGGCAACGAGACCATGCTCGCTCAGATCGTAAAGATGGTGAGCGAAGCGCAGCGTAGCCGTGCGCCCATTCAAAAGCTGGCCGACCGCGTGTCATCGTACTTCGTTCCCGTGGTCATTCTGATCGCGGCAGCAACGTTCGCGGTATGGTTCTTCTTCGGCCCGACGCCTCGTTTGCCACATGCGCTGGTGAATGCCGTTGCGGTTTTGATCATCGCCTGCCCGTGTGCGCTGGGGCTTGCCACGCCGATGTCAATTATGGTTGGTGTAGGCGCAGGAGCCCAAGCCGGAACGCTGATCAAGAATGCCCAGGCGCTTGAAATGATGGAGAAGGTTGACACGCTCGTTGTCGATAAGACCGGCACCTTGACGCAAGGCAAACCGAAGCTGGTGGGGGTACTAACGGCGGGGGGCTGGAATGAAGAGCAAGTGGTGCAGTTCGCGGCCAGCGTGGAAACAGGCAGTGAACATCCGTTGGCCTCCGCCATTGTGGGCGCGGCCAAGGAGCGCAAAATAGACGTCTTGCCCACCACAGATTTTCAGTCTGTGACGGGGCAAGGTGTGTTGGCATCGGCACAAGGCAAACGGGTACACTTGGGCAACGCCGCGATGATGAAGTCGGCGGGCGCTGACACCACCGCGCTTGACGCAGAGATAGACCAGCGTCGTGCTCAGGGCGAGACGGTGATATTCCTCGCAATAGATGGGGCGCTTGCGGGTGCTGTGTCGGTGGCAGATCCCATCAAAGATTCGACGCCCGCTGCGGTAGCCAGTTTGAAAGCTGCGGGGCTGTCGATCATCGTGCTGACCGGCGACAATCCTGTGACGGCCCAAGCCGTTGCCAACAAGCTGGGGCTCGACAAGGTGATAGCCGAGGTTACGCCCGAGCAGAAGCGCGCTCTGATTCTAAAGCTGAAAGGTGAAGGGCGGAAGGTGGCCATGGCCGGGGACGGTGTGAACGATGCGCCTGCACTTGCTGAAGCGGACGTGGGCATTGCGATGGGCACCGGCACGGATGTCGCAATACAAAGTGCAGACATCACGCTGATGCGCGGCGATCTTTCAGGAATTCTAAAGGCGCGGCGCTTGAGCCAACGAACGATGAGCAACATTCGGCAAAACTTGTTCTTCGCTTTCCTTTACAACGTGTTGGGCGTGCCTATCGCTGCCGGTGCGCTGTACCCGTTCTTCGGCTTGCTTCTTAGTCCGATGCTGGCGAGTGCAGCGATGAGCTTCAGCTCAGTGTCAGTCATCGCCAACGCCTTGCGCTTACGCAACGTTAAAGTTTGACACCGCCACTTTAGGCGGGCCTCGCTGAACAAGACGTGGTCGAGCGCCTGCGGATGGTCGCACTCACAGGAGTGCGAACCTAAGGCCGGCGACAATAAAGAAGCGCGCGGGCTCTTCACCCGCGGCCCGTGCGCGGTCAGCCGACTGGAACACGCGGGCCTGATATCGAACACCGAAATAGGGTGCGAACTCGCGTTTAAACTCGTAGCGGAACCGCAAGCCACCCACCACGTTTGCCAAACCCGCGCCCATGTTGCGATCGGGGACGTCCTGCAAGGCGACAGTGAACTCCGTACGGGGCTGCGCCACCAGACGTTGAGTGATCCGCCAGTCGTACTCGAGTTCAAGCTTGCTGGTAACATCACCCTTTTGTGAGACATACGCAGTGACGTCGACCTCGAACTTTCCGGGTGCCAAGCCCTGCAGCGCGATGGCACCCGACCAGCGATCCGTGTAACGCTCGTCCTTGGACCACTTGTTGGCGTATTGGCCACCTGCTTGCACGCTCCAAAAAGGCGCGATCAAACGCCCGTAGAGAACATCCGTGTCGGTTTCAAAGGAACGTGTTTTTTCAAATGTGGCTTGTCCTTCAGGCTTGAGCACGAGGCGGTTGAAGTCCTTTCCCACCCAAGCGTTTGCTTCCCACCCCAGCAAGCCGGGATCGCCCTTGCCAAACGCTCGGTACTCAAGCCGATCCCACAGAAGAAAAGCCAACAGCCGATCATCCATGATTGCATCGGGGAAATTCTTTGGGGGTGGCGCTGCCGCCCGTGTGAGGACCTGATCAAGTGTCATGCCTTGGGGCAAGGACGGATCAACCTCTTGTTCTGTATGCGGGCTCGCTGCCGCGTTTGCCCTGTCGGCTGCCGGTGGCGCGCTTTGCGCTAGAGCCGTCCCACTCACCACCACGCTGAGCATCAGCGGACCAACGAGCGCCGATCTAACCTTCTGCATGGGACGCCTCATCCTGCAGCGACTTCACGACGGCCACCGTCCGAAACATTCCGGCTTCCATGTGGTACAGAAGGTGGCAGTGAAACGCCCATTGACCGGGTGCATCGGCCGTTATGTCTACCGTCAACAGCTCTGCCGGCTGAACGTTGACTGTGTGCTTGCGAGGGTTGTCTGAGTATTCATGACCTGCGTAAAGATCCATCCACATTCCATGCAAGTGCATGGGATGACTCATCATGGTGTCGTTGAGAAAATTGATCCGCAGACGTTCTCCGAAGACAAAGCGAATCATCTTCGATTCCGACCACTTCTTGCCATCAAAGCCCCAAATGAACTTCGCCATGTTGCCCGTCAGATGTAAGTTGATTTCACGGGTGGGTGGCCGTCGGCCAGGTGGAGGCGTAAGGGCGCGAAGCTGGCCATAGGTAAGCACACGCCAACCGTCTTTGCCTAACCCAAGGCCGGGATCATCGAGTTGGCGGTACACGTTCTTCGCCATCGTAATGCTCGCGGGACCGTGCCCCTTCGGACCGTGGGGGATCATTTCGGGAAGGTTCATTGTGGCAAGACGCCCGTCCGAAACATCGAGCGGGCTTGGCGCCGCAGGCGGAGGCGCGTGATCCATTGAACCGTGATCCATTGAACCTTTGTTCATTGAACCGTGATCCATTGAACCTTTGTTCATGTCGCCGCTCGGCATGTCGTGCATCATGCCCATGTCCTCCATGCCCAACATCGACCGAGGGCGTCTGCCTGGGACCTCAGCACTCATGCCGGGAGTCGGCGCGAGAGTGCCGCGCACAGATCCACTGCGATCCATCGTCTCGGCAAAGAGCGTGTACGCCTTGGCGTCCGGCAGGGTGACGATCACATCGTAGGTCTCGGCAACGGCTATGCGCAGCTCGTCCGTCTCCACAGGTTTGACGTTTTGCCCATCGGCTTGGACCACCGTCATCGGCAACCCTGGAATGCGAAAGTCGTAATAGGTCTGGCTTGAGGCATTGAGAATTCGCAAACGAACCCTCTGCCCGGGGCGCGCCAATAAGGTCGGATTTTCTGCCGAAGTCTGGCCGTTCAAGAGGAACGAGTATGTGATTCCCGTAACGTCCGCGATGTCGGTTGGATCCATACGCATCCAGTCCCAGCGCAGCCGCATCGCAATGGCTTCGCTCAGCGACTTCTTGGTGTTTCGCACCTGTTCATTCAGGTTCGCGGTCGTGGCCCGTTGAAAGTTGAAGTACCCATCGATCTTCTTAAGCTTGGAGAAAATCGTAGCTGGGTTCTCGAAGGTCCAATCGGACAAGACAACCGAATGTTCAACGTCGTATTGAATCGGATCGGGGGAACTTGGCTCGACTATCAACTGCCCATAAACGCCAAGCTGCTCCTGAAAGCCCGAGTGGCTGTGGTACCAGTAGGTTCCGTTTTGGCGAACCTTGTATCGATAGGTGAACGTCTCTCCAGCGCCGATGCCGGGAAAGCTAATGCCAGGCACGCCGTCCATTGTGAAAGGCACCAGCATGCCGTGCCAATGAACAGACGTTGATTCGTTCAGTCGGTTGTGAACCCTGATCAAGACGCCCTTGCCCTCCTTCATGCGAATCACGGGGCCGGGAATCGAGCCATTGATCGCAATCGCATGGCCGACGCGGCCGCCGATCAAAAGATCCTTACGTTCCAGCACCAGATCGATGCCTCCGGGCGCACTTGCATCAAGCTCGCCCATTATTCCGGCTTGAGGCGGGTTGGCGGAGGCGTTTCTTGGCAAAAGAAGCGCCCCACCAACCGCTGCCGAGCCGCCTTTGAGCGCAGCACGACGCGAAACTGGGAACTTGCTACGTGGCTCGCGCTCGCTCATATAGCCTTTAACCCTGCGCCATCTTGCGACAGGCTTCCGCGCAGCGTCGGCAGGCCTCTGCACAAGCTTTGCAATGTGCAGACTGGTGCTTGCCGCATTCAGCGCCGCAGGCTTCGCAGATGGTTGCGCACAACGCGCAAAGCTGCTTGGCAAACTGGCTATCTCGTTCCATCCAAGCAGCTGCGATTCGGCAAATATCCGCGCAGTCGCGATCAAGCCGAATGCATTCGGCCATCATCTTCACATCGGTTTCGCCCAAGCAGCCGGTGGCGCAGTGCTCGCAAGCAGCTGCGCATTCGTTGCACGCTTTGATACATTCTGAAAATTTTTCATGGCTCATCGGGAAAGTCCTCCTGTAATTGAGGGCGGTAGCAGCAAATGCTGTGCCAGCAATAGGTGCTTACTCCAGCTGGCAAGTGTGGTGAGAGGATACTTGGCTTATCACGCAATACCAACCAACACGTGGGCCATTCAAACATTCCGACGAGAGGTCGTTCGACGTTGGCATAAGGTGCTGCGGCGCCGCAGCCAACGCGACCGAACAAACTGGC
>JBBSJE010000279.1:0-7874 GCA_038257535.1 Polyangia bacterium
GGCACGGCCCTTTCGCGTTGAACACACCGTGTTTGCCTACGATCCCAGCGTACGTGCCGCCTACCTAGACGCCGACAGGGCGGTTTTGAATGGCACAAGTTTGTTTTTCTACATCGAAGGCCATCTCGAACGCCCCTGCACGTTGACCATTGGTGCCCCCAGCGGCTGGAAAACATCGGTGGCGTTGCCGCGCCGGGGGCAGAAATTCCTCGCCGACGCCTACGATGAGCTCGTTGATTCGCCCTGTGCGGTCGGCCTCCACCAGCGCGTGCGTTTTCGCGAAGGCGGGGTTGCCTTCGAGATCGCGTGGATGGGGGGAAGCAACGCCAACATGCAAAGGGTGGTGGCGGGCGTAAGGAAGATTGTGCGCACCACAGGTGCGATGTTTGGCGGGTTTCCGTTTAAGCAGTACGTGTTCGTGGTGCAAACCCAACCCCGGCGAGGTGGCGGTCTCGAGCACGCGGCCTCGTGCACGCTCAATGTTGACGCCATGGGGTTTGGTTCCGAAGCCGGCTACCAAAGCTTTTTCGAGCTTGTGGCGCATGAATTCTTTCATGCGTGGAACGTAAAGCGCATTCGCGACGTGGTATTGGGCCCGTTCGATTACGCGCGCGAAAACCACACGCGCCTGCTGTGGTTCCACGAAGGCTTCACCGACTATATGGAAACGCAGATCTTGCTGCGTGCGGGCCTGCTTACGGTCGACAAATTCTTGGAAGACACCGCCAAACAGTGGCGCATGTATGTGAACAAACCTGGGCGCAACGCCACGGCCGTCTCTGAACTTTCGTTCGAGGCCTGGATCAAGCAGTACAAGCCCAACGAAGTTTTCACAAATCGCGCCATCAGCTACTACGAAAAGGGGCGATGGGCGGCGTTCGTCTTGGACCTTATGATGCGTAAGCACACACGAGGGCGCAGGGGGTTGCCAGATCTGTTTTTGTGGTTGTGGCGCAACTACGCTGCCAAGGGCAAATCAATCACATTCCAAGACATCGTGAACGGAACCAACGAAGTGGGGCAAGGTCACTACGAGGCCTTCTTCGACAACTACATTGACGGTACACAGGAGCTTCCGTTTTTGCGTTTGGTGGCCAAAGCCGGGGTGGATGTGCAGGTGAAGGACGCTGCCCGAGGGGAAGCCGACGATGATCTCTCGCGGCAGAGAAAACGATCTTGGGTGGGAGTTTCGCTGAAAAACACCACGACGGGCGAACCCGCGGTTGTTCAGAACATCGTTCCAAACTCTCCGGCGGAGATCGCCGCTTTAAGCTTTGGCGACCACATCGTGGCGGTGGCCGGGCACAAGGTGGATGCGGCCAGCTTTGTCGAACGCATCGCGGATCACCCCCCAGGAACATCCATCGATGTGGTGTTTTTCAGGGACGAATGGTTGCGCCAAGTTCGTGTGAAAGTCGCCGCCAATCCCGACCAAACCTTCAAATTGTCGATCAACCCCAAAGCCACCGCCAGCGCGCGCAAGGTGGGGCAGGGGTGGATGGGGGTGCCTTGGCCACAGCCGGGGCGAAAGCCGTCGCAGAAGAAGCGGCCGTAAACCTTGGGGAAACCTTCGCCTGGCGCTGCTAAACTCAAGCAATGGCGGTGAAGCATCAGGACCTGAAGCGGGCCATCATTTTGGTAATTGATGGCGTGGGTTGTGGGCACGCGCCCGATGCCGAGGCCTATGGTGACAAAGGCGCCAACACGCTGGCCAATCTATCTCGCGCCGTGGGCGGATTGAACCTACCCAATCTGCAGGCGTTGGGCTTAGGACATGCCACCAACATCTTGGGTGTACCGCCGATGGCGGACGCGCAGGGGGCCCATGGTGTGTTGCAAGAGCGCTCTGCAGGCAAAGACACGATCACCGGACATTGGGAAATGGCCGGGGTTATCACCAGCACAGCCTTACCCACCTTCCCCCAAGGTTTTCCCTCTGAGATTCTTGAGCCCCTGCGCGCGGCCGCCGGGCGCGACATAGTTGGCAACAAGACCGCGTCCGGCACCGCGATCATCGAAGAACTGGGCGAAGCACACCTTCGCACGGGCGCCTTGATCGTTTACACCTCGGCCGATTCGGTGCTTCAGATCGCCGCTCACGAGGATGTGGTGCCTCTGGCTGAGCAGTACCGGATTTGCGAAGCGGCGAGAAGCATCGCCGATCAACATGGCATTGGGCGTGTGATTGCGCGGCCGTTCGTGGGCGTACCGGGCGCTTTTCAACGCACGTACAACCGGCGCGATTGGCCCTTGCTGCCACCCGCGCCCACGCTGCTCGATCACGTCAACCGCGCCGGTTTGCCGGTGGTGGGGGTGGGAAAAATCGGTGACATCTTCGCCGGCAAGGGACTTACCCAAAGCGCTCACACGGAAGGCAACGTTGACGGGATGATCCAAACTTTGGTGGCGCTAGCGAACACACCCACCGGGCTTATCTTTGTGAACCTGGTTGACTTCGACATGCTGTACGGCCACCGCAACGATTGCCCCGGCTTCCAAAGCGCGCTTGAGGCCTTTGATGGATGGATGCCCCGGTTTTTGGCCGCTCTGGTTCCGGGAGATCTTGCGTTCATCACCGCCGACCATGGCAACGATCCCACCCATCCCGGCACCGATCACACGCGCGAACGCGTGCCCTTGCTGGCCTTTGGACCTGGGTGGCGAACAGGGGATTTGGGCGTTCGCAACAGCTTTGCCGACCTTGGGCAAACCATCGCTTCGGGCTTTGGCCTGCCACCGCTTGCCGCAGGAGAGTCGTTTTTGGATATGATGACTTCGTGAAACGCTCCTCCTCGCAGCCGGTGCCTCGCTGGATCGCAACAAAACGCGATGGCTTGCCGCTTGACCCAGAAACCATCGACGCCTTCGTCGCGGGGGCCGCCAAAGGCTCGATCCCCGATTACCAGATCGCCGCGATGCTGATGGCCGTGGTTTTTCGCGGCATGGATCAAAGCGAACTTGTGCGCTGGACACAGGCGATGATCGCTTCGGGCGACACGCTGTCGCTCAAGTCGGTCAAGGGCGTGAAGATCGACAAACATTCCACAGGCGGCGTGGGCGACAAACTTTCGCTGTGTTTGGCGCCCGCGGTGGCCGCTTGTGGTGTGAGGGTGCCCATGTTGGCAGGGCGCGCGCTGGGACACACGGGAGGCACGCTTGATAAGCTTGAAGCCATCGCGGGGTTTCGCGTGGCCTTGGAGCCTGCGAGCTTCCGCAAGATCTTGAGTAAAGCGGGTTGGGTGATTGCCGGCCAAACCGCGCGGTTGGTGCCAGCCGATCGCGTGCTGTATGCGCTTCGGGACGCCACGGCCACGGTTGAATCCATTCCGTTAATCGCGTCGTCGATCCTTTCGAAAAAGATCGCTGGCGGTGCCGATGCCCTTCTGATGGATGTGAAGGTGGGCCGCGGGGCGTTTCTGCCGGCCTTGGCGCAAGCGCGGGCCTTGGCTAGAACCATCGTGAACTTGGGCAACAACTCTGGCCTCAAAACCCGCGCTGTGCTCACCGACATGGATCAGCCCATCGGGCGCGAAGTGGGCAACGCCAGCGAGGTGGTGGAATCAATTGAGGTCTTGCAAGGGCAGGGGCCCGCCGACACGCGTGCTTTGACGGTGATCTTGGGCGCCCACATGCTGGTGCTGGCCGGCGCTGCCAAAGATTTGAAGCAAGGCCAAACAGCTGTCGCACACGCGCTGGATACAGGTGCGGCGTGGAAGCTTTTCCGAACCGCGGTGGAACTTCAAGGTGGAGATTTGCGGTTGATTGACGATCCGAAACGGTTGCCGAAGGCCAAACGCAGCTGGGTTCTCAAGGCCAAACAATCTGGGTTCCTCACGATGGTGGACGCCAAACGCATTGGGCGCGCCGCCACAGCGCTGGGGGCCGGGCGGGCGCGCAAAGAAGACAAAGTGGATCCGGCGGTGGGCATCACGCTTGCGGCTTGCAGCGGCGATCGGATTGTTGCGGGTCAGCCTTTGTGTGTGGTTTGGTACAATGACGAACGCCGCTTGGATGAAGCCCGGCGGGATTTAAACCCCGCTTTTGAATTTGGCCCCCGCGCTCCCAAACCCAGAAAGCTTGTGCGAGGAACGATCGCTTGAAACCCACATCAACGTATTACGACCGCATCCGAGGCGCCGCCGAAGCCGTATCCGAACGTCTGGACGCCGGGCAAGCGCAGGTGGCTGTGATTTTGGGCTCTGGCTTGGCCGGGGCCGCGTCGATCCTCCATCAGCCGCGATCGGTTCCTTATTCCAGCATCCCGGGGTTTCCCGAAACCACCGTTGCGGGGCATCCGGGGCGCTTGGCGTGTGGCAGTGTGGCGGGTCGCAAGACGCTTGTGTTTTGCGGGCGCGTGCATGGCTACGAAGGCTACCCCGCCTCGGAGGTGGGCTTCGCCATTCGCTTGGCGGCGAACCTGGGCGTTGCCACGGCCATCGTCACAAACGTTTCGGGCGGCGTAGATCCGGCATTGAAGGTGGGCGAGATCGTCGCCATTTCAGATCACATCAACTTAACCGGGCAATCACCTCTGACAGGACCGAATGACGAGCGCTTTGGTCCGCGCTTTGTGGACATGACCGACACCTACGATCCGGAACTCCGCAAGGTGGCGCAGGCGGCCTCTCTTGCGCAGGGGCTGGGAGCGCTACGGGAGGCGGCCTACGCCGGCATGGCCGGGCCACAGTACGAAACGCCCGCTGAAGTCCGCATGTTGCGCTTGCTCGGCGCCGGCTTGGTGGGAATGTCAACCGTGCTTGAGGTGATCGCCGCCCGCCACGCGGGTTTACGCATCTTGGGTTTGTCGCTGGTTGCCAACCCCGCGGCGGGTGTGCAGGCCGCGCCGCTTCGTCATGAAGATGTAACCGACGCCGCGGCGGCGGGAACCCAACGCATGGGCGCGCTTTTGTCAGCCATCATTGAACAGCTGCCCTGAACGGCTGCTGCAACCAAGTGACCTAAGGCGCCCGGCCCCGGCACGCAGGCAAACATTGCAAGGCGGCTACGGCGCCATCGCACATGATGTCGTGCCAGATGCTGGGTTTATCAAGGTATGCCAGGGGAATTAAGCCCACACAGTGCTCACCGTCGGCGCCCGCGTTGTTCGGCTGCTCTGGTCCCCAATAGCTAAACTGCATGGGCGTGCCGTTGACCCAAACCCATTGCCCCTCAACCGCGGCATCGGTGAGGCCCAACCAGCGGCAGGTGCGGCTATGCAATGACGCTTCCACTGCGAACCACGTGTGCTCAGCTTTGTCGTTCAAAATCACAGCGTCGCGGCCCAGTCTCTGACACCAGGCGCGCGCGTCGTTCCACGACAACAGCTGGGTGCCAAAGAAGTAGATCCAGCCGTCGCGGATCACTGAGGGGGGGCAGGGGGCGCCGTTGTCGGTCACGCCGTCACAGTCATCATCACGATTGTTGCACGCCTCAGGCTGAGGGCTGCAGGTTGGGGTTCCTCCCGAGCCACCCATGGTCACAGATCCTCCCATGCCTCCCGTGGCACCGCCCCTTCCTCCCGCCGAAATCAGGCCGCCTTGTCCCCCGTACGCGTCTTCGTCATCGGGTGAAACGTCGGTTGAGCCCTCATCGGTGTCCAAGGTCTTTGCCGCGTCGATGGTCATCTGCGCCATGCCGCCGCCAGCGTCATCACCTGGGTGTCCCGCGCGCAAACTCTCAAGATCGTAGGAGCAGGAAACACCCGTTGCCCCCGCCATCATACAAAGCGCACCCCACGAAAAATAGGCCTGCGTTCGCTTCATTAAAACCTCATCGCCATCGACACCGTGGTGCTCTCGCGGCTGTGATCGATTGTGAACATCACCGCTGTGGAAACACCCACCACGGCCGCAGCGATCCAAAGCAGGTTGGTAAGCCGCGCGCGTGACGCCAAGTCGTTGACGTCGCGATCGCTGCACCCTTGTTCGGTTTGCCCGCAGCCTTCCTGGAGGCCGTTGTATTTGGCGTTCCCGCTCACGCCCGAGATGACCGCGCCCGTGGCCAAAACGGCCGTAACGCCGGCTCCCGTCCATGTCGCCCAGCGAGGGATGGTGCGTGTGGCAGCGGGGCGCGCCTTCTGGGCGACCTCGGTGTCCCATGTGCCCTGCCGCGACAGCATCTTGTCTGACGGGTTGTGAGACACCAAAGTGGGTGCGCCTGTGGCCGCGGCAGCGTTGACCTCGTGTAGTTTGGCTTCGGCGAAACTGCGGTTGGGATCGTCGGGGGCTTCACGCAAGAAGGCCTTGTAGGCGCGCGCCGCCTGTTCAGGCTGTCCCGCCAAACGGTAGGCCTGCCCGACGTTGAAAAGCAAAGTGGGATTTCCACTTTGTTGGTACGACTCCGCAAAGGCCCCGGCGGCTTCGAAGAACTGGCCAACGTTGTAGTGCCTACGCCCCTTTTCGTAGGCCGCTTTGGCGGCCTCGATGTTGTTGGACCCGGACAGTGTGGGCTGGCGGACAGAGTCTGCCCTTGCCGCCGGCTCACTTCCGGTTGCCACCAATGCCACGAAAACCCAAAACAAACGCACGCCTGGCCTCTTCATCCAGCGCCCCCCGTAGCCATTTATTGTCAGACTCCGGCCTGGCAACGTCAAGTAGATTACGAATCGTTCGGGGCCAACTAATACGCAACCGAACAACATTCCCCGACGTGCGCGAGGCGCGGCGAGTCAAGGAAGGCCCGTTTGTTTCGCGTAGGTTTCCAAAAGTTGCCAAATGGTTAATGAACCGTTTCGCGCCCGCAAAATCTATCCAGCCACGTGTTTATGGGTTTGTATCTTGATCCCGTGTCTTGTTTCCTAGGCACATGGAAACGCCACTGACGATTGATACGGGTGACACCGCCTGGGTTTTGGTCTCCAGCGCCCTGGTGCTGCTGATGACGCCGGGCCTGGCGCTGTTTTACGGCGGCATGGTGCGCGCGAAAAACGTGCTGTCTACGATCCTTCACAGCTTTTTCGCCATGGGCTTGGTCACCATCTTGTGGGTGACGGTTGGCTATACGCTGGCGTTTGGCAGCGACAAGGGCGGACTCATCGGCGGCTTCGATCATCTGTTTTTGGCTGGCGTGGGCATGGAAGCGAAAGCAGGAACCACAATTCCGCATTTGCTGTTCATGGCGTTTCAAATGATGTTCGCGATCATCACACCCGCCTTGATTTCAGGTGCCTACGCGGAGCGCCTCAAGTTCCGAGCCTACGTGATGTTTTCCACGCTGTGGCTGTTGCTGGTTTACGCGCCGTCAGCCCACTGGGTGTGGGGCGGTGGTTTCTTGGCCAACATGGGGGCGCTTGATTTCGCAGGCGGAACCGTTGTGCACATCAACGCCGGTGTATCGGCTTTGGTCTTCGCGATGATGCTAGGCCCACGTCGAGGTTTCCCACGCGAAAAGCACATTCCACACAACCTGACCATGACGGTCCTGGGCGCTGGCTTGTTGTGGTTTGGCTGGTTTGGCTTCAACTCGGGTAGCGCCTTGGGGGCCAATGGACTGGCGGCCGTGGCGCTGGTCAACACGCATGTGGCGGCGGGCGCCGGCGCTGTGGCGTGGTCAGTGGTTGAAGCGCTCAGATTCGGCAAGGCCAACGTGTTTGGTTTCGCTTCCGGCTTGGTGGCGGGCTTGGTGGCCATCACTCCCGCGGCTGGGTTTGTAAGCCCAATGGCTTCGCTTGTGATCGGTTTGTGCGCAGGCGTCGTTTGCTACGGCGCCGTCATCCTGAAGGAAAAGCTTCGTTACGACGACAGCCTGGATGCGTTCGGTGTGCACGGCGTGGGCGGCATCGCCGGCGCGTTGCTTACGGGTGTGTTTGCGCAAAAGGTCTGGAACGAAGCGGGCGCCGATGGCTTGTTGGCGGGCAACCCGGGGCTTCTGTGGAC
>JBBSJE010000280.1:0-7826 GCA_038257535.1 Polyangia bacterium
CAAAGCCACGGCGGGCTGTTTGGCCCCCATCACGGCGGTCTTACATTTTCCCGATCAAACCACCCTGGTCGGAACCGATGGCGGGGGCGTCTGGACAGTGGCGGGAGACAATGTGCAATGCTTCACCGCCAAGCAAGGGCTGGTGCAAATGCGTGTCTCCCGCATGGTCGCCGAAGGCGGCGGCGCATGGATGGGCTCAAGTGAAGGCGCCCTTACCTTCTTTGATCGCAAAAGCTTTGTCACCCTAACCGAACTGGATGGCCTGCCTTGCGATTCCATCTCCGCGCTGGCGGTGATCGCAGACAATTTGTGGTTCTCTTGCGGTGCAGGGGTGGGCATCGTTTCGTTGGCCGAGCTTCACAGCCGTGTGCAAGGAAATCGCGCGCGGTTGACCCACATTCATTTCAACCGTCTAGGAGGCATGAGATCCGATGAGGCCGTGTTCGAGGCGCATCCCGCCGCGGTGGCCGACGCACGAGGCACCTATTGGACGCTGACCCGCGGAGGTGTGTCGGCCATCGTGCTTTCAAGCGCCTCGATGCTGCCCGCCCCACCTTACGTGGACATCGAGCAGGTCGTGATCGATGGCCGCTTTCATCCGCCTGGCCGCATCTTCGTACGCGGTGACGCCGTTGACGTTGAGGTGCGGCTGCAAGCGCGCGCGATCTCAGGCGCCCAAGCGACGTTGTTCGACAAACGATTGGTGGGCACGCACGCCACGCAATTCGATTACAGCGGCCCTGAGGTGGCCACCTACAAGCAGCTGCCCCCGGGCAATTACCAATTCACAGCCCGCGCCCGCGGCCCCCAGGGTTTGTGGGGGCCCACGAATCAAACCGTATGGCTTTCCATCACTCTGCCGCTTTATAAACGCCCGTGGGTGTGGGGCGTTGTCGTGGCTTTGGGCTTGGCACTAGCGTTTGCGCTTCACCGGCGCAGGATGCACAGGCTAGCCCTGGGTTACCAAGCGGTGCAGAGCGAACGCGAGCGCATCGCGCGCGATCTGCACGATGGCTTAGGCCAGGGGTTCATGGCGCTGCGTTTTCATCTGGAGACTTTGCGCCGCACCTTCGTTCAGCCGTCACCGCGAACGCTGGACCTCATGGCGCAATCGACGGACATCTTGCGCCAAGTCGAAGACGAATCGCGGCGGACCATTTGGAATCTGCGGGCAAAGACAATGCACGAGCAATCTTTGGCGCAATCTCTACAGCTGCTGGCCAAACGCACGGAAAGCGACGTGGCGGGCAGCGGCCTACGCGTGTTGGTGGAAACCGGTGGGCAAGGCCAAACGGGCGAGGCGCAGATCGATTCGGAGATTCTGCAAGTGGCAGGGGAGGCGCTAAGAAATGCCGTGAATCACGCGCACGCACAGGAAATTCACATCACTTTGGACATCGACGACGCGGAGTTGCGGTTGGCAGTTTATGACGATGGCCGCGGCTTCGATCCCAATGTGGCACCTGACGCGCGCGCGGGACACTTCGGCGTATTGGGCATGCAGGAGCGCGTGCGTCGTTTGCGCGGCAGTTTGACCATCGAATCGATTCCAGACCAGGGCACCGCCGTGGTGGCCACTGTGCCGCGCGGGAGCACGAAAGCAAAACCATGACAAAGCCTTTGCGCGTGCTCATCATCGAAGATCACCTGCTGGCCCGGGTGGGTACCGCCACCTTGCTTTCAAGCGAAGCGGGCATTGAAGTGGTGGGACAAGCCGCCAGCGGCGCCGAGGGCGTGGAGATGTTCAAGGCCTTACGCCCCGATGTTGTGATTCAGGATCTACGCATGCCGGGCATGGACGGCATGCAAAGCATCCAGCAGCTCAAGCAGGTGGACCCTGAGGTGCGGGTGCTTGTGCTCACACACTACGACGGCGAAGAAAGCATCTTCTTGGCTTTGAAGGCAGGGGCCTTGGGGTATCTCACCAAAGACACGGACGCCGATGAGTTGTTCCTAGGTCTGCGCGCCGTAGCGGCAGGCGAGCGCTACCTTCCCAGCCATGTGGCGTCACGGCTGGCTGAGCGCGAAAGCACGCCGCCTTTAGGCCCGCGCGAAATGCAGATCCTGGAGCACATCTTTCGCGGGCTCTCGAACAAGCAGATTGCGTCCGAGCTCAACATCTCGGAGAAAACTGTGGCGATGTTTGTGCTGCGCTTGTTCGCCAAGCTTCGGGTAAAAAGCCGCACCGAAGCGGTGGCGGCCGCTTTGAGTCGGGGCGTGCTGCAACGCTAAGGCTAACGACCTCTTCGCCGTCGTACAAAACAACACCCACCGCGAAGCGTTCCTGCGTAGCGTCTTGTAGCGCACGAAGGCCTCGAAAATCTGAAGCCGTCACGGTTGAACCAGACTTGACTTCAACGCCAGCAACACGGGGACCTTGCTCGATTACTATATCGACTTCAACCCCGTCTTTGTCGCGGTAGTAGGCTAGCGGTCGATTCACAGCCGCTGGGTATCCGCCAGCGCTGAAAACAGCATGTCCATGAATTGCGTGTTCGTGCCTTCAATTTCTGATTGAGCTAGTGGCCTAAGCTGAAGAATCTCTATTCGACCCGCGAGTGAATCCCTAATGCCGATCGCGGCCACGATGGTAATTGACCATCACACCAACCAGTTTTCGATAACCAGGTCGTCTATTCGAGAGAACTCGCGTTCATTACCAGTAACAAGCACATCTCCGAGGCAGATAGCATGAGCGGCTATAAACAAATCATTGCCTCCAATGACCCTACCTGCTCGTTCAAGGTCGGATCGGAGTTGGCCGTAGACTATGTCGGCTGGACTTTCTAAAGGCAAAACGTCAAGTGCGCGCAGTACGCTCTCAAGTTGAGCGCTTAGACGAGGCGAACCTTTCTTCACGGCACCGTAGCGCAGTTCAGACGCGACAACGAGGCTTGTGTACACGCTGTCCTCACCAACTTCGCGCACCCGCTCTGCAACCCGCCCGCGCGGGTTGCGCACGAGATCGGAAACGATGTTTGTGTCGAGCAGATAGCGCATCTAAAGGTCTACGTCGTCGGCTGGCAGATCGGAGATTGCGGGAAAATCTTCCTGCAATGGCTCGAGCGTGTCGAGGACCGCCAGCAATGATTTCCGTGGCGATGGCTCGAGGATGAGCCTGTCGCCCTCTTTCCGAATTATAGCGTCGGTGCCAGGAAGCTCGAATTCTCGGGGGATTCGAACGGCCTGGTTGCGACCATTCGTGAATAGCTTCACATGGCGGGATTGAGGCGAATCGCTGACCGGCATATGCCTAAGCATAGGCCGAGTTTAGCAGATGGTCAAGACAGAGCTCACGCGGGAGCCAATAGACGCGGGACGTGCTCAAGCAGGTGCGACGTGAACGCGCGGACCTTCGGCGGGAGCGGCTTGGCCGGTGGATGGACCACGTACAGCGTGCCCAGCGCCATCTGGTGATCGGGCAGCACGCGTACGACGCGCCCCGCGGCGAGCTCATGCCTAGCGATGAACCACGGAAGCATGCCGACGCCGAGGTGATCGGATCATCTTTTCTTCCCTTTTGTTGGGCTGGAGGAAAAGACACTATGACGGGGAGGGTGGGCTAAAAACCAAGTCATTGCGTTCCCAGATGATATGCATGAAATGCATAGACCCCTCGCCTCCTCATGTTTAACGCCGCGGAAACTATTGATGCCCTCTATAAAGAGCAGGCCAGCCGGTTGCTGGCGGTGCTTGTGCGCATCTTTGGTTCGCGCAACTTTGATTTGGCGGAAGACGTACTTCAGGAGGCCTTTCGCAAGGCCCTGGTGACGTGGAACGAACAGGGCATTCCTGAAAACCCCGCCGCTTGGCTTATGACCGCCGCGCGCAATCAAGCCATTGATGTGATTCGCACACAGCGGAACCAAAAGAAATTCGCAGACGACTTAGCCAAGCATCTGGAAAGTGATTGGACGTTGCCATACGCGGTGGCGCAGGAGTTCGACGAGACGAAGATCAAGGACGACCAGCTGCGCATGATCTTCATGTGCACGAGCGCAGACATCACACCTGAAAACCGCATTCCCCTTATCTTGCGATCCCTGTGCGGTCTGTCGGTTCCTGCGATTGCCCGCGCGCTATTTTTGTCCGAAGCCACGGTAAAGAAGCGTTTGCTGCGAACGCGCGAGCGCCTCGTGGGGCACGCATTTGTGTTTCCGCCAGTGGATGTTTTGCCGCAATCAATGGATAGCGTTCACACAGTTTTGTATCTGCTTTTCAATGAGGGATTTCATCGTTCTGATGGGTTGGCAGCGATGGATTTATCCCTTTGCCTGGAGGCGATTCATCTGGTGAACGTATTGGCCGCGGAACCTCGCGTGGCCAATGCCGATACGTTGGGACTGCTGGCACTTATGCACTTTCACCTCGCGCGCGCCGCAACCCGCGTTGATGCGCAAGGGTTTAACGTGCCCATTGATCTGCAAGATCGCAGTCGCTGGGATCGGGAGCGCATCGGCATCGGCTTTGATCTGGTGCGGTTGTTTCCAACTCTTCCGGTGGGAGCTTCAGGTCGTTATGTTCTTGAGGCCATGATCGCCGCTTTGCACTGCCAGGCCGCCGCTTTTGCACAAACCGATTGGCCTGCGATCGTGGTGCTTTACGATCAACTGGTGAAACTTACCGGATCGCCCATCGCGGGCCTCAACCGCGCGGTGGCCATTGCTTACGCGGGCGATGTGCCACAAGCCATCGAAAACGTCCTGGCGTTGCGCCAACACGAAGTGGTCAAGGGCTCCCATTTGCCATCGGCGATTTTGGCGCATTTGCATGCGAAGTTGGGCGATGAACAGCAGGCGCGCCGCTACGCCGAGGAGTCCACCCGCTTGGGTGGCACACCTCACGAGCAGCGAATCATGCTTGCGCAGGTGGAGCGGTTGTTATCAGACCAATCTTAGGCCCGCCTCACCCGCAAGCGTTTACATAGCGGCAATTGCACGCACTTCCACGATCGCTCCTTCGTGCGCGAAAATGGGCGAGCCTTTCGCGATCTGGGCGGCCTGCTCATAGCTTTCGGCCTTGATGATCGAGTAACCCGTCACAAGCTCCTTGAGCTCTGCAGACGACATATCGGTAACCATGCCGTCCTTCGTCACGATGCGGCCATCGAACATCAACGGCGAGCCGCCGGTGACCAGCTGGCCCTTTTGGGTAAGAGCCCCCATCCACTCACCCCATTTGGCCATTAGCGCCTGCTTTTCCTCAGGACCCGCGCTCATCCACTTCTTATCTGCGCCTTTGTACATCAACATGAACTCTTTCATGGCACTATCTTTCGTTGGTCTTTTGTTGGTTCGAGCTTTGCCCGAAAGACGGCCAAATTGCCATCTATGTACCTATGACGACCACGTCGTGCCCAAAGAGACAGGGGGCACAATTTTTTTCAACAAACCGGCCATGCGCGCGCAGGAAACGAAAACCTGCGTCAAGCATGTGCTTACGCCGCCTTAGCGCTGGCCTTCGCGGCGTTCAACAAGACGTTCATGTGGCCCGGCATGCGGCCCGCAGGGTGTTTTTGGAGTCAAGGGAAGGGTTTGAAGGAACAAGGCTGGATTCTGGCCCTCGAGTGGACCTCCGAGAGTCAACAACGAGCGGTGAAGGCTCGCAAAATCCGGCGATTTTCCGCCAGCGGACATGGCTGTGCCTAGGGGCCAGGAGCAGGCACCGCCGAGCGAGACGTTAATTACACCAATCCAACTGCGCCTGATGGGGCGGGCGAAATACGCCGGCCATCGCAGTTAGCACTCTAATAGGAGTGCTAAAGTCACATAATCATCGTAATAAGAACCACTATAGACTTGCCAGGCCTCTGCGCGTATAATAATCTCAACGGAGTGTGTAAATCCGCTTTACCAATCTATTGGGAGTTATTACGTGGAATATCCGCTTCCGCTGCCCGTTGAGCGAGCTCTCGTTAAGCTGGGTGGTGACATCTCGCTCGCCCGGCGGCGGCGGCACATCTCTCAGGCGTCGCTGGCCGAGCGCATGGGCGCGTCCATATCCACCGTGCGGCGGATGGAGAAAGGCGACGTTAAGGTACCCATCCACTTCTTCGCCCGTGCACTGCACGTGTTCGGGCAAATCCACTCGCTGGAAAACGTCCTCGACACGGCTGCCGACGACATCGGCCTAACGTTGATGGACGAGCAACTGCCCAAGCGCGTGCGCAGCAAGCCCGGCAGCTCTGGGGCGCTATGAAGACCACCGTGACGTCGGTTCGTCGGCAGATCCAGCTTTGCATCGGCAAGGCCGATGCCACGGTTGGCTCGCTGGTGTATGTCCAGCAAGGACGTCGGCAGAACAGTGCGTTCGCATATGACGATGCCTGGCTTGCGAACCAAGAGCGATTCAATGTCTCGGCCGATCTGCAGCTGGCGCCTGGCTACCAACACCACAAAGCGGCCTCGCCACACGATTCAGTCTTTCATGGAGCCATCGCTGACACAGCGCCCGACGCGTGGGGCCGACGTGTCATTGCACGCGACCACGCAAAACGGCGCAAGGACGACCCGCTTCTTTTGGCGCTCACCGAGGTGGATTACTTGATGGCGGTTGATGACTTCAGCCGCGTCGGTGCGTTGCGCCTGCGCGATTCAGATGGACGACCGCACCACACGGTAGCCGCAGGCCGTCGCAGAACACCGCCGCTGGTCGAACTCGATCGCATTTTCCAGGCCAGTAGCGCTCTCGAGCGCGGAGAGGAGACAACGGATGACTTGCGCTATCTGCAAGGCAAGGGCACTTCACTGGGCGGCATGCGGCCCAAATGCACAATTGTGGACGAAGATGGTTGCCTCGCCATCGGTAAGTTCCCGAGCGTGGGCGACACCCGCAGCGTCACACGTGGGGAAGTGTTGGCGTTGAAGCTTGCTTCGCGCGCCGGCATCGACGCCGCACCAGCGCGCATTGTGCAATTCGACAACACACCCGTGGCGATCATCCGTCGCTTCGACCGTGACGGCGCCGATGGACGCATACCCTATCAGTCGGTCGCATCATTGCTCCAGGCATCGCGCGAGGAGGATCGCAGTTACACAGAGATCGCCGACGCCCTTCGAACGCACGGCCATGCACCCACAAAGGACGTGCAGCAGCTTTGGCGGCGTATGTTGTTTAACCTGCTGATCACCAATGTGGACGATCACTTGCAGAACCATGGCTTCCTGCATGTGGGACAGGGACTGTGGCGTCTTGCGCCCGCGTTCGACGTCAACCCGTTCCCTGACAAGACCCGCGAATCTAAGACGTGGTTGTCCGAGCAGGACGGGCCGATCACCGACGTGCAAATGCTGCTTGCCCGCGCGGCCTACTTCGCGCTGGACAAGGATCAAGCGCTGGCCATCGTGGCCGAGGTGCATGCTGCGGTATCGAACTGGCGAGAGTTTGCGCTGAATCAAAATGTTGGACTAACGCCGTCGGAACTCGACGATTTTGCGCCGGCGTTCGAGCATCAACAGATGGAAGCCACCGCAGCCATGCTGAGGCGATAGTCGCGCCACGATCATCGCCTTGAGGTGCAAAAACGCTTACCGATTATAGTCGTCTTTGACCATCGGCATAAAGCATTTGCCCATATCGATCTGACCACTGTTGCGCAAAGGTGACGCCCCCGGTAGGGTCGAGGGCTGGCGCGGTGACTTTAGGTTCGGGGAGTAGCTGTTGCCAACGGCTTTCGCCATGATGTTGGTGCCTCAATCCGACCTTGGTTCCGTTTCCAGCCCCCGCCCGGTCGCACGTAGCGTGCGGATTTCCCGCACTACGCGCACCTGCCCACTTCACACCATCGGTTATGTGACACTTCACGGTGTGACGACTTTCTTCGCTCC
>JBBSJE010000281.1:0-7812 GCA_038257535.1 Polyangia bacterium
TACGCAGACATGGGCAGCAAAGAAAACCCCGGACCCCACGCCGGGTTTGGCAGGTTGAAACCCGGCCTATCGAGCTTGGGTATCAACGCTGGTCACCCATACTTCCAGAATGAAGACGGATCGTGGTCACTTTCGCCACAGAGTTGGTTCCACGGTGCCTCGGACGCACAGCTCAACGCTGCGGACAATGCATGGAGAAATCCCGCAGCTGTCGAACGCCAGTTGTATGAGATATCGGGTGTTTTAGAAGGCTTTTCGGCAATCGCGGGACGTTCATCAAATCCTTTGCTTTTGGCTGAGAACATCCGAGGAGTAGTCACCGCGAACACCTATGAGAAGAGGCTTGCGTTTGCTAAAAGCCCTACTTTCGATGCCCAGGGCAAACAAGTCGCTTCGTATGCGGAAGTCCTTGATTCACTCAAGGCTCAACCTGGAAGTCTGGGCGTCAGCATCTCGTCATCCACCTACGGAAGTTCTGGCATGGACATCAATAAGGAGTGACTGAAGCTGAGGCGAAAAGAGAAGGCCCCTGGAGGGGCGCCGTCTGGACCATTCTCGTCCTCGGGCTGCTCGCTGCGGCGGGAGGCCTTCTTGCAGCGGAAGGTATTGCTACTATGGCAGTGGTCGGAGAGGGGAGTTTGGCGTGCGTAGGCGGGATACCCATCGCGCCAGCATGGCGGATAGTCTTTATTGGCGGTGTTGTCTCGTGGCTGCTTTCTGTTGCCACAGGGATATGGTCCATACTCTATCGCGGCCAGGGCAAATCCGTGTTCCTGCTTGCCGTAATGGTTCCAATCGCTGTGATAGCAATTGGTTTCTTCGTTCTTTCACGGACCGCCTCCACCACTTGCGATCGGCAAGGCGCGGCGCGCGAGTATGCGTTCGACCTAAACCTCGCGCCGCTTTGTGGTGAAGAGAAGGTCTCTACCCAAAGCTACGGTGGAGAAAATCAGGATGGTGTTCACAGTTGGCGGAAGTTGCCTATCCAGGTGGGCTCAAGGAAGTGATGCGACCATGCGCATGAACAAGAACATTCTATTCGCTTTGCTTGTAGCCCAAACTGCCTGCAAACGCCCCCCTCCCGATAGCAACCCTCCACACCCTCCACAGGTCGCCCAATCCCTACTTTCCACCAACCTCGTGGCACATTGGCCCTTCGATGAAGACACAGGCCCCTCGGCCGCCGATGTCACTCCCTTAGCCCAGACCGCCACCGCCCAAGGACCCGCAACCTGGGCTGTTCCAGGCCGCATTGGAAAAGCCATCGCCCTTACCACTGGCGTACACCTCCGCGTGGAATCAAGTACCACCCTCAACGCCATCACCACCGCCATCAGCGTAGCCGGTTGGATAAAACGCGTATCCCACCCAGCGTCCGGCGATCAATACCTACTCTTCCGCCGCAGCACCGCGCTTCCGAGCGTGGTGCATGTGTTGCAAAGCCCTTCAGGAGCGGTTTGCTTTTCGATCGCAGGCACGCAAATCTGCGACGGTCCCGCAAGCGAAGACACCTGGCATCACGTCGCAGCCACCTGGAACGGCAGCCAAAGTCGCCTTTATGTAGACGGCGTCTTGCGCGCCACGGGCTCGCCCCCCGTTTCCCATTAACCTTCGACGCAAACTTCCCACTGTTTCTAGGCTCCAACTACAACGGTGCCTTAGCCTACGAGGGTCAACTAGACGAGTGGCGTGTCTACGCACGCGCCTTGTCCGAGATGGACGTGTGGACTTTGGCCCACCCAGAAGCGACCGACTGCCAAGTAGCCGGTAATGGCACCTCCTGCGACGATGCCGATCCCTGCACCACTGGGGAAACGTGCCAAGCCGGCACTTGCAGCGTCGCCACCGCAACCACCATCACCTGCGATGCCGCTCTTGCCTGCGGCTGCCCTAGCCAAAAGCGCGCAGTGTTGATCGCGGGCGCCACCGGCCCGTTGTCGGCCGACGATGCATCCCTAAAGGCACGCCTTGAGACGCTTGGCTACGGTGTGTGGCCAGTACGAGATCGCGACGCACAAGCAATGCATCTTGCAAACAAGAACCTCGTGGTGATCGCCGAAAGCACGCTCAGCGCCAACCTGAGTCCGGCCCTTGCGAGCGTTGCGGTGCCTTTCATAGTGGCAGAGCCCGGATACTTCCGCACCCTAGGCATGACCGACGCATCCTTCGACACCCATTGGGGTGCAGCTGACGCCGCTGCGATTCACATCACGGATTCGCAGCACCCCTTAAGCGCAGGACTTTCAGGGCAAGTGGCATTGAGAGCCACGTCCGGCAAAATGGTTTGGGGCCAACCCGCACCCACCGCGCTGCACATTGCTTCGCTGCCAGACCAACCTTCGCGCGCCGCCATCTTTGCGTACCACGCGGGCGCCTCAATGGTCGTAGGCGTGGCGCCTGCGCGACGTGTGGGTTTCTTCGCAGGCGCCGGCGTGCCTGCTGACATGAACGAGAATGCTTGGGCGCTTTTCGATGCCGCAGTCACCTGGGCCGCGAGCACGGCGCCTAGTGCCTTGCTTGTTACCGGTGCGCAGAGTCCCGCAGGCGATTCAGCCTTGCGCAGCCGCATTGCCACCCTGGGTTACGACGTACAAGAAGTGGCAGCAGCAACGCTTGTGCCTGCCCACGCCAAACCTCATCGCATTGGTGTGGTTTCCGAAACGGTGGCATCCGGCCACGTGAACACCAAGCTGCGCGACGCTGCACTACCCCTCATGGTGATGGAGCCCGCAATTTACGACGATATGGGCATGACGGGCCCCGCTTGGAACATCGATCAAGGCGCCGTCGAACTGGTCGCAGGGCAGAGGGAACTTACCGTAAGTGGAACTGGGCACCCGCTGGCAGCGGGCCTCTCGGGCACCGTGACGGTATCCAGTACCGCCGCCAAATTCGTATGGGGTGTGCCCGGAAGCGCTGCGCTGCCGATCGCACATATTCCACAAACCCCACAACATGCAGCCATCTTCGCCTACCGTGCCAAAGTCCAGATGGCAGTGGGCATAGCGCCAGCCCGAAGGCTAGGGTTCTTCGCTGGCGACACGGCGCCCTTGAGCCTCAACGACAATGGCTGGAAGCTTTTCGACGCTTCCATTCGTTGGCTGGCGATGCCGGAGAAAGAAGCCGCCTTCGTGGTTGCCGATGCACAAAATCTCAACGCGTCCGACGCTGCCCTCAAAGCACGCTTGATTGCACTCGATTACGAAGTGCGTGTGCATTCAGGTCCCAATGTGGTGGCTGCCGATGTGGCCAGCGCTCAGGTTGTGGTGATTTCGGAATCAGTGCTGTCATCAACCGTAAGCACCCGCCTATCCGCCATCTCAGTTCCCCTCGTGTCTCTCGAACCCGCGCTTTTCGACGAGCTAGGCATGACAGGCGGCACATGGCAGCAAGATCAGGGCGACGCTCAAAACCAAACCACGCTCGTTGTCTCGGACTCAGCGCAGCCCCTTGCGGCTGGCCTTTCGGGAACCACCACCATAACCACTGCCCCTGCGAAGTTTGTGTGGGGCGCGCCCAGCAGCGCGGCGTTGCGTGTGGCGCATGTGGCGGGGCAACCCAATCAAACTCTGATCTTCGGTTATCAAGCAGGGGCTCAAATGGTGGTGGGTGCAGCGCCCGCCCGGCGCGTAGGTTGGTTCGCAGGCGACAACACCGCAGGTTCATTCAACGACAGTGGCTGGCTGCTTTTCGACGCTGCCATTCGCTGGGCAACCTCAGCGCCAGGCGCTTGCGAAGGAGCATCCGACGGAACCACCTGCGAGGACGGCAACGCCTGCACAGTGGCCGATCGCTGCGTGTCTGGACGTTGCGAAGCCGGTGACCCGCGGGTTTGCGATGATGCGAATGCGTGCACGCAAAACACCTGCAGTCCCGTTGCTGGCTGTCTTGTGAACCGCGACGCCTTGGAAGGCGCGACCTGTGACGATGGCAGCGCCTGCACAACCAACGATGTGTGCCAAGCCGGTGCGTGCAAGGGAACCCCTGGCGCCAGCGTTTGCGCCTTGGTTCCGCATGTCGCCTGCGTCGAGCCCGTATCAGGTGGCCTGCGTGCGCATCTTGGTTATATCAACCCCGCGAATGAAACGATTGCCGTTGCTCCGGGCTCTCAGGGCAACAAACTATCATCGACGCCGCTTGATGGTGCGCTTCCCGCAAGCTTTCCGCCTGGCATCTCCGAGGTCGCATTCACCGTCGCCTTTCCTGGCAGCAGCCTAAGCTGGACCTTGGGCGAAGCCACCGTGGTGGCCAGCGCCGCGTCCCCCGCTTGCTGCGCAGGCGTGCCGCCCACCGCCCACTCAAGCCCTGTCGAAAACGCCGTCTTCCGCGATGGCTGGGAAGATTGCCATCCCTCGGGATCTTGGCGAGATCGCAGCGGAAATGAAAGCAGCTTTGCGCAGGACGACGGAATGACCGCACCACTAGCTGGCTGGGCTGCATGCACCGGCACTTCGGGGCGCGTACAATCGTTCAAGCAACCAACCGCAAGCAGCGTCCGGTCGTCCTGGTTCAACCTCATCCCGATCACCACCGGCCAAACCTATTGTCTTTCCGCTTGGATCAACTGGATGGGAGGCCCCCGACCCTTCGTAAACTTGCATCGCTTCGATGCGCTGATGTCTCCCAAAGGCGGCATACATCCCATGATGGGAGCGGCCGGATCTGATGGTCTAAATGGCCAAACCACGACCATTTCTGCTGACTCAGGCTTTCGTCGCTACCACAAAACCTTTACGGCCCCGGCCGACACCGCCTTCATACAGATCGAGCATGGTACGAGCACAAGTGCCAGCAAGCCCGGGGCGCCGCTCACGTATTTTGACGACGTGCTATTGGTGGAAGGCGCATGCGCGTTGTTGCGCGTTGTGAGCGTCGGCACATTTGTTAGGTCTAACAGATGACTACAGCCAACCCCGACCCCACCCACCTCGTCCTATCCCAATCTCTCCATCACGCCCAATCCGGCGATTGGAAATCCGCGCACGATCTCATCGACGATCTTGATCACCCGTTGGCGTGTTGGCTTCACGCTTCGTTGCACCGCGAAGAAGGCGATCGGGACAACGCCAGCTATTGGTACACGCGCGCCGGCAAGCCGTTTTGTGAGGCCTCGTTTGCGGAAGAGCGTGCAGAAATCGCAGCGGCCCTTCACGCCGCGCAAGCTGATTAGCGCGGGCCCGGCGTCTTTTTTCGGCCACGAAGAGAGCCGAGGCCCAAGCGTAGCAAGCGCCGCAGTGGCATAGGAACGCTGCGCCCCATCTTCAGAGTGCCGCGCACAAACACAGGGCTGCGGGATTCCGCACCCGCGGGCCACACCTGCTCGTACGCCGTGTTTTGGCTTAATAAGCCCAAAGCTTGTTTCGGGCCCATCGGCTTCGCCAGTGACCCCTCGGCCATTCCCGCTTCTGGCTCCCAGGGAAACGCGCCCCAAGCGGCCGCTTCATGAGGCAGTGGGCGGTTCCAAAACATTCTCAGCGTGGCACACAGCGCTTCGCGTGCATCAGCGCGTAGTGGCTCCGGCTCAAGCACCATCGCTTCAGCAAAGGCGCGAAGCGTGTCGTGAACTTTGGGCAAACCCCACGCGGCAATGCGTTCGGTGCGACCCGGTTCAAGGTTGACAACAAAGGTGTCTTCGTGGCGTTCATATCCCGCCACCGTTCCATGATCGGCTGAACACAACGTTTCAATTGTTTCCCACATGCCTTTCACTCTTGCGTGGCCCGCGTGCGCGGCGACATCCCGCATGTACACGTGCAAGGTGGGAAAGTCATTCAAGGGCAATCGCGGTTCGCTGTCGCGGTAAAATGCAAAGCCCGTTACGGGCGTTTGCCCGGCATTGGTGCGCAGGCGCGACAGCGTGCGCATTTGGCTGCCCAAACCGCCCGAATCCACCAGGCCACAAGCCACATCGTCGAACATCCCCACTTGGCGCAGGTAGCCTTCCGCGCGCGCTCGCGCCACCTGGCTGCGCTGCTGAATCAAAGTGCGGCAAGGCGCTTCGCCAAGCAAACCCAAAAGGCTTTCGCGTTGAGCGTCAGTCAATGCCATGGTCCATGTTGCTTTTGAAAGGCCGATGGTTTCCAGTGCGGCCTCAATGTCGGTGGGCTGCAATGACAGGCGGGCCAAAATCTTTGTTAGATCTTGCTCATGATGGTGGGTCAGCGCCCATAACAGATCGTCGTGGGAAAAGTTGTCCAGCAGCGCCAGGTTCAACGATCGGCGGCTGACGTAAAGGTAACGGTTGTCGATCTGAAAGCCCAGGCGTTGGCACAAAATGTTGGCCAAGCTCTGCATGATTTGGCCTTCGCGCGCAAGGTAGTAAAGCCGGCCAATGCCTTGCGCTTGCGCCCGCTGCAACGTCCACAGTAAGAAGCCCACAAGCAACGGCCCACCCACGCCCGCCGCCACATCAACCAACGCGCGCTCATGGGCGTTGGCCACGGGTTGCGCCAGCCGGGCCAAGCGAGCGGCGCCCGCCATCAAGCTGGATGCGCCTGCGTTCTCGAAACGATGATTTTCCAGCGTCTCCTCAAAATGATTCAGGTTCGCGGAAGGCAAATACACCGCCCGCAAACCCTGCTTGCGTGCTTGCACGTAATCGTCGGCCCAGTTGTTGCCCACGTGCATCGTGGCCTCGGCGCGCGCGCCGGTGGTTTGCAGCACGTGTGCAAACAAAGCGCCCTCGCGACCCTTCATGCGGCCGCACGCTGAAGACACAAACAAACGATCCTCATCACGCCACAAACCAGCGCCCTGCAGCCGTTGCTGCAAAAACGCTTCAGGCAAATACATATCGGACACAAACACCAAACGTTGGCTGCGCCGGCGGGCTTGTTCTAAAAACGCGGCGGCGCCAGGAACGGGCCGCGCGAGCTCGGCTTCTACCGCCAGCTCGCGGTTCATCAGTTCACCTTTCACCGGCTCAAGCTCCGGGTAGGCCAACGTAAGTTCGCGGTAAATGCCGGCCAGGCTGATGTCCTGCGGGGCGGGCGCATGGGCGCGGGCGCGTTTTTCGGCCAAGGCCCGGGCGCGCGCGAACAACTCGGGCGTCACAGTCGCACCCGTCAGATCGCGCACCCTTTGACCCAGCAGCAGATACACGGCAGCGGGTTCACCCACCGCGCGCGTGAGCACAGTGTCGAACACGTCCACACACACCAAGTCCCAGGCGCTGCGCTTTTTAAGGGCGCGTAGGGCAGGGGCGAAGGGGCCGAGGGCAAGCGCGTGCACGGTGACGTTTAGGATCGGCGCAAAGGCCAAGGCCGTCAATTGATGCCAGCGGACAAAACAACGCCCCGGGCGCTTATGGTATAGATAATTCGCGTGAACGCCGCAGAGCATGACACCGTTGTGGTGGGCGCAGGTGTTGTGGGCCTGGCCGTGGCGAGGGCCTTGGCCTTGGCTGGACGCGAGGTTTTGGTGCTTGAGTTAGAGAAGCTGATCGGGCAGCACAGCAGCAGCCGCAATTCAGAAGTGATTCACGCGGGCATCTATTATCCGCACGGCTCGTTGAAAGCCCAGCTGTGTGTAGAAGGCCGCGAGCGGCTGTATCGGTATTGTGAAGACCGAGGCGTTGAGCACAAGCGTCTGGGAAAAATCATCGTGGCCACCACGAGCGGCGAAGCTGCTGTTGATCACGATCAATCTACTGAGCCTACCTACTGGCGAAACGTGCTTAGTGGAACTACTGAAAAATACCACTTCAACTCAGCAGCGAAGTCCGAGGTTATCGCTGAACTTGGTAAGGGCCAATCGGCCGACCTTAAGCATGCTGGAGTCTGGCTACACGGTTACGCAGACATGGGCAGCAAA
>JBBSJE010000282.1:0-7809 GCA_038257535.1 Polyangia bacterium
ATGTTGTCCCCTCTGTGTGCTTTACGGGTGCATCGCGGGACTTTGCCCAAGCCTCCTCAACTGCCGGTTCCAACACGGTGCTGACGCGGGCTTCGATGGCGCTGACTGCACCAAGAGAGATTCGCACGCCCAGGTCGGGGCCAGGAAACACGTCTCCACCAGAACCAGGCTCGTAACACCGAGAGGGGTGCCAGCTACCGTCGCCACGTCGCGCACGGCCCGCTCGTGAAGCTGATCTCTTTCGTCAATGAGCGCGACGATGACGTTTGTATCAACCAGAATCATCGTGTTTTCTTCAGGCGTTCGAGGATGACAGCCTTGAGCATTGCTCGATCTGAAGCGACGGAGGCGGGCGGAAGTTTGTCCGGCTCGATGGGGTAAAGGCGCTTCATTTCCTCAATCAAGCTTGCAACATCGGTAAGACGTGGTGCGCGCCTTGAGGGCTTCAGCGCGGATGGCGTCACGGACAAAACGGGATATAGAAACGCCGCGCTCACGTAAATCCCTTACGGCTTGCTCGTCCTCCTCGGTCAGCCGGACATTCAAAAGGCCCATAGGTAAACTGTAATGACAACGTGTCTTTACGGCAAGTGCTTGCCGCCGTGCCGAGCCTTATCGCGCGAAGCTGCAACGCGCCGTGCGGCCATTGCTGGGGAGACCCGGACATCTCTACTTTGCGTCTACACGCATTTGTCCGATAACAGATATTATGTCAACTACGATACCGGAACCCGGCGGCAAGGCCCCGACGACTTGAGTTAGACCCTCGTCCCGTTGCGGTTGCTCGGACGCGAAGTATTTAACCTTGTAGATGCCAAAACGTACGCAACCTTGGCCAGTCTCGCGAATCACGGCATTTTCAGAGCCGGCGCTTTGTTGGTGGGCTCCCATGCTTACGGCGTTTTGCTCAACCGTTTGGGCGCCCGTGCTTACGCCCCGCTTGACGTCGACATTGCCCGCAGCGAAGCTCTGGCTTTCGCCGAGCCGCCTGCTGGGGGCTTTCTCGAAATGCTCAAAGACTCGGGCATCAGCTTTGTTGAGGTGCCTTCGTTCGACCACGAAACGCCTCCCACGTCATTTAAGGAACGTGGGCGCGCCCCGTTTCGGGTGGATCTGCTGGTGCCGTCTCGCAACCATGACTTTCCTGTGGTTCCTGTGCCCGAACTGAAGGCCCATGCCACCGGCTTGCCCTATCTCGAGTTTCTGTTGGCGCAGCCGCAAGTGGCCATGGTCATGGCGCGCGAAGGTTGCTGCGCGGTTCGGGTGCCCCTGCCCGAGCGCTTCGCCATTCACAAGCTGCTGGTGTTGCAGCCACAGCGTCTCGGGGCTCCATCGCGAGGAGCTGAAACCCCCAGCGATCATGCAGTTCATCATATGTCACGCAGGTAGGTCTCCACGCCATCGAGGCGACCTTTGCGAGATTTGATGGCGATTTCCCACAGTGACGCCACGGAAACCAGAATGCGATTTTCGGGTTCCGCAATTATGTTGCGTGCCGTATTGCCAAGTTCAGGTGCATCAGCCATCCACCACAGCAAAGCGCAAGTATCCAGAAGAAAATCGGCGGCCATCAGCCCCAATCCTTGTCGTCGGCACCCACACTTCCCAGGACGTCGCCTTTAATCAAACCTCGAAAGGCACCGGGCGTTCGATCTGCCGAACCGCTTATGGATACCAGGCGCGCGTACGGCCTACCATCTTTCGCGATGATCACCTCCTCGCCGTTGTGAGCCTTCTCCAGCAACTTCGACAATTGCGTCTTGGCCTGATGAATGTTCGCTTTCGTGGTCACGAATCTAGCTTAGTCATTTTAAAGGACTAAGGCAATTGGCGCCTACCCCCTTTTGCCCGAAGCTGCCCGACCGGGGTCTAAAAGTGACTTGCGGAGCCGGGTTGGTGCCGCTAAGTGCTTATTCTTATTCCGGTTGTTGACCCTAACGCCAGCGCTTGTCTAAGATGCGCCCCTTATCGCTCATTTCGGAGGCTCCCGTCCCCATGAAGAAGCACCCTCAGTTTCAGCGGCTCATGTTCTTGTTTGCCATCTCTGGCTTGGTGGCGGCCACCGCAAACTACGCCTGTTTGCCCGACGTTTGCGCCGACACCAAAACAGCAGAGTTCAGGACCATGGACGAACTGAACCAGTACCGCATCGCCACGCTTAGCGAAGCCTTGGGCAGCGGAAATCTGAGCCTCAGTGAAAGCCAAGGCATCAAAGGCCAAGGCATGGCGGCCAAACTGAACCGCCCCGTGAAACTGTCCGATGGCTCTGTGGATATGCCGGCCGATTGGTTGCCTGCGATTCCTGAAGGCCACCCCTGGGGATCAGCGTTGACCCCTTCGGACGATGCGTTCTACTCCTTCTTCGAGGAGCGCATTGTGCGCGCGCGCTTGTTCGACCCCAGCAACCCTCAGCACATGGAATGGGCGCAAGCTTACTTGGCCAAGACCCGCTCGAATGATCCTGAGTTCATCGGTTGGACCTACGCCAACCGCACCGAATGCGCCAAGATCCGCTACGACGCCAAGGGCACCATGGCGCCTGTTGACGCGCGGCTCTAATCGGCGGTGAGCGGAGCGCAGCGGAGCCGGCTTACCCTGGACGCCGCCGGGGACCGTGGCCCCCTCCGTGTGCGGGGGTGGCGCCGGGTCTTTATCGCTAGCGGTACACTTCGCGCCGGTGACCGATGCGTATGACCAGGATTGTGAGCACCTGATCTTCGATCGCGTACACGATGCGGTAGTCGCCCGCCCGCGTGCGCCACAAGGTTCGCACTCTTCGAAAGCTTTACGGTGTAGCGGCCCATTTACAGGCCAAGGCGCTTCTTGACGTCTTCCAAAGCCACCGGCTCTTCGCCATTGGCTTTCATCTCAGCAAGCGTTTTCTTCGCCAGCTCGACATCAATTTGGTCCTCGAGCTGATCTAGCAATTCCGCATTCACGTTGGCGCTGCTGTCGATGCTCACGATGAGCTGATGGGCCACCTGGGCTCGCTCCAACGGTTCGAGCGCAAGCGCCGCATCTAGGATTTCATTGCGCTGCGCCTGTGCCATCCCATCAGTATACGCGAGCGCCGCGGGGCTTGCGCGGGGGCCGCGGCGCAGCGCCTCGTTCAGTCTTTGAGGCTCGGAATCGATTTTGGCCATCACGTCTGTAGATAGGTGTTGGTCAACCTGGCCAAGGGCACCATGGCGCCCATCGACGCGCGAATCTAAGCGAGCCTAATCAGCTCACCGCCAGGGGTTGAGCACCGAAACACCCAACGAATCGAAGTCGTTGAGGTTCCGAGTAACCACGGTCATCCCGTGCGTGAGCGCTGTGGCTGCGATGAGAGCATCACGCTCGGGGCGCCGGTTCGGCACATGCAAGCCAGCGCATCGACGCGCAACTGACTCGTCGATCGGCAGAATTCGGTTGGCAAATGCGGGCAGAACACGACTGTCCAGCCAAGCGCGCAAGTGTAGAGCTTGTACTACGTCGCGACGCTCTACCAACAAGACCCCCAATTCCAACTCAAGCACGCTGACGACCGACAAGAACAACGAAGCCGGATGAACACCAGCCGCCCAAGCCGTCACCCCGGGGTTGGCATTTCCCGCGTGCGCCTTCCTCAGCTCGGACAGCACATTCGTATCGAGGACGTACATCAGAGCAGTTCGGGTACCTTGTACGTACCGTCTTGCATGCGCGGCGGCTCAAAATCGATCTCTTCCGCCCCTGGCATGGCCAACAAGTCGATGATGCTGCCGCGGTGCCCTGATAGCCGCTGGAAATCTTCAATCGTGAGCAGGACATGCGCCGGGCGCCCTCTGTCGGTGATGAATACGGGACCCGTCTTGGCAAGAGCCTTGGCACCACTGGTGTCTTGGTTGAACTCCCGGCTCGAAATGGTGGTAATGGGCATGGGCTCCTTCAATGTAGATATGTTGCTACAACGAGGAGATGGGGTCAAGAACCGCGTAGAGGCCGGATCGCCCTGTGCGATCTGCTGATGCGATGCAACTGGGTTAAACGCGTGCTGTTCCTGGCAGATCGCGTGGCGCCACCACGCTGACGTCATCCAAGAACGCTTCGACGCAAACTACCCCCACCTCAAAGAAAACGGCGTAGGCGGCCCCGAAGAGATCGAGCACGCCAAAAGCGTTGCGCAAAGCCTTGGCCTTTTCGTGCGCAGCCTGATCGGGCTTGATCGCGAGGCCGCCAACGGCTCTGGACAAAAATCTCGCTATGGCAATTGGCTGAGAAAGCGAGTGGCTGGTAACAACCGAAGCTTCGCCCCGTTGATGGAAGGCAAGGTGACATCACGAGTGCCACTTGCGGCCACTTGAACGGCATACGGCACCCGAACACGTTCGAGCAGGTATTTCATTCCATTGTCTAGGGGCTGGTCGCTTGACTTGGCCTCAACCACGAGCCACGGCTTTTTCCCCCGCAGCAGAACGAAATCCACCTCGTGGCCCACAACATCGCGAAAATAGCGAAGTTCAAGCGACTCACCCAAAACATCTTCGGCCCAATGGCATAGACGAAGCAAATGAACCGCGAGCAGGTTCTCGAATCGTGCCGCTGGATCTTCAACACGCGACCAATCCCAAAAGTAGAGTTTCTGCTCTTTCTTTACCGCTTTGATCTTCGGGCTGCCAAACGGTGGAATACGGAACACAGCGTACGTTCGCTCAAGAATGCTTATCCAGTTGCGAGCTGTGTTGAAGGCAACTTCAAGATCTTCCCGCAACGAATTGATCGAAAGCACCGAGCCAACACACTGAGGAAGCCGATCGAAAAGAAGTTCGATTTTGTCTAGATCACGAACACTTTCCAAGCTGCGAACATCTTCTCTAATTAAGGTGGTGCCATAAGACCGCCGCCACCGGGCGGCCATGCGTTCCGAAGCAAAGTGAAAGGGCTCGGGAAAGCCGCCCAAGCGCAAGAGGGCCTCAAAGGCTTCCTGCGCCCCAGATGGTGGAGCCAGCGAAGCCTCAGGAATCGAGTCAAGCTGCTCAATCGGCAAGAGGTGGTTGGTGGCTTCCGCCAACGTAAGCGGGTGCAGCCTGTGCAGGAAGAATCGTCCCTGCAACGAATCCCCGCCTCGATGGTACACGTCCAATCTGGCGCTACCAGTTACAAGGATTTGCTTTTGCTTTCCGTGCAAATCGAATTGGCCTTTGAGCCAGTTGCGCCAACTGCGGTATTTATGAATCTCGTCGAACACCCAGAGCAGCGCGTCAGGATCGAGATCGCCGGCGCGCAGCGCGGTTCGGTGTTTGTCGACGTCCCAATTGTAATAAGCACCCTTGGTTTCGGACAAAAACATCCGGGCGAGCGTGGTTTTTCCGCATTGCCGAGGCCCAACCAGAAGCACCATTTTTCGTGCCAGATCCTCACCGATCGGGGCATATTGGCGTCGTAGTAAATTTGACACATATGCAATTTACTTCGAAGTAAATTGCAGTCTAGTGCAAAAAACTACTATTGCACCTCCATGCCGTTTGTCCCGGTGCACACAGGGTGCTCATCAGCGACCAAGCGCATGCGCCTGCGCAAAGCGGGTGAGGTGCTAGCCGAGGAGGATAAGCGCTCGCGCGATGACGGCCGCTCAGCGGCTATCAAACTCCCGCTGCAGAGCCTCAGCCTCTTTGGCGCGCCCCATCCGCTTGAGCGTTTCCACCGCGTTGGACCAGCCCCGTTCAAACCAGGGCGCCAGGTTGCGCGATCTTTCAAAGTGTGTGAGCGCTTCTTCGTAGCGCCCCAGCCGCATCAAGCAGTACCCCAAGTTGCTGGCCCTTTGCGCCCGATCGTAAGGCGCACCCTCGTCCCCTGCCGCTTTGAGTGTGCTGCACGCTGTTTCGACCGACCCCTGGTTGAGGTGGGTCAGCCCCAGAATTTCCATCAGCCGCGGATCGTTGCCGCTGCGGCTCAAGCCCGTGGAGGCGGCCATTTGCGCCTCAATGCTTTGGCGTTTTTTCAGCAACACTGTGGCCCACCCGGCCCACGCCCGTGCCGAATGCGGCGCCTTCGCTACGGCGGAAAGCCACAGGTTTTCTTCGTTGGCCCACGCCAAAGATTGGTTGCGGGCGGCAAGGCCTAGCAACATCACCGCCACGGCCGCCAACGTCCAGGTGAAAGGCATGCCCAGTACGGTGAGCGGTTCGCGCCCCTTGCGAAATTTGGCCGCCAGCCGCAATGACAGATGCGTAATCCCCGCCACCAGCGCCAGCAGCAATCCCATCAGGGCCAGATACATGTAGCGATCGGCCCGTTCGTTGGTGATGGGCACAATGCCGAACGTTGGAACGTAGGCCAGGAGCGCCCATGCCAAGCCCAACGCCGCCAAGGCAAAGCGCCGCCGCAGCCACAGCGTTGCGGCCACCAGACCCGCCAGCACAACGAAAGCCAGCACCCCCATGAACAGCCCAAATCCATCCAAGGCGACAGGGTCGTACTCAGGCGATAGCCCCAGCGGATAAAGCACGTGCGCTGCGCCTGCCACGAAGCCATAGACGCTTTCCAACAGCCGGAAGAAGATGTTTGCGCCGCTGGTTTCGGCCGAGGTGGACACAACCGCCGCGTGCCCCATTACCCACGCCCGCCAAGCGAACACCAGTCCCACAGCTGCTGCCGCCAAGGCAGCGTCCAACCACTGTTCTTGTTTGCCTCGACCTGGGGGCAATCCTCGTGTGGGAAACTCTTCGTGCACAGCCCGTGGCACAAACCGATCGAGCAACACCACCAGCAAAGGCGCCACGTATGCGGACTCCTTCGCCCCGGCCGCCAACACAAAGCACAAGAACGCTAGAACCTTGCGCCATCTTGCCGGCCAACCTTTGGCGGCCCTGCGGCTGGCGGCCACCGCGAACACACCCAGAAGAGCGAATGCGGCTGCCAACAGATCCTCGCGGTAGTTCACCACCGCCACAGGCTCGGCAACCAGCGGATGCACGGCGAACAGAGAGGTTGTGAAAAGCGCCATCGGCAGCGACTGCGTGATGTGGCGTAGGCCCAGCAGCATCAGCACCGAAACCACGCCGTGCCACAGCAGATTCTGCAGATGAAAACCTAGCGGGCCATAACCCCAAAGCGCGCGATCTACAATCACCGATGCCAGCATCACCGGGCGGCCCGCGTCGGGAACGCCCTCGCGGGCAAACTGGGGCCCCCACAGCCTCAGCAAGTTGCTCAAGCTGTTGGCCACTGGGTTGTCCACGATGGTCCATTGGTCGTCGTAGATGAAGGGAAAGCGCGCCACGTGTCCCAAAAACGCCACAATCAAGGCAAGGATGATCGCGACGGCCAAACGGTCGGCGCCGCGGGAGCTGGATTCGCCAACAACAACCACGGGGGCGGCGGAAAGAGGTTCGCTCATGCTGAATGACTTTGCTGGGTCTTGTGAGGTGAAGGTGAGGACGGTGGCAGCCAGGGCCAAATCCTGAAAATGTAGACAGTCCAGAGCGCGGCGATCGGAAGCAGCGACAAAAGTCCCGGCAAGCCTAGCAAGCGCCCCCAATTGGAGGCGCCGTGGGCCGCTGGAATGCGACCTGTTGCCGCCATGGGATACACATACCTAAAGAGCAGGTCGTCTGTCAGGGGGGCCTCGGGACCCACCGCCGTTCCCAGCGCCATATTCACGATCGAAAGTGAGAGGCACGCAAAGGTGACGTGGCGGTGCCACCTGAGCTTGCGGGGTTCAGCGGCGGTGGGCTGCGCGGACGGCAACGCCCACAAAAGGCCCAACCCCCAAAAACCGAGCGCAGGAATCACGTGCCGCGGTCCCAAAGCCATGCCGCCCCACCACATGTAGTAGCCGGCCGAAAG
>JBBSJE010000283.1:0-7781 GCA_038257535.1 Polyangia bacterium
CGCCCGGTTGGAGGGCCGCGGTGCCCTGGGGACATTCTTGACCTCTTACTGGAACGACTACGTTCACGGGATGACCTGGAACAACAAGCTGTGGACCGAAAAGCGCGCCTGGGTGATGTGGGATGTCACGCTTATCGAAGCGCTGCTTGACTCCACTTCGGCCACGTTGAGCACGGTGGCGCCGCCGCTGCTCACGAACGGTGCGTCGAGCGAAAAGCCGGTGAAGCTGTTCACCCAGATAGATGCGCCAAAGATGGCGGCGAGCTATTGGCGCTCCGTCACGGGTCCCTAAACGCTTTAAGGGTTGCAGCCACCACCATCTCGCGTCCGCGCCGCCGAAAGCGCACGGGGCTGCAACCGTAGGCCTCGCGAAACAGCTGAGCATAGCTGCCGCCGTGGATCCCGATGTTGGTGGCACAGCCGGATGCGTGTGCGTGTCGTGATGAAACACAACTTCCCACCGGAATGCCGCGCCGGCCAGCGTACCGTCTTGCTCATCGCTGCCGCTGCCCGCGTAGGTGATGGCAGTTCCTGCCGCATACGTTGTCCCTTGCTCAGGTGACGTGATGTTGCCTGTATTAAAGAAGGGGTTGTCGCTAGGGATGCTGCCGTCAGCGTTGATGCGGCGCATTTTCCCAAGAGGTTGCCCATTGATTGCGCGTTGTTGGGCGATGCGTTCTCACCCACCGCTACATACAATTTCCCGTCTAATCCAAAGTGAATGGCGCCGCCGTTGTGGTTGGTGGCCGACGTGAGGTTATCGAGCTCAAGCAAAACCACTTCGCTGCCAGGCACCACCACGTGTCCGTTTGCAGGTGTAGTAAAGGTAAATGAAGTTGTTCGAGGTGAACGCAGGATCGAACGCCACACCAAATAGTCCCCGCTCCCCCTGTTGATCTACGGTGAGGCTAATGAACGGCGTCGCAAGCAAGCTGCCGTTTTGCACCACGCGCAGGTTTCCTGTCTGCTCTGCGACGAACAGTCGGCCATCAGGCGCGAATGCCATAGCGCTGGGAGCGGACATCCCGCTGACGAAAATGTCTTCAACGAAACCCGATGGCAAAGTGATGGCGCCTGTTTGAGTTTCAACCGGAGTTTTCTCATCAGTGCCACACGTGGCAAGCAAGGCAACCATCACGCCACTGCCAATCAACCCGCATACTCGCTTGGTGTTGTTCATTCGAAACCTCCGGGCCGAAGCATAGGCCGTCTGATCGCAAGCAAATCGCTTTAGTATTTGTCGCAGGCGCTTTTCTGATCCTGTTACAGACGAGGAACGATGGTTGCCTTAGTGATACTGCGTGATCTCAAGAAGTCGTCATCTCCCCCTGCTAAAGCATAGCCATGACGACGGAGCTGTGGTGCTTGGTGTTGAACGCTCTTTGGGGGCTTGGTTTGGTAATGCTCGCATAAGCAGCATAGCTGCCGTGACCTACGTGTCTGCGCGTGCGTTGCATGGGTTGCTGTACGTGGTTGGCGTGACGAAGCTTCGGACCGGCGTATCTGGCGGGGCTGGGTTGTGTGTTTTTAGTGCTAAGCCGCTTGCTTGCTTAGCAATGTGCCTAAGCCTGGAGCGGAGGTGGTGGCCGAACGCTGAGCGCCACGCGATTTCTGCCCGCATGCTTTGATTCGTACAGGGCCGCGTCGGCGGCCTCCACAAGGGCACGCGGAGTCGGAGCGTCTACGGAGAACTCGGCAACGCCGAAGGACGCGGTGATGCCCAATATGTCCCCGGCGATGAACCTTTGTTCGATTCGCAGGCGAACACGCTCGGCGAAAATCATTGCGTCCTTGCCGCCGGTTTCGCGCAGCATGATGCAGAATTCTTCACCACCATAGCGGTAGGCGGTGTCGGTTGTGCGCACGCAGCCGCCAATCACCTCTGCCACCGCCTGTAGGGCCGTGTCCGCTTGAGGGTGGCCATGGGTGTCGTTGAATGCCTTGAAGTGATCCACATCAAGCATGACAAAGGCCAACGGCCGACCATAGCGCGAACTTCGCTTGCACTCAGTATCGAGGTCTTCCTCGAGCCGGCGCCGGTTTTGCAGCCGGGTCAGAACGTCGATGTGGCTGCGATTCTCTATAAGTTCATGCAAATGCGCGGATTCGATCGCAGTGGCAGCGTGCATGGCCAACATCTCAAGAAGCTCGATCGCATCACGCGTTGCCAACTGTGCTTCTAAGTGACGCGCCTCGAGCACGCCCACCACGCGTGCACCCACGACCAGGGGGATCGCGATCGCACGCACGGGCATTGTGCTGCTATCACTGAAACGAACTTGGCCCGCGGGCCCCTCGAATGTAATGCGACCTGACTTGGCCGCGCGTCCCGCTAGAGTCTGGTGCATCTCAACCGAATGGTCAGCGTCGGCGGCGCCGCCAGCCTCGCTGTCAACGAGCCGCTTTTGCTCGCTGTCCATCAGCCACACCACCACTTGCTCGTATCCGCCGATCATCGCCGTGCTCTGTCGCACGGCCCCAACCACGTAGCGAAGATTCAGGCTCTCGGCGAATTCGCGGCTTGCATCCAGTATCTGATGCAAGCGCCCGGAGTGAACGCTGAGATCGCGATCGCGCGAAGCCGCAAATTCCCGCGCCATGATGAGTGAACGCACAACCTCGTTGAGACCCTCGGCCAGCTCAGCCAGCTCGCGCGGGCCAACCGGATCGGCTGTTGCCTGCAGTTGCCCATCCCGGATGCGCCGAATGTGCCGGAGCAAGGCCGCGACGGGATCCACGACGGCTGCGCGCAACGCGTGGTGCTGGCGCATAGCCAGAAAAAACACGACAATGAAGACCAGCAGTTCGAGAAGGACGCGGCCCTAAATAATGTATTGTTCATGCGCCGCCAAACGGTCGCGGCGCTTGCCAAGGGCTTCGGCGAAAGCAGAGTGGTTGCTTTCGTAGACGCTGAAAAGCTCGTCGCCACGCGCCACCGAAGGTGGCACAGCGGCAGGGCCGGTGTTTGCTGCGGATTTGGCCCACACGTCGTGCCATCGTTCCTCAGCCAAGCGCGCGCGAACCATCAATGTCGCTAGTTCGGCCGACGCCAACGGGTCCACGAAAAGTGAGGGGCTTTTGTGGGCTCGAGCCGCATCCGTCGCAGCCCGGCTGTACGGTTCCAAGAAGCGAACATCACGCGTCAGAAGGTAGCCGCGAAGGCTGTCCTCCTGTTCCAGCATGCTTGAGTACGAAGCCGCTTCATCCTGCACGGCCCGCTGGCTGTGTTCAAAAGCGGGGGTAAGCCAAGCCCAACTGACTGCATACGAGGCGGCCGTGATGACGGCAGCCGCACCGACAATCGCGCCAAAACCGATGAAGGCACCGCTGAGCTGATCGGCCAGCGAGCCATCGCGAGATCGACGTCTTCCGACATCAGCTTGAATTTCGCCCATCCGTCCCCCTCTAGCCGCGTTCGTCTAGAGGCATACTATGCACGCAGATATCTCAAACGCTCGGGTTAAGTGACTCAAGCGTTCCCCATCAAGCCAATCACTTGGTGGATGTGCGCGCTTCGGTCGGCTGCAACTTCATCTCAATGGTTTTGCGCAAGCGATTTCCCTACATCGCCTGCTTGCGCACTGGATGTAAGCGATAGATCGCCACCCTAGTTCACAAAGAATGAGGTTTCTGCGCTTTGCGCGAATGTCCGTCCATCGGTCAGCGCCTTCTGCACACACGCGACGAAAGGATTTGCTTGCTCAACGGGGCTCGCTTTTGCCGGATGCGTGAGTTCGTCGAAGTTGCATTCCACTACGGCCCAAAGGCCCAAACGTAAAGGGCGCTCGTAGCGAGTTGATCAAGGCTTGATTTCACAGCAGCCCCCGCGCATTGAGAAACTCCTGTGGCGTTGGTCGAAAACGTTCCATTGCCTGCCCCGAAACGCTGTTGCGCCTAAAAGCCTGGTCTCAAGCTTGAGAAAAGAACGAGGTCCCGCCCCAAGCCCAATCCGGCGATTGATTAATGACGCCCTACCTCACCTAGGGTTCCGGGGTTCGATCCTGTGGAGCGGCATCAAATTCCGCACACCAGCCTTCAAGCATTTCATGAAGGCTCTTAATATCGATAGGTTTCACCAGGTGCGCGTGAAAGCCGGCCTCTTTGGACCGCTGTTTATCGCTGCTTTGACCATAGCCGGTCAACGCGACCAGGTAGGTGCCCTGCAGACCGGCTTTCCCCTTGAGCTGCCCCGCAAGTTCATACCCATCCATAACCGGAAGGCCGATGTCGAGCAGCGCAACCTTGGGTTTGAAGTCCTTGACGAGACGAAGCGCGGAGGGCCCGTCGTAGGCAATTTCGACTGTGTAGCCCCAACCCCGAATGGCCTCGCCGATCATTTCTGCCCCGTCCTCGTTGTCGTCGACGACCAGCACCCGGGAGTTCTGGCATGCGACGGTGGGCTGCAATTGGCTTGTTAGCTCTGCACCCAAAGCAGATTTTGAGATCAGCAGATCGAGCGCAGGCAATTGAACCGTAAACTCCGTGCCACGTCCAAGTCCAGCGCTCTTTACCCACACTTTGCCCCCGTGCAGCTCCACCAGGCTACGGACAATCGCAAGTCCTAAGCCCAGTCCGCCTTGCGAACGGGACAGCGCCTGACTCTCTTGCGCAAATAGATCGAAAACCCGCGGCAGCATATCGGGTGCGATGCCGATGCCGGTGTCAATCACACGCACCTCAATGTTGCCGCCGAGACGCTCGGCGACGATCTTTATGTGGCCGCCTACCTCAGTGTATTTAGCCGCGTTCGTCAGCAGATTCGAGAGCACTTGCGCAAGGCGTGTAAGATCCCCGTTGACCACGAGACCCTCGCGCGGAACCGTAACGGTCAGCTCATGCCTTCTTTGCTCAAGAAGCGGCGTGGCCATCTCGATCGCCTTTGCAACCACATTCGCTAACTCAACTGGCTCGCGCTTAAGCTCGACCTTGCCGCTTGTGATCCTCGAGACATCCAACAGATCGTCCACAAGACGCACCAGATGCTTAACTTGCCGCTCGATGATGGAACGTTCTTTGAGATGTCTGTCGGGGTCCTTTACCCCCAAGATATGCAAAGCGGTGACGATAGGAACCAGCGGGTTTCGCAGCTCGTGCCCCAGCATGGCAAGAAACTCGTCCTTGGCGCGGCTTGCTGCCTCGGCGTCGCGGCGAGCGCTTTTTTCGCCCTGGATAAGCGCCTGCCTTTCGTCACGAGCGCGCACCAGATCGGTGACCTCGAAGGCGAACACCATGATCCCTTGCACCGCGCCCTCGGCATCTCGAAACGGTTGATAAACGAAATTCACGTAAACGTCTTCAAAGGATCCGTCGTGCCCTCGTGCGAGGCGTGCAAGTGTTTCTCGACCCTCATAACGCTCGCCACTCGCGAAAACCCGATCCAACAGATCGATGAACCCCTGCCCAACCGTTTCGGGAAGCGCATCCCGTACGGTGAAGCCCTTCATCGGACGGCCCCCCACCAGGCGAAGGTAAGGAGGGTTGTCAAGGGTCACGAGGTGCTCGGGCCCCTCAAGAATCAAAATCGCGGCCGGCGCTTGCTCGAAAAATGCCGCCAGCCGGCTCCTCTCTAGAATTGCCGTGGCCGTGGTGGCCTCTTGACGGGCAGCAAGTTCCGCGCGCTGCTGCCTCTCCTCATATAGCTTTGCGTTCTGTAGGGAAATTGCGAGCTGAGTGGATACGACCTCAAGCAAAGCTAGGCGGCCAGGGGAAAATGCGTCGGTGATAAGGTTGTTTTCAAGGTAAAGCACACCCACAAGATGTGATTGGGCAAGGATCGGCAGACACAACACCGAGCGCACGTGGCCACCAATGATGTAGGCGTCGCCACCGAAGGTTTGATCTCGGCTCGCATCTTCCACGACGACAGGTAGGCAGGTGCGTTCGACGAAGCGTACAACCGATTCGGAAAATGCATTTGAGGATTTGCCATCGATCGAATCGAACCCTACTGGGGCAAGGCCACCTTCTCCGACAAGCAGTGCAACAGCACGTTGTGCTCCCGAGTGTTCAAGCACCACACGAAGAAGCGCACCGGTCAGTCCGTCAATTGTGGTTTCACGAGACAAAGCCTGCGAGGCTTTTATCGCGGTGAGGACGTCAAGTTGCTCGGTAACCGTGACCAACGATTCCGTCTTTGGTGCGGTTGAGGTCACCAGCAAGTCGGAGCTTTCGGACTCCATCGCTTTAAGCGGAGCTGTCGCGCCCCAGTGCGCGAAAACCACACACGATTCCCGAAACCACAAACGCGTCGCGCGGATCATGTTTTGGGCTCGCGCAAGTTTAACGGAAAGCTGCGCTGCGATGCCCTCGACCGGGATCATGCCGGCTAGCCGGGCGGCATCGGCGGCTTGCTCGTAGCCGTACGAAGCCTCGGAGATTCTGCCGTGAAGACGGGCAAGCTCGGCCCCAACAAGCGCATGCTCGGCGCCAAAGTTTTCAGGGCACCCGCGCGCCCAACCCCGAAGTCGAAGCTCGGCCCGTTCGACCCGCTCAACAAGAGCCGCACGAGCCATGTGAGGTGCAGGCTCCCACAGGGCCGCCGCGGTGAGCGCATCAAAAAGTGCCCAGGTGGTCTCAAGCGGCAGAGCCAAAGCCGCCGGAAGGCTGGGGGCGCCTCTTATGAGCCACAACTCGGCCTCCCCATAGTTGCCGTGAAACCATGCCAGCATTACCCGCAGCAGGTCGTGCATCACTAAGCCGGTCTCGAACCCTGCGTCGGCCATTCGGCAGCGCGCATCGTCCGCATCAAAGTGTTCGTCAGTTAGGCTGAGGGGACCGTTCGTCAATCCTGCAAGCGCGCGCACGTACTGGCGCTGGATCCGCACCACCAGCTGTGCACCAGCGTGATGAGAGCTTCGAGCGAGGTCTTCGAACGTGGCGACGTCACGCTCTGTCACGCTTAATGTGTGCCCTCGTGCCAGGCACTGCCAGCCTCCCATGAAGCTGACATAGGCAGCGATCGTCAGATCACCCACCTCCATCGAGGCCAGGTACGCTCGCTGCTGCAGCGAACTCACCTCGGCGAATGACCGCCGCCAAAAAGCGATGTGGTTCGCGTGGATGTGCAACACCGTACCGCGAAGCCTTGGATCGCGTAGCCGTTCGTTCAGCGCGATGGAGGCCTCGGACATCATCAAAGCTTGTTCGGAGTCACCATCGACGCCGGCCAGCATCACGGCATAAAGGCTATATCCGAAACAAGAATGTTCGCAGTTGCCGTGCTCAAGACTCAAATTCACGGTTCGCATGGCCAGCAAAGGAAACAGCCCGGGCTGACGTGAGTAGATAGCTGGCGCCATGCTTGTAAGCAAAATGATGACGGCGCGCGCTTCGAGATCCTTGATGAGCGGCCGATCGACGATCGAGCCCAGATCGACTCCCTCAAGGTTTACGGCAAGCCGGTGCCGCTCAAGGACGATGGATTGCGCACGGTCTTGCGAAGGGGAGGCGAGGGGCTCGCCATACGACGCAAGCTCTGTGAGGCCCAGCCGCAAGGCCTCATCGTAGCGGCCCATGACAATGTAAAGTTTGACCTGAGAGTTTGCCACTTCCGCGCGCTCCGCGCGCGAACTGGCGCGATTGCGAAGCTCGTCGAAGTGTGTTTCTGCTGCGGCAAAATGGCTGACCAAGAACTCGCACTCCGCTAGCCCTAAAGCGACAATCCTGAAGCCCACAGGAGTGTAGAAAACACTGGAAGCACGCTTCTTTTCATGATCTTTTCGGTTTGCGACAACTGAAAACCTCAAGAAACGAAAGTGCACTTCCAGTGAGGATAGGAAAAC
>JBBSJE010000284.1:0-7631 GCA_038257535.1 Polyangia bacterium
ATCGGGCGCGCTCACAACCAGGATCGCGCCGTCCATCTGCGCCGCGCCGGTGATCATATTCTTGATGTAGTCGGCGTGACCGGGGCAATCCACGTGCGCGTAGTGGCGCTTGTTCGATTCGTACTCCACGTGAGCGATCGAAATCGTGATGCCACGCTCGCGCTCTTCTGGAGCCTTGTCGATCTGGTCGTAGCCCATGAACTTGGCCTGACCCTTATCCGTTTGCACCTTCGTGATCGCCGCGGTCAAGGTGGTCTTGCCGTGGTCAACGTGCCCAATGGTGCCCACGTTCAGGTGCGGTTTGTTACGGTTGAATTTCTCTTTTGCCATGTTCTGGGTTCCTCCAGATCTCTCTCTTCAAATCTCAAACAACGTTTTTAGTTGCCGCGGATGCGCTCTAGAATCGAATCGGCAACGTTTGCGGGGACGAGGCCGTAATGGGAAAACTGCATTGTGAAGGTGGCGCGGCCCTGAGACAGCGACCTGAGGTCCGTTGCGTACCCAAACATGTTGGCGAGAGGAATCTCCGCCGAGAGGGCCTGCACAGTACCGCGCGCTTCAATAGCAAGAACTCGGCCCCGGCGCGACATTAAATTTCCAGTAATTTCACCTGTGAACTCGGCAGGCACCGTGACTTCAAGAGTCATGACCGGTTCCAGAAGCGCTGGAGCCGCTTCACGCGCCGCCAAAGTCACCGCCTGCGACGCGGCAATCTCGAACGCTTGCTCACTCGAGTCCACGGGGTGAAAGCTTCCCCCCTTCACAGTAACTCGAACGTCGGTGGTGGGATAACCACACAAAACACCGCTGGCCAAGGCGTTGCGGACGCCTCGCTCCACAGCCGGCCAAAACGGTCTGGGAATCTGCTGCGCGTCAGAAGCGTCAACCAACACCACACCCGAGCCCGACGCGGCCGGCTCAATTTGAACCACCACATGGGCAAATTGGCCGCGAAAACCAACTTGAACATCGTGCTTGGCCTCGGCCTCGTGGCCGCGGGTGACGGTCTCTCGGTAGGCCACGTGGGGCCGCCCCACCCGCGCTTCCACCCCAAACTCGCGCACCAAACGATCCACCAAGATTTCGAGATGCAGCTCGCCCACGCCCGCCAACAAAGTCTGCCCGGTTTCGCTGTCGTAAGACACCTCGAAGGAGGGATCTTCCAAGGCCAAGCGCTTGAGCGCCTCAGTGAGTTTGTCGGCGCTGGCCTGGGTTTTGGGCTCGATGGTCAGCTGCACAGCGGGAGGCGGAACGTCAATCAGCGCCAACTGGATCGGGGCCGCGGCGTCGCAAAGTGTGTGGCCGGTGGCGGTGGCCCGAAGTCCGGAAGCGGCGGCGATGTCGCCCGCGGTGGCTTCTTTGATCTCTTCGCGGCGGTTGGCGTGCATTCGAAACAAGCGGCCGATGCGTTCGCGCTTGCTGTTGCTGGCGTTGAGAACCGTGGCCCCCGCCGCAACCGATCCGGCGTAGATGCGCAGATACGTCAGCTGTCCCAAGAACGGATCGGTCATGAGCTTGAAGGCCAGGGCGGCCAAGGGCTGGTCTTCGGTGGCGCGCCGTTGAACCTTGTTGCCGTCAGCATCAAGGCCGTCAACCGCGGCAAGATCTGCGGGGGATGGCAGGTAGTCAACCACGGCGTCGAGCAGAGGTTGCACGCCTCGGTTGCGAAAGGCAGCGCCCATCAGAACCGGTACAGCGCGCCCCGAGATGGTGGCCCGACGAAGCGCGGCGCGGATGCGGTCTTGGGAAATCTCGGCACCCTCGACGTAAAGCGCCAGAATCTCGTCGTCCACCTCGCCCAAGGCCTCAACCATGGAGGCCCGGGCCTTCTTGGCCGCCGGCACGAGCTCAGCCGGGATCTCCATGACGTTGAAGAAGGCGCCGGTAACGTCGCCCACCCATTCAAGTGCCTTCATGGCGATGAGGTCAATGACGCCGGTAAAGGCATCTTCAAGGCCTAGAGGAATCTGGGTGACAATGAGATGCGCTTTGGCGCGCTCACGAATCTGTTCCACGCAACGCCAGGGATTGGCACCCGTGCGGTCCATCTTATTGATGAAGGCCAGACGCGGAACTCGGTACTTATCGGCCTGCCGCCAAACCGTTTCCGACTGCGGTTGAAAACCCGCCACGGCGCAAAACACAGCCACAGCGCCGTCTAGGACGCGCAAGCTGCGTTCAACCTCCATAGTAAAATCCACGTGGCCCGGGGTGTCGATGATGTTGATGCGATGGTCGCGCCAGAAGCAGGTGGTTGCGGCGGCGGTGATGGTGATGCCCCGCTCCTGCTCCTGCTCCATCCAGTCCATAACCGCGGTGCCTTCATCAACCTCACCCATTTTTCGGGAGACGCCGGTGTAGAAAAGGATGCGTTCGGTCGTGGTTGTCTTGCCCGCATCGATATGCGCCATGATCCCGATGTTTCGGGTCAATTCGATGAGACTTTGACGAACCACGACTTTTCTCTTCCTTTCCAACGCGCACGCAATACCTTTGTGACAAAAAGTCACGGGCACCGCGAGGTCCGCTGTCAGGGATAACTTATAAACGAGGGGTCGTCGTGGCTGTGGAAGGGTTGGCTGAATGGAAACCCCGAAGGACCGTTGCCCTTTGGACTCTCCCTTCAACCCCCTGCTCGATGCCGCGAGCGTCTCGGTTACCTATGTGTTCCAGACGAAGTCTGGATTAAGCAAAATATTGGGTAGTTAAATTAAAATTGTGTTCAAAATCCGCGCTACCAGCGGTAGTGCGAGAAAGCTTTGTTGGCGTCAGCCATCTTGTGCGTGTCTTCACGCTTCTTCACGGCGGCGCCACGGTTGTTGGAGGCGTCAACCAGTTCGTTGGCCAACTTCTCTCGCATGGTGCGACCGTCGTTGCGTGAACGGGCGGCTTGGATCAACCAGCGCATGCCCAAGGTCAGAGCGCGATCGGCGCGGACGTCAATGGGCACCTGGTAGGTTGCGCCACCCACACGACGGGATTTCACCTCAAGGCGAGGCTGCACATTTTGGAGCGCGCGGTCCCACACCTTTACGGGATCGTCTTTGGCTTTTTCGGCCACCAGGTCGAACGACCCGTAAACGATGCCTTCGGCGACGGACTTCTTGCCCGACTCCATGACGGTGTTGATGAACTTGGTTACCCGACGACGGGTTTCCATGGGCTGATCCGTGTACTTGGGATCAGGAAGCGGCTTGCGTTTTGGGACTTCACCTTTGCGTGGCATCGTCGTCTCTGGCTGGGGTCTAAGGTAGGGTTTATGAAAGCGGGATCACTTCGGGCGCTTGGCGCCGTACTTGGATCGACCTTGCTTCCGGTTGTTGACGCCTGTTGTGTCCAGGCTGCCGCGAACGATGTGGTAGCGAACACCGGGAAGGTCCTTCACACGACCGCCACGGATAAGCACAACTGAGTGCTCCTGCAGGTTGTGACCTTCACCAGGAATGTAGGTGGTCACTTCCATGCCGTTGGTCAAGCGCACACGGGCCACCTTGCGAAGCGCCGAGTTGGGCTTCTTGGGGGTGGTGGTGTAAACGCGGGTGCAAACGCCTCGGCGTTGCGGACATGCCTTGAGTGCCGGAGACGCGGTCTTGCGTCGCTGAAGGGAGCGGCCGCGCCGGACTAGTTGATTGATCGTGGGCATCGTTCGGAAATGACCTTTGAAATCCTGATTCTCTTAACCCGTTTCCAAGAAGCGTTTCGATGTGTTTGTATACACAAACGGACATCCTTGGAAGGAGGGAGCCGAATTATAGGAATCGGCTTTCCGAAGTCAACGGAAAGAAACGATTTGTGACCGGCAAAAGCATCTCAAGCCGCCGGAATCGCTTGCTTTCGACTTTTCTCCTGAACGCATCGCGGCAATTTGGGTAAAATTGGCGACCTAACTGAGGTTTCCCAGCGGCCCTTTGCAGAACTCGGCGGCGCCATAGCTGGTTTGGTTGCCTCCAAACCCGCGCAGGATGGAAACCAGCAGATCGTTATGCAGGGCTCCCTCCCACTTCACGAAGCGTCCCATCTTGAACCCTGCCCCGCCGCCCGCCAGAACAAAGGGCATGTCGTCGTGGGCGTGGGTGTTGCCCCGCGACACATCGGTGCCCCAGAAAATCAGGGTGTGGTCCAACACAGTGGACCCATCGGGCGCCGCGATCGCCTGCAGGTCCAACATCAGCCGGGCCAACAAGCCCGCCACCCACTTGTCACGCGTGCCCACCTGAGTGCGTGCGGCGTCACCATCAGACAAGTGCGTAAGGTTGTGAACGTCGGTTCGGATTTCCAGGTGGGGCATCGCAATGTGGTTGAGTGCATCGGCGATCATCACCGTTGCCACGCGGGTTAGATCGCAACGAATCGCCGCTACCAAAAGATCGAGTTGTGCCTGGGCCACCTGTGCGATGGCAGCTTCAGCCTGAAACTCTATCGGACCAGGTGCAGGACGATTGTCACATGCAGCAGGGTCGATGTTGGTGATCCGCTGCTCAAGCTCTCGCAGAAGCGTGAAATGTTGTTCCAACCGCCCGCGATCCGAGGCACTCACACGTGTTTGCAAATTTCTGATTTGGCTACGAACCGAATCAAGCACAGAGCGCCGCCCCGCCGCCAATCCATCAAGCGCGACCTCGTCGGTTCCAAAAAGCGTACGGAAGGTGAGCTTCGGATCGTTTTGGGGAAGCAACGGTTGATTGCTGCCGGCGTAGCTCACCACGCCCGCAACATTCGGAATCAAAGCATGCACGCCCAGCTGCAAGCTTTTGATCGGATTGTCCTTACCAATCAGGCCAGCGATGGTTTGATCGATGGAGGGTCCAAGCGCGTAGCCAGCGCGCGATCCATCATTGCCAACAAAGCTTCCTGTGCCCAGCGACGCGCCTGTAAGCCAGCCGCCCACGCCCCGCTGATGCATCTCGCCGGGCCCCGTCACCGCCACCTTCATGTCGATACCACTGGTGAACAACAACCGCGACTTCCAAGGTGCCAAGGCTTCGTGCAAAGGCCCCAGCTGAAACTCGGTTTCGCTGATGCCTGTTCGCGTGGGAAACCATTTCGGAGTGAAAACGCCGTTGGGGTGATAGAGCCCAATGAAACGCTTGGGCACTGTGGCCGCCTCGGCCCGGGAAGATTCAAGCCACGGCAAGGCCAACGCGGTTCCAAAAGCGCCCCGCAGCACCGTTCGTCGCGAGGCTATCATCGACGCTTTCGTCGCCGCTTTCATGGCGCCTCCTTCACGGCTTCGTGCGTGCGAAAACCTGGCGATGTGGCGATGTTGGAAATCAATTCTTTGAAGTTGCCACCAGAATCGAAGAACCGCGCGCTGATGGGTTCAAACCAACACAGATCTTGTTTCGTCAGAGGCCTTCCTGCGGCGTAGCGATAGATCTCCTTTGCCACGCAATCATGCACTTGCTGGCTTTGCGCCAATTTGGTGGAAAGCTCTTGCACATTGGCCACGCTGCCAACAAGCGCAGCATCGTCAGCATCCACGATGCCGCCAGAAGCGTCGATGGGATGGCCGTTTTCCTGCGTTCGCCACAAGCCCATCCCGTCATAATTTTCGAACACAAAGCCCACAGGATCGATGGCGGCGTGGCAAGACGCGCATGCGGGATCGGCGCGATGTTGATCAAATCGCGCGCGCGTCGTCAGCGTGGTTGAAGGCGCGGGCGGAACAATAACCAAATCCGCTGGCGGCGATGGGGGCGGTTGGCACAGCAGTTTGTCGAGCACAAACATGCCACGGCGAATGGGCGACGAACCGTTGTGCAAAGCCTTGTACGCCAGAAAGCCAGGTTGGGCCAAAATCCCGCCCGCACGATCGGGTGATGCTTCCAGCCGCGAAAAGTCCGACGCCAAGCCCTGCCCGCCCATATGGTCATACGCCGACATGGTGTCGTTCACGAACAGCGCGCGTGAAGTCAGTAAGCTCTTGAGCGAAGCATCGTTTCGCAACACATCAGCGATGAACAACTCCAAAGACCGGCGCCAAGCGTGCGCCAAGCCGCGGCTGTATCCGGGATAAACGCCGGCATCTTTTTCGGCCAGCTCTACGCCATCCAAGTACAAATACACCGCCAAGAACCGCGCCAAGCCATCCATGCCGTTGGCTTGCGCTAGCATCTGCTTCACAGCCGCTTTTACACCCGCGGTGGCATCCAAAGCGCCCGACGCTGCCTGCGCAAAAAGATCCGCATCTGGCGTGGTTCCTCGCACAAAGTACGACAATTTCGACGCCAATTGAAAGCCGCTGAGCGCCGCTTCAGATTTGTTCTGCATCGGCGTTCCCAATTCGTCGCGATACAAAAACTGCGGCGATTGCAGCAACGATTGAATCGAGCGTTCCATGGCAGCCGCAAGGCCCTGTTGCGCCAAAACGCTGTCGAAGAGCCCCGCCACCACCTCCCATTCTTGGGTTGAAAGTGGCCTGCGAAACACGCGCGCGGCGAAGTTGTGCAAGAAGGTACGTCCGCATTCAGCGGCGGGTTGTCCTTCGCAGCTTGGCACAAGCGGTGTGCGCACAGCCTTTTGCGCCAGCGCTTCGGCCGCCTCGAAGTAGCGGCTGACGTTGTCGGGGCCCACCTGCAAAATCGTGGCATCATTGTCCAAGCCACCAGACAGCGGCTCGCGCGGAAAATCGCGCCCCGGGGCGCTGAGGTCGCCCAACAGATCGCGCACACTCATATTGTATTCGTGACGCGTCAGCAGGCGCAGCGGCGCTGCGGGAACCGGCGCACACTGAGGCGCGGGGGTGTCGGGGAGGTCCGGCGGCTTGTCATTTGGTGGGCCAGCGTCGCTGCACGCGCCCAAGGCCACGGCCGCACCCCAAGCGGCCAGAGCCAGCAAATATATGCGCCCGAACCGAAGACGCGCAGCGGGCTTAGGCGCAAGCATGAGAAACCCCAGTCTACAATCAAATCCGCCGCGAACCAACGCCCGCTTTGGGGGCACGGGGATCGGGCCACCACGCATGCACCAAGAGTGGGACACTGTTGCGTACGGGACAACAGGTGTTGTGCGAGAGGCGACACAAAGGGGGCTAGTCCATTTAAAACCACCCATTTTAAGTATGCTAGCGTACATTTATTCGTGGCCAAAATCATGCAGTGCATGAGGTCCGAAGGGAATTCTCCCCTCAAAAGGCAAAGCGCGGGCGACCGCGTGACGCAAAACCACGGGGCTCAAGCAGCCAGCCGGGTCGCAAGGAGTGAGACATGAAGTCGGGCATTTGGGTGGGTGCAGTTGCTTTGGGCGCAGTCGCTGGTTGTGGCGTGCCAGGTGAAGGCGATGGGATGACCCTTCAGGATGACCCGTTGACCCAAGCCGTTGCCGCCACCAATGGGCTCCGGGCGATCAATGGCCTCCGCGCCACCAATGGCTTGGTCGCCACCAACGGGCTTAGGACCACCAACGGTCTTGCCACCACCAACGGTTTGCGCACAACCAATGGCCTCGTCAGCACCGAAGGCCTCATGACCTCGACGGAGGGTCGGCTAACGGTCGACTACATGGTCAAATGTGCTTTGCCCGCAGGTGAGTACATGGACAAGGCCGACAATACGGGCCTCATCCGACGCTATTACGTAAACCCCTTACAGGGTGCATGAGGGCGGAATTCGGGCGATGAGCCATCCTTGTGG